>NZ_WSTA01000062.1 GCF_009789225.1 Agromyces seonyuensis | reverse complement strand
GGCATGGTGGCGTGCGGCGTCGGCGCAGGCGCGTGCGAGCGCCGCGGCGGACGGCGGCGGCCCGGCCTCCAGGCGTTCGTCGAGCTCGGCGTCGGCGACGAGTCCCGTGCGCAGCGCCGACGCGTGCAGCAGGAGCGGGAGGGCGCGCTCGCGGGCCACCGGGTCGAGTGCGGCCTCGCCGAGCCACACGACGGCGTCGTCGACCAGCCCGCCGTGCAGCGCGGCGACGCCGGCGACGAGCGCGGCCCTCGCCGTCGGGACTCCGTCGGCGTGGCTCTCGGCCTCGCGGGCGACGGCGTGCGCCCACTCCGCGTCGCCCGCCTCGTCGGCCGCCTCGGCGAGCGCGAGGAGCGGTTCGACGAGGGCGGGATCGCCCTCGAGCGTGGCGAGCGCCCGGTGCCAGACGGCTCGGGGCTCGTCGCCGAGCCGCGCGTAGGCGTCGGCGAGCAGCGCGTGGACCTCGGTACGCTCGGCGACGCTCGCGCTGTCGTGCGCCCAGCACCGCAGCCGGGGGTCGACGAACGCGAACCGGCCGGCCGTCAGCCGGAGGCAGCCGCTCACGGGCGAGCCGACGACGTCGGCCATCGTGAGGCCGAGCGCGAGGAGGATCGCGTCGATGCGGTCGACGACGGCGACCGAGGCGGCGAGCAGCACCCGGCGCTCCCACGGCGAGAGCGCGCGGCCGAGCCCGCCGACCGCGGCCTCGACGGCGGGACCGCACGGCAACGGGTCGGGCAGGGCCTCGCGCCCGAGCCGCTGCGCGGGTCGCAGCCCGCGGATCGCCTCGTCGATCGCCTCGCCGTCTCCGGCGAGGGCGGCGGCGACGACGGCCGCGACATGGGGGGCGGTCGGCGCTCCGGCGGCCTGCAGCCGGGCGAGGAGCGGGGGCAAGGCGTCGAGGTCCGGCTGCGCCGGCCTCCGGAGCGCACCGCTTCGTCCCGGTGTTGCTGCAGCGCCCATCCCGGCCTCCGCTCGCCCCGTCGTCCCGCGCGTGAGCAGTATGTTAGCAATCCGAACAAAGTCAGCACCAGGGGTATCCATGGCGAATGCACAACTCCCCCGTTCGGGGCACCGCCGCCGCAACGCTCGCGTCGCCCCGCGGCATCCGTGCGCAATTCGCGTGCGCGAAAGAATGCACGATCTTCCCGCTTCGGATGCACGCTCGCGGGGTCCGGTCGGAGACGTCCGCTGATAGTTTCGACGCACTCGGCACGCGAATCACCCCTCGCGCCGAGCCGCGAACCCCACCCGTGGCGAGCCCGAAGCGAGCCGACGCCCACCGCGTCGCCGCCCGAACCGATCGACCGCGCGCCGCCGTATCGGCAGACGCCGTCCCCGCCGACCGGTCTCCCACCCAGCCCGGGCGTGGCCGCGCGTCCGCGGCACCGTCGTCGAACGAACGGACGCACCATGAGCATCCACCCCGCCGAGCCCCGCACCGACCGCACCGCCACGGGCCGCTCCCCCATCCCCCTCACCGACGCCGAGATCTTCGCCGCGCACGACGGCGGCAAGCTCGACATCGCGCTGTCGGCGCCCCTCGAGACCAAGCGCGACCTCTCCATCGCCTATACGCCCGGCGTCGCCCAGGTCTCGCGCATGATCCACTCCGCCCCCGAGACCGCCGCCCAGTACACGTGGGCGAGCCGGCTCGTCGCCGTCGTCTCCGACGGCAGCGCCGTGCTCGGGCTCGGCGACATCGGCGCGAGCGCGTCGCTGCCCGTGATGGAGGGCAAGTCGGCCCTCTTCAAGCGCTTCGGCGGGCTGAACTCCATCCCGCTCGTGCTCGAGACGAACGACGTCGACGAGATCGTCGAGACGCTCGTGCGCCTGCGCTCGAGCTTCGGCGCCGTCAACCTCGAGGATGTCTCCGCCCCGCGCTGCTTCGAGCTCGAGGCGAAGCTCATCCAGGCGCTCGACATGCCCGTGATGCACGACGACCAGCACGGCACCGCGGTCGTCACCCTCGCCGCCCTGACCAATGCCGCGAAGGTCGTCGGCCGCACGATCCCCTCGCTGAAGATCGTGATCTCCGGCGCGGGCGCGGCCGGCATCGCCGTGGCCGAGATCCTCGTGCAGGCCGGCGCGAGGGACGTCGTGCTGCTCGACTCGCGCGGCATCCTCGGCCCCTCGCGCAGCGACCTCGAGGGCGTCAAGGCCTCGTACGCGCTGCGCACCAACCCGCGCGAGCTCGCCGGCGGCCTCGCCGAGGCGCTCGCGGGTGCCGACGTCTTCATCGGCGTCTCCTCGAGCACGGTCGCCGAGGAGCTGCTCGCCACGATGTCGGACGACGCGATCGTCTTCGCGCTCTCCAACCCCGACCCCGAGGTGCACCCGGACGTCGCCGCCCGCCACGCGAGGGTCGTCGCGACGGGCCGCAGCGACTATCCGAACCAGATCAACAACGTGCTCGCGTTCCCCGGCATCTTCCGCGGCGCCCTCGACGGCGGGGCGACCCGCATCACGACGGCCATGAAGCTCGCCGCGGCCGCCGCGATCGCCGACCAGGTGACGTCGGCCGAGCTCGCCGCGGACAGGATCGTGCCGAGCGCCCTCGACGAGCGCGTCGCGCTCGCGGTCGCCGCCGCCGTCATCGGCGCGATCGAGCCCGCGGAGGCAGACGCGCCGGTCGAGTAGCGACGAAGGAGCGTATCGAGACCCCCGGGCCGGAACGCCGGAGGAGTCCCCGCCGGTCGAGTAGCGACGAAGGAGCGTATCGAGACCCCCGCGCCGGAACGCCGGTCGAGGAGCACCGGATGAGCGCCTCGACCGGCCGGCCCCCGTCAGTCGCGCGGGGTCAGCAGGTACGCGTTGAACCCGGCCGTCTCGGCGAGATCGGCCGGGAAGGCGACGCCGTCGATCGCGGTGATCGCCGTCGCGAGCCGCACGCTCGACACGAGCCAGGCCGCCTCGGCGGCGAGCAGCTCCTCGAGCCGGATGTCGCGATACTCGACCGTGCGCCCCTCGGCCGCGAGGTGGTCGAAGAGGCTCAACTGCGTCGTGCCGTGCAGGATCGCGCCCGAGGGCGAGGGCGTCGCGTAGACGCCGCCCGAGCGCAGGATGACGGAGGAGGTCGGTCCCTCCATCACGAAGCCGTCGCTCGAGACGAACACCGCGTCGTCGGCGCCGCGGCGGTGGGCCTCGCGGATCGCCGCCATGTTCGTCGCGTACGAGAGCGTCTTCGCGCCGAGCAGCAGCCACGGGGCGCGCTCAGCCGTGTCGCGCGCGTAGCCGCGGTCGAGCGTCACGACCTCGACGCCCTGCGTGCGCACCGCGGTCTGGTCGGCCGCGGGGTTCGCCGTGATCCACGCGGTGGGCGCCGGTCCGCGGTCGACGCCGCGGCTCAGGATGACCTTGATGCCGAACTCCCCCGTCGCCGGCAGCTTCGCCCCGACGGTCTCGATCGCCTGCCGCCACTGCGCGGCGTTCGGCTCGGGCAGCTCGCAGATGCGGGCCGAGTTCGCGAGCCGCGCGAGGTGCGGGCCGACCTCCTGCGCGTGCCCGTCGACGAACGCGATCGTCTCGAAGACGCCGTCGCCGCGCTGGCCGGCGAGGTCGCCGACGCGCACGGCGGGCTCGGTGGCATCCACCTCGCGGAAGGTCGCGGCGAAATCGCCCGACGCATCGGCGGGCGCGGGGTCGACGAGGAGGGTGACGGTCTCGGACATGGTGTCGATGCTACGCGCGCGTCGGTACGGTCGAGATCGTGGACGGACTCGGCCCCTCGGCCTTCGAACGCGCGTCGGGCCTGACGCGAAAGGCGCTGCGACTCTACGAGGTCGGCGGGCTGCTCGTGCCCGAATCGGTCGACCCGGCGACGGGCTATCGCCGGTATGCGCCGGCGCAACTCGAACGGGCCCGGGCGATCGGACTGCTGCGTCGCCTGCGGATGCCGCTCGCCGAGATCCGGACGCTGCTCGAGGGCGAGCCGGACGCGCTCCGTGACGGCATCCTCGCCTGGCAGGCGGGGCAGGCCGCCGAGTTCGCGCGACGCAGCCAGCTCGTCGACCGTCTCGTCGCCGGTCCCGGCGCCCCGGTGCCTGACGCGCTCGTCCGCATCGAGACCGCGCCGGCGCGCACGGTCGCAGCCGTCTCCAGGCGGCTCGAGCAGCCGGACCTCGTCGCGAGCCTCGTGGCGGACCGACTGGCGACCGACGCGGTCCTCCGAGCCGCCGGCGCACGCCCGTCCGGCGAGCACTGGGCGGTCTTCCGTTCACCGGTCGGCTTCGGGCTCGCCGGTCTCGTGGAGGTCTGCGTGCCGTACACGGGACGCGCCGACCCGGTGGGCGACATCGTGCTGCGCGCCGAACCCGCACGGCGGCTGGCCGTCGTCGACGTGCGACGCCGCGATGTCGGCTACCCCCGCATCCTCGAGTTCTACGACGCCGTGCGCCGCGTGGCGAACGCCGTCGGCGGCGCGACGGACGATCCCCGGGAGCGCTACCCGTCGCCGTGGAGCGAGGACCCCGACGCGATCGTCCTGGACGTCGCGCTGCCGATCGCGGGAGACGTGGCCGCCGGCGCCGGTTGACCCGGCCCCAGGGGCCAGGCGAACAATCGCAGGTATGGAATCCACGTCACCCCGTCCCGCTCCACTCCGGCCGTCCGCGGCCGACGCCGTCGCCGCGCACTCGCCCGCCTCGGATCCCGGGACCCACCGGGCCCTGCTCGCGGCCGTCGACCCCGACCCGGCCGCCCTGCGCGCGGCGGCGACCGCGACGATCCGGCACTACCGCGCCGAGGGCGAGCCGACGCCCGCGCAATTGGCCGACATCGACCGCCGCACCCTCGCGTCGATCCTCGACGCCGCCGTCGAGCGTGCAGCCGGTCCGCTGACCGCACCGCGGGCGGCGGAGGCGAAGGTGGGCGGATGCTGCCGCGACCACGCGCTGCTCGCCGTCGGGGTCCTCCGCGAGCACGGCATCCCCGCCCGCAGCCGTCTGGGGTTCGCCGACTACTTCACCCCCGGATTCCGGCACGATCACGTCGTCGTCGAGCGCTGGGACGACACCGAGGGACGCTGGTGCCGCCTCGATCCCGAGCTCGCGCCGGGCTCGCGCGGCTTCGACGTCGCCGATCTCCCGACCGGGTCGGACGCTCCCTTCGAGACGGCCGCCGAAGCGTGGATCGCCATCCGAGCCGGCCGAGCCGACCCCGGTCGCTACGGCGTCTTCCCGGGTGCCGACGTGGCCGGCGAATGGTTCGTCCACGGTTACGTCATCGCCGACGTCGTGCATCGTTTCGGCACGGAGACCCTGCTCTGGGACGAGTGGGGGGCGATGGCGTCGTTCGGCGGACCGGTCGAGGCGGCCGCGGCCGACCTGGCCGATCGGCTCGCCCGGCTCACCGTGGACGCGGACGCGGGCGACGCGGAGGCCGAGGACGAGCTCGCACGCTTCGCGGAGTCGGACGCTCGCGTCCGACCGGGTCGCGAGGTCGCCGTGTTCTCGCCGAGCGGTCTGCGGACGCGGATCGAACTGCCGCGGTGACGGGCAGCTCGGAGCGTCCGGGCAACCGGGCGCGCGCCGCACCGGGAACTCAGCCGAGGCGCGCCCGTCCGGCCTCGGAGGCGACGAACTTGCGGTGCATCGCGGTCTGCGCGAGGGCCGACGCCAGGCTGAGGGCGCGCAGGCCCTCGAATCCCGCCGACCAGGTCAGCCGCGACGCGATGTCCCAGATGCGGAGGTCGGGGTCGGACTCGACGACCGCGGCGACCTCGCGGGCGCGACGCAGGTGGTGGTCGCGGAGCGCCCGCGCCCGCTCCGCGAGCCCGTCGAACCGGTACTCGTGGCCCGGCAGCGCCTCGTCGGCGCCCGCATCCCCGAGGGCCGCGACGCGCTCGAGCGAGTCGAGCGCGCTGGCGATCGGTTCGGGCATCCACCCGCCGAGGCCGATGCCGGGGTTCACGGTCGGCAGCACCGAGTCGCCCGTGAAGACGACGCCGGAGGCCTCGTCGAGCAGGCAGATGTGGCCCGACGTGTGCCCGGGCGTCGCCACGACGCGGATGGTGCGCCCCGCGATCGGGAGGGCCTCGCCGTCGACGAGGGTGCCGTCGACGTCGGCGAGCCGCACGCGCGGCGCGTGGGCGGCGAGCCCGGCGGCGAGGCCGGGCAGCCGCGTGATCGGGATTCCCCACTTGCGCCACGGCGCCGACTCGTCGTCGGGGCGGTCGGGCGAGCGCAGCGCGGCGGCCTCCGGCTCGTGCAGGAGGATACGGGCGCCGCTCGCGGCGCGGAGCCGTGCGGCTCCGCAGAGGTGGTCGGGATGCTGGTGGCTCGCGGTGATGAGGGACACGTCCTCGAGCCCCTTGCCGATGCTCGCGAGCGCGTCGGCGAGCCGGGCGGCGTTCTCGTCCGAGTCCCAGCCCGGGTCGTGCACGGCGACCGCGCCGTCGACGCCCTCGATCAGATAGGCGTAGCTGAACGGCGGCTGCCCCGGCATGACGAGCGGCACCGCGTGGACGCCCGGACGGACCTCTTCGACGGGCGGGAGCCCGCGCGCGGCCGCGGCCTCGAACTGGGCGGTGCTGGTCGCGCGCACGGGCATCCTCTCGGCCGGGGCGTCGTCGCCGTCGGGTTGCAGGTTTCCAGGCATGGAAAAGCCGGACCGCAGAAACGCCTCTCGGCGCAAGGCCGCTCGAAGCGGCAAGTATTGGAGCCCGGGGTTACTGCGGCCCGGCCGTAGGAGTCTAACGGAAGCCGGGGGCCGCGCATTCCCCGCTCAGCCGATTCTCCGATTCCCGGCTCCGGAAGCCGCGTCAGTCGAGCGAGCCCCGTCGCTCCAGGCGCCCGCACGCGGCGAGGTCGTCGGCGAGGTCGGTCAGACGCAGCGCGCGGGTCGTGAGGGCGCCGGAGCGGCCGGGGTGGGCGGCATCCGTCGCATCGGCGTCGTCGGCGAGGCTCGCCTGGCCCGCGGCGCACACCCGGCAGAACGCCGCGGCGCGGTCGAGCGCGGTCGCGAAGTCGCCCGCGAAGACGCCGTGCAGGATGCGGTCGGCGAGCTCGACCACCTCGCTCGGCCCGGTCGGAGCGGCCGCTCCCGCGACGACCTCGTCGATCGTCGTGGAGACCTCGGTGCCGCGCCGGAAGGCGAAGGCGATGCCCTCGGGGTCCTGCGTGATGAGCGTGCGCAGCAGGTAGAGGCGCCAGAGCGCCCCCGGCAGGCTGCGGGCCGCGGCCTGCGACCAGAGCTCGGCGATCTCGTCGATGCCGTGCTCGTCGGTGTAGCGCACGAGCCGGCCGACGACCTCGGGATCGGGGTCGGTGCGCACGCGGGCGAGCAGCGCGACGGCCGTCTCGTGGGCGATGCGGTTGATGTTGGCCGGGTCTTCCGAGCCGACGAACGCGGCGAATCGTCCCGGCGTGAACTTGACGGGTCGGGGGAACTTCTCGTCGGACATTCCGGAGATTTTACTCCGCGTGGAAGGCGACCGGCCCGGGCCCCTGCCGTTCCCTGTGCATCGGCTCTGTCGTCCCTTTGCGTCTCGACAGCGATGAAGATGAGGAATACTCTGCAGCCGCCGAGTCCCCCACTCCCGCGGCGCAACCGAATCGAAAGGTCGAACAATGCCGTTCCGCGCCATCGCGCTCGGGGCCGCCGTCGCACTGACGGCCACGCTCGGGCTCGCCGCTCCCGCTGCCGCCGGCGGCGGCGGCGGGCAGACCCCGCCGACACCGTCGGTCGTCGCCGACGGCCTCGTCACGCCGCTCGGCCTCGCCGCCACGGCATCCGGCGGCGTGCTCCTCACCCAGAACTTCCTCGGCGCGCTCAACGCCGTCGATCGGAAGGGCGCGCTCAGCGAGATCGCCGCGGCACCGGGGTTCGAGCTCTCCGCCCCGTCGGTCGCCGGCAAGTCGATCTACTACTTCCAGGTCGCGATGGACCACTCCAGCGCCGTGCTCACCAAGCGCACCGGCACCACCAGTAGCCAGGTCGCCGATCTCGCCGCCTACGAGGCGGCGGCGAACCCCGACCAGGTCAACACCTACGGCTTCCTCGATCTGCCGGCCGACTGCGCATCGCAGTTCGTCCCGTTCCCGGAGTTCCCGCCGCTCGGCATGCCGACGTACACCGGCGTGCTCGACACGCACCCGTACGCGTCGACCGTCGGACGGGACGGCACGGTCTACGTCGCCGACGCCGGCATCAACGCGATCGTCGCGATCTCGCCGAAGGGCGCGGTCCGCACGGTCGCCGTCCTGCCGCCGGCCGCGCCGGTCGTCGTCACCGAGGAGCTCCGCGCCACCACCCCGTGGCCCGAGTGCGTCGTCGGCCACGGTTACAGCGCCGAGCCTGTGCCGACCGACGTCGAGATCGGCCAGGACGGCCGACTGTACGTGACGACCCTCCCCGGCGGCACTGAGGACCCGGCAGCGGGATCCCGCGGCACCGTGTGGCGGATCGACCCGCGCGGCGGCACGCCGAGGGCCGTCGTCACTGGCCTGTCGAGCCCGACCGGGCTCGCGATCGCCCGCGACGGCACGGCGTACATCTCCGAGATCAGCGGCGGGGCCGACCGCGGCGGACAGATCTCCGTCGTGCGCCCGGGCCGCACGACGGCGAAGCCGCTCGTCTCGGTGCCCTCGCCCGGCGCGATCGCACTGAGCGGCAGCACGCTCTGGATCGGGGCGGACATCATGTCGCCGACCGGCGTCTCGCAGCTGGTCACCGTCGACGTGCGCAATCCCGGCCGCGGCTGGCACGGCAAGTGGCACGGTCACTGGAACGACGACTTCGGGAAGTTCTTCGGCAACCGCTTCCGGGGGCATTGATCGATCGAATCCGGATGCCCCGCGGGACGCGTTCCCGCGGGGCATCCGCCGTTCGGATCGTCGGCTGATTCAGCCGATGGCCTAAACTGCTGGGAGATCGCGCGGCCCGCGCCGTGCCGATCAGCCCCCGTAGCTCAGAGGCAGAGCAACGGACTTTTAATCCGTGGGTCGAGATGTCGGAATTCTCCGGGGGCACCGTCGCGCTCGGCCGCTCGGTCGGGCCCAGTGTCGCGAGGGGGTCGCCGTGACCGAGGTGCCGCAGCCCCGCCCCGAACGGATGGTGCCGTTCGCCGGGCATCCGGCCGTCGTCGGCATCGAGCCCGGGCAGTCCGAGCTCGTCGTGCTCGCCGCCGTCGACTGGGCGCTCGCCGTCGGCGCCTCGGCCCTGCACTTCGCCTACGTCGATCCCGATCGCGTCGTCGTCGCCGAGGGCCGCGACGGGTCGGTGCGGCACGAGGGCCTCGAGCCGGATGCGGCCGACGACGGCTGGCGCGACACGGAAGCCGACCTGCGGGCGCGGCTCGCGGCGCTGCTGGATCCGACGGGCGTGCGCTGGGCCTTCCACTACCTCGCCGGCCGCCCTGACCGCGCCCTCACCCACCTCGCCCGCGCGGTCGACGCGTCGGTGTTCATCGTCGGAGCCCGGCATCCAGGCGCCGCCCGTCGCATCGCGGAACTCTTCGCCGGCTCGCTCGCCGCCCATCTCGCCCAGCACCAGCACCGACCCGTGCTCACGATCCCCATCGCCGTCGTCGACTGGGCCGATCCCTCCGACGAGTGGGCGAAGTGAGCGGCGGCGCACTCGCGCGTTCGGCGCTCCTCGTCTTCCTCGGCGGCTGCCTCGGCGTCGCCCTGCGGTTCGTGCTCGAGGCTGTGTGGCCCGCCGCCTCGGGCGCGTGGCCGTGGACGACGTTCGCGATCAACCTCGCGGGCGCCTTCCTCCTCGGGTTGCTGCTCGAGACGCTCGCCCGCGGCGGACCCGACGAGGGGCTGCGGCGCAGCCTCCGCCTCGGCGTCGGCACGGGCGTGCTCGGCGGCTTCACGACCTACAGCACGTTCTCGGTCGAGGCCGATCGCCTCCTCGGCGCCGCGCCCGCGCTCGGGTTCGCGTACGCGCTCGTCAGCATCCTCGCCGGGCTCGTCGCGGCCGGTGCCGGGATGCTCCTGGCCGGCGCCCTGCGCCCGACGGCGGCGCCGTCGACGGCGCCCGAGGAGGATGCCGCATGACGCTGCTCCTCGCCGCCCTCGCCGGCGGTCTCGGCGCCGCCGCGCGCTTCCTCGTCGACACGTTCGTCGCCCGCTGGAACCGCACCTCGTTCCCGCTCGGCACGATCGTCGTCAACACGACCGCGTGCTTCCTGCTCGGGCTCCTGACCGGCTGGACCGCCGCCGTCACCGCCCCGGGCGCCGTCGCCGCGATCTTCGGCGTCGGGTTCCTCGGCGGCTACTCCACCTTCAGCACCGCCATGGTCGAGGGGGCCCGGCTCGTGCGGCAGCGCCGGCCGTGGGCGGCGATCGCGCACAGCGGCGGGATGCTCGTGCTCGGCCTCGGCGCGGCGGCCCTCGGCCTGCTCGTCTTCGGCTGAGCCGCTGCGCGGCGTCGGCGCCGCTCGATAACCTGGCGCCGTGGAACGCGATCTCTTCGACGTGTGGAACCTGGTGTTCAACGGCATCGGCGCGACGGTGACCCTGCTCGGCGCGGCGGTCGCCGTCGTCAGCTGGTTCATCGCCCGCGCGAGCAAACGGGCCGCCGACGAAGCGCTCGCGCGGGAGGCGCGGACGCGGAGCATCCTGGATCGCACGCTCGTCGCGCTCGGCGCGACCGGTACCTCGCCCTCGTTCCGCGTCGAGGACGACTCGCTGGGGCGCATCCTCGAGGATCTGCGCCGCACGGCCGAGACGACGGACGGAGCATCCCGATGACCGGATTCGACGCGGCGTTCCTCGACGACCCGACCCCGCTGCCGACGTTCGACGCTGCTGCGCAGGCCGATGCGCTCGACGCCGGCGGCTCGGACTGGCTCGACTACGCCCACTTCTCGCTCTCGATGAGCGTCGAGCGGCGCATGGCACGGGTGGTCGCGTGGAACATCGACGGCGCCGACCTCGACGGGCGCATCGGCCGCGAGGGCGAGCGCTTCCACCCCGACCCGCGCATCCCCGCATCGGCGCAGCTGCTGAACGACCTCTACGCCGGCAACGACCTCGACCGCGGGCACGTCGCGCGGCGGGCCGACCTGCTCTGGGGCGAAGACGCGGCGCAGGCCAACACCGACTCGTTCTGCTTCACGAACATCACCCCGCAGATGAACGACTTCAATCAGGCCTCCCGCGGCGGGCTCTGGGGGCGGCTCGAGGAGGACCTCCTCGCCGAGGCGCAACTCGGACGGCAGCGCATCTCGCTCTTCGGCGGGCCCGTGTTCGGCGACGACGACCCGCGCTACCGCGACGTCGCCATCCCGACCGCGTTCTGGAAGCTCTTCGCGTACGACTTCGACGGCGTGCCGAGCGCGCAGGCGTTCGTGCTCGCGCAGTCCCTCGACCGACTCGGCGAGGGGCTCCTGCCGCTGCGCGGCTGGGACACCTTCGCGATCGGCTTCGACGAGCTCGCGGACCGCACCGGCGTGCGCTTCGACGCGATCGCCGGCTGGGAGGTCCGCCCCGACGAACTCGGCATCCGCGCCGACCGGGAGCCCCTCGACCGCGTCGTCTGGGGCTGACGGCCGCGCGGCGGCCCGCCTAGGCTCGCGGCCATGAGCGATCGGGAACTGCGCTTCGAGGCGCCCATCGGCGTCGACGTCAAGGGCGAGCAGTGGACGTGCGTCGAGATCCCCGGATCCGCGGAGTTCTTCGGCACCGGCAAGACCGTGCGGGTCGACGCGCTCGTCGACGACGTCGCGCTCGAGAACGTCGGCGCCATGGTCACCGGAACCGGCGGGCACATGATCTCGCTCAACGCGAAGGTGCGCGCCCGCCTCGGCAAGGACCTCGGCGACGTCGTCCGCGTCGTCGTCACGAAGCGCTGACGCGCGGGATCATTCCCCCGTGCGGCGTTCCGGGTCGGGGAGGTCGGCGGGGTCGGCGGCCGTGCGGGGCTCGGCCGTCGCGCTCGGCTCGGAGCCGATGGGCCGGTCGACCCCGTCCGCGAGGGCCGGCTCCTCGCCCGGGAGGTGCTTGGCCTTCTGCAGGCGGATGACGCGGACGACGATGAACCAGAGGATCAGCAGCGCGATGACGACGAGGACGGCGTCGGAGATGATGCCGCTCCACTGCTCGAGGATGGGCTTGATGACCGGTCCGAAGGCGAAGCCGAGGCCGATCCAGATGCCGTTCCAGATGCCCGAGCCGAGGAACGTGTAGAGCGTGAACTTGCCGAGGTTCATCCGCTCGATGCCCGCGGGGATCGAGATGAACGAGCGCACGAGCGGCACGCAGCGACCGAGGAAGACGGCGACGCCGCCCCACTTCTGGAAGAACGCCTCGGCGCGGTCGAAGTCTGCCTCCTCCATGAGGGGCACCTTGCCGACGAACCAGCGCGTGCGACGGCGGCCGAGGGCCGCGCCGATCCAGTACCAGACCCACGCGCCGATGAGGCCGCCGAGGGTGGCCGCCGCCCAGGCGAGCCAGAAGTTCATGCGCCCCTCGTAGGCGAGGAAGCCCGCGGCGGGCAGGATCGCCTCGCTCGGGATCGGCGGGACGAACGTCTCGATGAGCACCGCGAGGCCGACGCCGACCTCGCCGAGCAGTTCGATGAGGCCGAGCACCCATCCGATGAAGCCGTCGTAACCCTTCTGCGGGTGGACCTCGATGGGCAGGGCGGCGAGCAGTGCGAGCATGCGGGGCGGGCTCCAGTCGGTTCCGGATGTCCGAGGGGACGGCGGTGGGGATACCGAGAGCGTACCCGGTCGTGGCATCCGCCCCCTGGACTCCCCTCGACCTGCCGCCGAGCCGCCGTCGCGCCCCATTCTCCGCTGCCGCGCCAGAAATGGGGGCGCGGCGATCGCGAACGTGGCGCAGCGGCACGGGCGTGGGGGCGAACGGCGGGCTGCGGGGTCTCGATGCGCTTCGCTGCTCGACCGACGGCAGAGCGTCAGTCGACCAATTCGCGGAACGCACCCATGAGCGCCAGCCGGCTCGCGGCGTCGCGGGCGAGGGGGTGCACGGTGAACGAGGTCGCCCCCGCCTCGGCGAACGCCTGCACGCGGTCGCGCACCTCGTGGGCGTCGCCGATGAGCGACACCGCCTTGACCAGTTCGTCGGGGACCGCGGCGATCGCCTCGTCCTTGCGGCCGGCGAGGTAGAGCTCCTGGATGCGGTCCGCCTCGGCCGAGAAGCCGAACGACGAGACGAGCTCGTGGTAGAAGTTCTTGCCCTTCGCGCCCATGCCGCCGACGTAGAGCGCGAGCGTCGGCTTGACGAACGGGTACACGCGCTCGGGCGACGAGGTGATGGCCAGCGGCGGGCTCACGATGACGTCGAGCTCCCCGAGGGCGGCGTCGCGGCGGGCGCCGCCCGCCGCGAGTGCGCCGCCCCAGACGTCCTGCGCCTTCTCGGGCACGAACCACATCGGCAGCCAGGCCTCGGCGATCTCGGCGGTCTGCTCGACCGACTTCGGGCCGAGGGCGGCGATCGCGATCGGGATGTCCGCGCGCACCGGCGTGTTGATGAGCTTCAGCGGCTTGCCGAGGCCGGTGCCCTGGTCGGCGGGCAGCGGGATCGTGTACTTGCGGCCCGCGTGCACGACGGGCTCGCGGCGCCACACCTGGCGGCAGATCTCGACGACCTCCTTGGTGCGCGCGAGCGGGGCGTCGTAGGGCACGCCGTGGAAGCCCTCG
The DNA here is from genome assembly GCF_009789225.1 of Agromyces seonyuensis. Taxonomy (GTDB): domain Bacteria; phylum Actinomycetota; class Actinomycetes; order Actinomycetales; family Microbacteriaceae; genus Agromyces; species Agromyces seonyuensis. Next base: position 10,277 of record NZ_WSTA01000062.1, on the reverse strand, counting down.
ATGACCTGCGGGCCCGAGGCGCCGAGGCCGAGCGTGAAGCGGCCGTCGCTGACGTAGTCGAGGCCGGCGGCCGTCATCGCCGTGAGCGAGGGGGTGCGCGTGTAGAGCTGCATGATCGCGCTCATGAGCTGCATCCGCTCGGTCTTCGCGGCGAGGTAGCCGAGCGCGCTCGGCGCGTCGAACGTGTAGACCTCGGGCACCGAGACGAGCTCGACGCCGACCCGCTCGAGGTCCGCGACCTCGTCCGCGACCTCGCGGAACCCGCCCGAGTAGTCCAACATCATGCCGACGCGCATCCGCCGCTCCTTCGCGTTCGTCCGGCCGGGCCGGGGCCGCTCGTCGGCGGCACTCCGGCACCCTAACCCACGGCTCCGCGCGCGCGGCGCGGGGTTCGCGGGAACCGCCAGCGCCGCGCGCGCCGGGCCGGGCGCGATTGTCGAGGATGCACGGTCTGGCGCCGCGACCGGTGTCCGGACCGCGTCCGACGGCCGACGGTCGCGTCGGCTCAGCTCGGCAGGACCGCGATGGGGTCGGTGGTCGGCTGCACCGAGCCGCCGTCGGGTTCGACCGTCACGCCGACGACGTCGCCGGCCGACATCTCGCCCTCGAGCACGCGCCAGGCGCTGCCGTCGGAGGCGGGTTCGAAGGTGCCCGCGGAGCGCGCTCCGTCGCCCCCGATGAACCACAGCTCGTACGTGCTGCCCTCGGCAGGGGCCGGCAGGGACTCGACGCGCACGGCGGCACTGCCGTCCTCCTCCGACCAGACGAGCTCGAGCTCGCCGCCGTCGGTCGCGGTCGTCGTCGCGGTCTGCGCGTCCTCGGCATCCAGGATCGCCTGGAGCTGGCGCTGCGCATTCCACCCGTTGGGCCCGGTCCACGCCGCGCCGAGGGCGACGCCGCCGGCGATGAGGACGAAGACCGCCGCGACGGCGGCGATGACGGCCACGGGGCTCCAGCGACGCCGGGCGCGCAGCTCGGCCGGGCCGGGGACGGCGTAGTCCGGGACAGCCCCGGGCTCGGAAGCCGGCGCCCGCGGCGTTTCGTCGTGGGGCACCGCGGCGGGCACGGCCGTCGGGACGACCGGAGCGGGCTCCGGCGCGAGCTGGGGCACGTCGTCGAGACGGGCGAAGATCGCGTCCTTGAGCGCGGACGGCGGGTCGATCGGGGGCACGGCCGCGCCGAGCCGTGCGGCCGTCTCGCCGAACGCCGCCGAGTCGGCCTGCGCCTCCGGCGATGCGGCGAGCGCCTCGAGGTAGGCGGCGCGGTCGTCCGCGTCGAGCGCGCCGAGCGCGTCGGCTGCAGCGGCTGCCTCGGCTTCGGCGCGGAGCCGGTCGGCCGACTCGTCGGCGGGCCGCTCGTTCGGGTCGTCGGTCATGTCGTCACCCCCAGCAGGTCTCGCAATCGGATCATCCCGTCGCGCAATCGGGTCTTCACGGTGCCGAGCGGCACCTCGAGCCGTTCGGCGATCTCGCGCTGCGTCAGCCCGCCGTAGTAGGCCAGGGCCACGCACTCGCGCTGCAGGTCGGACAGTCGCACGAGCGCCTCGTGCACGCGTTCGTGCTCGATGCGCACCTCCGCGTCCTCGGCGACCGTGTCGACGGGCACGTCGACGTCGCGGGCGCCGATGCGCTCGTCGCGCTCGCGCGCGGACTGGGCGGCGCGGATGCGGTCGACCGCCCGGCGGTGCGCGATCGTGAAGAGCCACCCGATCGCCGAGCCCTTGGCGGCGTCGTAGCGGGGAGCGGTCTGCCAGATCTCGAGGAACACCTCCTGCATCACCTCTTCCGCCTGCGCGCGATCGACGACGAGCCGCACGAGCAGGCCGAAGACCCGAGGCGCGGTGCGGTCGTAGAGCTCTCCGAACGCCGCGCGGTCGCCCGAGCCCACCCCGCCGAGGAGCGTCTCGACGCTCGTCTCGGCCGTTTCGGGCGGGGTGGCCTCCCCGGCGGTTCCTGACACGCGATCCAGCATGGCAGACCCGCCGGGCCGCGCACCCCGCGGCCGGGTCCTCGAACGGAGCAGCGTCGCATCGGTCATCCGAACGTGAAGGAGTAGGCGTCGACCCCGGGGCCGACGGTGACGGTGAGGGAGCCGGTGCGGGACTCGCCCGGTTCGACGAGGACGACGGCGTCGGGCGCGCCGGACACGGCGATCGTGCGCGGACCGGAGCCGTCGTCGACGACGACCTCGCCGGCCCCGCCGAGCACCATCTGCACGGTGCTGCCGTGGTACTCGAGCCGCACCCGGGCGTCCTCGGGTCCGGTCGGGGCGATCGACTGCGTGCCGAGCGTCCAGGCGCCGTCGAGGGCGAACGAGTCGGCCGGCTGGTCGTCCGGGAAGGCGAACCCGCTCGTCTTGGCCGAGTACGACTCGGTCCCGCCGAAGTTGCCCGCCTTCGTCGTGCCGAGGTAGGTCTCGGGCGTCGTGGAACCCGCCTCGGGGGTGTCGTCGGCCGTCTCGGTCGGGGCCGGGAGGTCGACGCCCGGGGAGGCATCCTCGAGCAGCTCGCGGATCTGGCGTTCGGTCTCGGCGTAGTGCCCCTCGCCGAACGCGATGGCGCGCACCGTGCCCTCCGCGTCGATCAGGTAGTGGGCCGGCCAGTAGCGGTTGCGGTAGTTCGTCCAGGTCGAGAGCGAGTTGTCGAGGGCGACCGGGTAGTCGATGCCGAACTTCGCGACGCCGGCCTCGACGTTGCGCGGCTCCTTCTCGAAGGCGTACTCGGGCGAGTGGATGCCGACGACCTGCAGCCCCGCGTCGCGGTACGCGTCGTCCCAGGCCGTGACGTGCGGCAGCGAGCGCTGGCAGTTGATGCAGGAGTACGCCCAGAAGTCGAGCAGCACGACCTGCCCGTGGAGGTCCGCGAGATCGACGGCCTCGCCGCCCGGCGTGTTGAGCCACTGCTGGATGCCGCGGATCGAGGGCGCGGTGCCGCACTCGGCGAGTTCGTCGGCGCCCGGTTCGCACCGGTCGAGGTCGCGGTTCTCGTCGGTCACGAGGCCGCCGAGGCCGAGGGCCTCCTCGACCTCCTCCGTCCCGCCGAACTGCTCCTGCAGGGCGCCCGTGTAGTCGGGCACCACGCGCTGGAGCAGCTGCGGCACGTCGAAGACGAGGCCGATCGCGAGGGCGATCATCACGATGCCGCCGGTCAGGCGGATGCCGCGCTGGTGCGTGCGGAAGGACTTCACGCGCTCGGCAACCCGCCGTCCGGCGAGCGCGAAGACGAGCAGCGGGATGGCCGCGCCGACGGCGAACGTCAGCGTCAGCACGATCGTCTCGGGGCCGATGCGCCCGGTGGAGCCGGCGACCGTGATCGCGGCGAGCACCGGACCGGCGCACGGCACGTACACGGCGCCGAGCGCGAGCCCCAGCGGGAAGCCGCCCCGATCGGTGCCGACGTCCTTGCGCGGGATCCACGCGAACGGCTTCTCGAGCACCGACTCGAAGCGCGGCACGATGAGGCCGATGCCGATGAGCACGAGCACGACGAGCCCCGCCCAGCGCAGCACGTCCTGCGGGAGGCCGAGGAGCGCGAGCAGCAGCGACCCGACGAGCGTGAACACGCTGAAGCTCACGACGAGCCCCGCGATCACGAGGTAGGGCCGGGCGTTCCGGCGGGCGAGGGCGGCGCCGTCGGCGTCGACGCGGGCGCCCTGTGCGCCGCCGGAGAGGAAGATGACGGGCAGCACGGGCAGGATGCACGGCGAGATGCCGGTGATGAGTCCGCCGACGAAGCCGATGAGTGCGAGCGAGAGCACGGGGAACCTCGATTCCTGGTCGGCAGGGGTTCGGCGCCGACGCCCGTCGGGATTGGTCGGAGAGAACTTTGCGAATCCGACCAATCCGTTCCGGCGCGGGTCCCGAACCCCCGGTGATCGGCCCGGTTCCCCGGGTCGTCCACCAGAAGGAGTAGACCCATGCGAATCACTGCACGCCCGCTGCTCGCCGGCTTCGCCGTCGCCGCCGTCGCGGCCCTCGGACTCGCGGGCTGTTCGTCCACGAGCGATTCCTCGTCGATGTCCGACGAGCCCGCCATGTCGCAGGAGGCCGAGCCCACCGAGGAGGCCATGACGGCCGACCCGGCCGCCGACCTCGTCGGCCCCGGCTGCGCCGCCTACGCCGACGCGGTGCCCGACGGCGCCGGCTCCATCGTCGGCATGTCGACCGACCCGGTCGCCGTCGCCGCCTCGAACAACCCCATGCTGACGACCCTCGTCGCCGCGGTCTCCGGCCAGCTCAACCCCGACGTCGACCTCGTCGACACCCTCAACGGGGACGAGTTCACCGTCTTCGCGCCCGTCGACGACGCGTTCGCGAAGATCGACCCGGCCACGATCGAGTCGCTCAAGACCGACTCGGCGACGCTCACCAAGATCCTGACGTACCACGTGGTGCCCGGTCAGGTCGCGCCCGACGAGATCGCGGGCGAGCACACCACCGTCGAGGGCGGCACCGTCGAGGTCACCGGCTCCGGCGACGACCTCATGGTCAATGACGCGTCCGTCATCTGCGGCGGCGTCCACACCGCCAACGCGACCGTGTACCTCATCGACACCGTGCTGATGCCCACGAGCTGACGCACTACTGCTCGGCGATCGCGCCGTCCGGCACCGTGGGGGGTTGCCGGGCGGCGCGTTCGTCGTGCGCCCGGGCGGCGCACGTTCGCGGCACGGTCGGCGTCGGGCCGCGCTGGTGCGGCGCGGAGCATCCGGTCGGCTCGGCCGGTTACCCTCTCGGCATGGGCTCCTGGGACTGGCTGGTCGACGTCGTCTTCCTGCTGATCCTGCTCGCCGGCCTGCTCAACGGGGTGCGAGCAGGGCTCTTCCGCACGGCCGGCGCCCTCATCGGCCTCGTCGCGGGCGGCATCGCCGCGTTCTTCGCGATGCCGTGGGTGATGACGCTGCCGCTCGACCCGCTGCTGCGCTCGATCGCCACCGTGTTCGTGGGCGTCCTCCTGCTCGCGGTCGGCGCGGGCCTCGGCGGCACGCTCGGCCGCTTCCTCGGCTCCGGCGCCGAGGCGGTGCACCTCGGGTGGCTCGACCGCATCCTCGGCGGGGCGGCCGGCATCGTCGCCTCCGCCTTCGCGATCCTCCTCGTCTTCGGCGGCATCGGCGCCATGGGCATCCCCGGCGTCTCGCCGGCGTTCGCGAACTCCCGCGTCCTCGCTGCGCTCGAGGCCGTCACGCCGGAGCCCGTCTCGAACTGGGCCGCCCAGGTGCGCGGCGCCGCGACCGATCAGGCCGTGCCGTGGCTCGCGGACGTGCTCGACGCCCCGACCGAGACGCCGGAGCAGCCGGACTTCGCCGTCGACGATCCGGAGGTGCTCGCCGCGAGCGACTCGGTCGTGCGCATCACCGGCACCGCCTATCAGTGCGGCGTCGGCATGACGGGCTCGGGCTTCGTCGTCGCCGAGGACCGCATCGTCACGAACGCGCACGTCGTCGCCGGTCTCGAGTCGCCGCTCGTCGAGGCGCCCGACGGCGAGACCGCGCCGGGCCGCATCGTCGCGTTCGACCCGGCGAACGACCTCGCGGTCATCGCGACCGACGGGCTCGGCCTCGCGCCCCTCGCGATGTCCAGCCCGCTCGAGATCGGCGCGCAGGCGGTCGTCGCGGGCTACCCCCTCGGCGGACCGCTCGATCTGCAACCCGCGAACGTCGTCTCGAGCGGCGTCGCCCGCATCGTCGTCGACGGCGCCGAGTCGCAGCGCGACATCGTCACGATCGCCGGCACCGTCGAGCACGGCAACTCCGGCGGGCCGCTGCTCACGATGGACGGCACGGTCGCCGGCGTGGTCTTCGCGAAGTCCGAGACGGTCTCGGGTGTCGGCTTCGCGATCGCGCCCTCCCTGCTCGACCCGCTCGCCGCGCAGTCGGCCGAGCTGCGCGCATCGGTCTCGACGGGGTCCTGCACCGGCTGAGCCCCGCGGGGATCAGGCGACGCCGTCGACCACGTCGCCCGCTCCGACGGCATCGACCGCGAAGCACGCGGCGAACGCGGCGAGCGCGGCCGGGTCGTCGATGCGGATGCGACCCGCGGCGAGCGCCGCGGCCCGGTCTCCGACGAGGAGAGCGGCTGGATCGCCCTCGAGGACGGCGCTGCGCTCCGCCGCCGCCGGGGCCCCGACGCGGAGCGGCGCCGGCAGCGCCTGGTTCCCCACGGCGACGAGGTCGAGGGTCCCGTCGGCCACGCTCGCCTCGACGGCGACCTCGCCCGAGCGCACGAGGAACCGCACGGCCGACGACCCGGCGGCCCCGGGTCGGAACGCGGCGCGCAGGCTCGTGATGAGGCCGTCGTGGGTGACCACGGCATCCTCGTCGCCCGGCGCCCCGAGCTCGGCGAGGCCGAAGCGTTCGAGCGCCAGCACGGCGTCCTCGAGCGCGCGGCCCCGATCGGTGAGCTCGTAGGCGAGGCCGGAGCGGGCGACGGGCACCCGGCGCACGAGTCCGGCCTCCTGCAACTGCACGAGCCGGTCGCTCAGGATGTTCGTCGGCGCCTTCGCCAGTCCGCGTTTGAGATCGGTGTAGCGCCGCGGCCCGACGAGCAATTCGCGCACCACGAGCAGCGCCCAGCGCTCGCCGACGAGCTCGACGGCACGAGCGAGGCCCGAGCGCTGCCCGAGGCTGCGCGTCCCGGCGCTGCGCGGCACGCTCGGCCGATCAGGCGCCGGTGGTCGGCGCGGCCTCGGGGTGCTCGGCGAGGTAGGCGTCGGGCCCCTGGTCGACGGCCTCGGGCACCATGTGGAGGAACTCGAGGATGTTGCCGTCCGGGTCCTCCAGGTCGCGCGAGTACATGAAGCCGAGGTCGGTGGCGGGGCGCGGCTCGCTGCCGCCGGCGGCGATGCCCGCCTCGACGATGCGGTCGACCTCCTCGCGGGAGTCGGCGCTGAGCGCGGTGAGCACCTGGGCGTGCGTGGCCGGGTCGACGACCTGCTTGTCGGTGAACGTGCCGAAGTACTCGCGCGTGAGCACCATGAAGTAGACGTTCTCGTCGACGACGATGCACGCCGCGTTCTCGTCGGAGAAGAGCGGGTTGATGCCGTAGCCGAGGGCCGTGTAGAAGGCCTTCGCGCGTTCGAGGTCGGCGGTCGCCACGTTGACGAAGATGTTGGTCGCGGACATTTCGTTTTCCCCCTGCGGTCGGTTCGTCTTGGTCGAGCACCAACTTGCTCTTCGCAAGCATGCTTGTCAAGAGCAAGCAGAACGGGCGGGCCGATCGTCTCGGCCCGCCCGTTCCGCGGTGTCGTGCAGCGGGTCGCGCGCTACTCGCTGAAGCCCTCGAAATGGATGCCCCAGCTGAGCTCCCACTCCTCGCCCGGCGTCAGCCAGTGCACGCCCTTGCCCGTGTTGAACGCCTCGGCGGGCGCCGTCATCGGCTCCACGGCGAGCGTCACATCGCCCTCGCGGCCCGGGAACGCGCGCGTCGCGTAGACCTGCACGTAGCCGAAGTCGGCGTCGGCCTTCACCGAGACGCGGCGGCCGTCGGGCGCGGAGAGCGAGTGCACCACCTGGTCGTCGTCGTCGACGATCGCCTCGCCGAACGCGTCGTCGAACGCGATGGCGTCGACGCCGCGCGGCTCGCGGAAGTCCCACTCGGTGCCCGCGACGGGCACCTCGGCGGTCGGCAGCAGCCGCTCGTCGGTCTCGATGTGGCTGCCCGCGGCGAGCTGCAACCGGAGGGAAGCGCCCGGCACGTCGCCGATCGTCACGAACGGGTGGGTGCCGACGGCGACGGGCGCCTCCTCGGCACCGAGGTTCTCGAGGAAGTGCGTCACGCGGATGCCGTCGGCGACGAGTTCGTAGCGCACCGCGGTGCGCAGGTGGAACGGGTAGCCGAGCTGCGGGTACACCGTCGCACCGAGGGTCACCATCTCGCGCTCGCGCTCGAGCACCTGGTACTCGGTGTAGCGCAGCAGGCCGTGGATGGCGTTGCCCAGCTTGGGCTCCGTGATCGCGAGCTGGTACTCGACGCCCTCGTCGGACCACTTGCCGTCGCGGATGCGGTTGGGCCACGGCACGAGCACGATGCCCGCCCCCGAGAAGTGGGGCTGGTCGACCGGGAACGCGGGGACGAGGTCGATGCCGTTGACGGTGAAGGACCGCAGGCCCGCCGCGACCTGAGTGATGGTGGCCCGGAGTTCGCCGCTCGCCGTCGAGGTCTCGAGCTCGTACTGCTCACCGGTGGGGAAGGTCATGGGGATCAGCCTAAAGGGACTCCGGCACGACCGCCGTCGGCGTGCCTCCCGTGATCCGCACCAGCTCCGCGAACGTCGTCGGGAACACCGTCTTCGCGTGTCCGGCGGCCGCCCACACGACGTCGTGCTCGGCGAGCGCCGTGTCGACGAGCGTGCGCACCGGCGCCGGATGCCCGACGGGCGCGACCCCGCCGATGACCTGTCCCGTCGCCTCCTTGACGAGCTCCTTCGACGCGCGGCCGATCGTGCCGCCGAGACGTCCGCCGAGCCAGTCGGTGTCGACGCGGTGCGATCCCGACGTCAGCACGAGCAGGGGCTCGCCGTCGAGGGTGAAGACGAGCGAATTGGCGATCTGGCCGACCTGGATGTCCAGGGCGTCGGCCGCGAGCTGTGCCGTCGTGACGGCGCCGTCGAACCAGACGATCTCGGGGGCGAGGCCGTGCGCCGCGAGCGACGCGGCGACGCGGTCGACGGCGGGATGCGAGGGGGTGTCGGGCATGCGGGCATCCTAGTTCGCGCACTCCGCCGGTCGAGGACGGCCACCCCGCCGGTCGAGTAGCGACCACCCCGCTGGTCGAGTAGCGACCACCCCGCCGGTCGAGTAGGGAAGAAGGAGCGTATCGAGACCGGGTGCGGCGCCCTGCGGGGTCTCGATACGGCGCCGGCGCGCCTACTCGACCAGCGGGCGCCGGCGCGCCGACTCGACCAGCGGCGCCGGCCCGCCTGCTCGACCAGCGGGTCGCAGCGCTAACCTGGCCGGATGAGCGCCGACCCCTCCGCCCGCATCATCGAGCTCGCCGGCATCCCGGCACCGCGCGTCTCCGAGGAGGCGTTCGTCGCCGCGGGCGCCGTCGTCGTCGGCGACGTCGAACTGCGGGCCGGATCGAGCGTCTGGTACAACGCCGTGTTGCGCGCGGAGGCGGCGACCATCACCCTCGCGCCACGGGCGAACCTGCAGGACACGGCGGTCTGCCACGTCGACACCGGCTTCCCCCTGTACGTCGGCGAGGACGTCTCCGTGGGCCACGGCGCCGTGCTCCACGGCTGCACGATCGAGGCCGGCAGCCTCATCGGCATGAATGCGACCGTGCTGAACGGCGCCGTCATCGGCGCGGGCTCGCTCGTCGCCGCGGGCGCCGTGGTGCTCGAGGGCACCGTCGTGCCGCCCGGTTCACTCGTCGCCGGCGTGCCCGCGAAGGTGCGCCGCGAGCTCTCCCCCGAGGAGCGCGAGGCGCTGGTCCGCAACGCCGCGGCCTACGTCGTCCACGTCGCCGAGCACACCGCGCCCGTCGACTGACGCTCAGGCGGTGGTCGCCACGGGGGCTTCGAGCCGGCGCCGCAGCCGCCGCACGCCCCGCACGAGACCGCGGGCCGGCACGCCGAGCGCGTAGGCCGCGCTCCCCGTGAGCGAGCGGTCGTGGTCGCCCAGTTGGAGCTTGCGCTCCCACGCCCGGCGCAGCGCGCCGCCCGCCCGACCGTGGCGACGGACCGGCTTCCGGAGCCCGCCCGCATCGCGGAGGTCGGCCAGTGCGTCGAGACGGGGCATCCAGTCGTCGGCGGCGGCGCCGTGGAAGTAGTTGTCGGCGAGCCACGTGATGCGCGGGCGGCGGAATCGCCCCTCCACCAGCTCGGACGTCGAGCCGAACAGCCCGCTGCCGGTGAAGACGGTGTTGATCATCCGGTCGGAGACGCCCCAGTCGTCGAGGAGCAGCACCGGCAGCCCGCGAGCGAGCGCCTCGAGCGCGGCTGTGGAACTCACGGTCACGAGGGCGCCGGCGCCCGCGAGGGCGGCATCCATCGGCCCGTCGGCGACGACGAGGTTGGCCGGGGCGCGCTCCCCCAGGGCCCCGACGAGGTCGCCGAGGTCGAAGGTCTCCGCGTGGGTCTGCGCCTCGCCGGCCCGCGCGCGCACCTTCACGACGACGCGCCGCGACGGGTCCGCGGCGGCGGCTTCGGCGAGCCGCTCCACGAGCAGCTCGCGGTCCTCGATGCCCGCCGGGCACTTGGCCTGCACGGCGAACACGACGTCGGCGCCCGGCTCGGCGGCGACGGGCATGGCGTGCCGGTAGCCGCCGCCGTCCCAGCC
>NZ_WSTA01000061.1 GCF_009789225.1 Agromyces seonyuensis | reverse complement strand
GCCGACCCGGTGGCGGCGACGACGAGCGCGCCGGCCGCCCGCGCCCGCGCGACGAGGCGGCCGAACGCGGCCGGATCGGTGTCGCCCGCGAGGGCGTGCCCCGTGGCGTAGACGACCGCCGCGCCCGCCAGCAGGTCGTCGCCGAGGGCATCCGGGTCGAGCACCGCGTTCGCGCCGCGTGAGGCGAGCATCGTGCGGTGCTCCCCGTCGACGAGCACGACGATCGTGCCGGTGGGCAATGCCGGATGCGCGGCGAGGTGCGCGCGCACCCCGTGCCGGTCGAGGAGCGCCGCGTGCCGGTCGGCGTCCCCAGCTCCGACGATCCCGACGAAGTCCACGTCGGCGCCGGTCGCCCCGAGCCACGCGGCCGTGTTCGCGGCCGCGCCGCCGGGCAGCGTGCGGATCTCGGCCGCGGTGTCGGTGTCGGGACGGATCGCCCCGTCGGGCACGACGAGCACGTCGTCGATGACGTCGCCGACGACGACGAACCGCGGTCGCGGCGAGCCGTCGGCCTCAGCCACGCCGGCTCCACGCCGCGGCGATGCCCGCGGCGACCCGCACGTTGTTGCGCGCGAGCTCGAGGTTGATCTCGAGGCTGCGTCCGCCCGAGAGCTCGACGATCCTGAGCAGCAGGAACGGCGTGACCGCCTTGCCGCGCACGCCGGCCGCGTCGGCGGCGGCGAACGCCTCGGCGAGCACTCGGCCGTGCTCGCCCTGCTCCCACTCGTGCTCCGCCGGGACGGGGTTGGCGACGACGAGGCCCTGGCGCAGGCCCAGCGCTTCGGACGCGGCGAGGATCGCGGCGACCTCCTCGGGGCTGTCGACGCGATGCTCGAGCGCATGGCCGCTCCCCCGCAGCCAGAAGGCGGGGAACTCGTCGGTGCCGTAGCCGACCACGGGCACGCAGAGCGTCTCGAGGCGTTCGAGCGTCGCCCCGATGTCGAGCACGCTCTTCACGCCGGCCGAGACGACCGCGATGGGGGTCTCGGCGAGGGCGAGCAGGTCGGCGGACTCGTCGTAGGTGGCCTCGTGGTCCGGTCCGCCCGCGGCACCGCGGTGCACGCCGCCGAGGCCGCCGGTCGCGAACACCCGGATGCCCGCGAGGTGCGCGAGCCGGCTCGTCGCGGCCACCGTGGTAGCGGCGCTCGCACCGCGGGCTGCGAGGATCGGCAGGTCGCGCACGCTCGCCTTCGCGAGGTCCTCGTCGGCGATGCGGCGGAGGCCGTCGGCGTCGAGGCCGACGCGCGGCACGCCGTCGAGCACGGCGATCGTCGCGGGCGTCACCCCGGCTTCGCGGAGGATCGCCTCGAACTCGAGGGCCGCGTCGAGGTTCCGCGGCCGGGGCAGGCCGTGGGAGATGATCGTCGACTCGAGGGCGACGACGGGGCGGCCCGCGGCGAGCGCGGCGCGGACTTCGGGAGCGAGTTCGAGCATCCTCAGCCCCCCAGCTCGATGCGGTAGGCGGGCGAGTATTCGATCACGACGTCGGCCGGGTCGACGCCGGCGGCCTCGAGCCGCGGTGCGAGCTCCGCCGTCGACGGTTCCGGCGGCTCGCCCTCGAGGGAGACGACGACCTGGTCGCCGTCCGCGGTGATGCCGACGACGTCGAGCCCGAGGTCGTCCGCCCACGGCTGGACGGCCGAGCGCACGTCGTCGATCTCGAGCGCCTGCTGGGTGACCCGGATGCTCGTCCCGCCGAGCGGGATGCCGATGATCACGAGCGTGATGAGCACGGTGACGACGGAGCGCCGCCGAGCGCCCCACATCGAGACCCCGTCGGCGCGTTCGGCGTGCGGCGCCGAACCGATCCGGAACCCCAGCAGCACGATGACGCCGGTCGCCAGGATCGCGGCGACGTTGGCCGCGAACAGCAGGAGCGCGCCGCCCGCCTCGTGCAGCGCCCCCGATTCGAGCGTGAGCCCGACGACGGAGAGCGGCGGCACGAGCGAGATGGCGATCGCGACGCCGGGCAGGGTGTCGGAGATGTCCTTGCGCACGAGCGCGATCGCGCCGACGGCGCCCGTCGCGAGGGCGCCGACGAGATCGATGATCTTGGGGCTGACGCGCGCGGCGACCTGGCTGTTGTTGGCGGCGACGACCGGCAGCGGGTCGAAGAACCCGATGAGCCAGCCGATGAGGATCGCGGCAGCCGCACCGCCGAGGACGAGGCCGGCGCTCACGAGCAGATTGCGGCGGTCGCCGATGACCGTGGCGAGCACGACTCCGAGGATCGGCGTCATGAGCGGGGCGACGATCATCGCGCCGATCACGGTGGCGGTCGAGTCGCCGACGACGCCGGCCGCCGCGATGACCGACGACAGCGCGAGGAGGATCCAGAAGCGGCTGTGCTTCGCGGCCCCGTCCGGCCCGTCGATGAAGACGATCTGCCGCATCTCGGCGACGGTGTGCATGAGCGCTCCCCACCGGAGCGTCACCCCCGCTCCTCGGTTCGAGTATCGGGGCGGCGGGGGCGGCGACCGGTCCCGGCGCGCCGCCCCGCCCCGCTCAGCTCCGGGAGCCGCGTCGGCGGGCGACGAAGCCGGCGACCGCGCCGAGCAGTGCGAGCGCGAGCCCCGCGGCGAGCAGCGTCCAGACGCCGTCGACGCCCGTGCCGGCGAGGCCGCCGCCACCGGCATCCGTCCCGCCGTCGGTCGGCGGGACCGTCGGCGGCGGTGTCGGCGAGGGCGGCGGAGTCGGAGTCGGCGGCGGGGCGTCGTAGACGTTCTCGATCGTCGCGATCTGGCCGGGCGTCGCATCCTCCGTCTCGGCCGGCACGAGGATGTCGACCGTCTGGGCGTCGCCGATGCGGCTGGACTCGCCGTAGGTGCCGATCTCACCGGTCTCGGTGACGGTGCACTCCGCGCCGAGCGGGATGCCCAGGATCGTCGCCGTGTAGCCGTCGGCCTCCGACACGACGAGCGCGCCGTCGTCCGGGAGCGCGAGGTCGACGCCGGCCACAGTGCAGACCGTGCCGAAATCGAACTCGGTCGGGGCGATCGCGGCCCCGTCGCCCGAGATCGTCTTCTCGACGCCCAGGTTGCCGGCGAGCATGGTGACACCCGCCTGCACCGGCGCCACCGAGAGCGGGCTGCCCTGGGTGAGGGTCGCCGTGACGCCGAGCTGGTTCCAGGCGATCGTGCCCGGGAAGGGCACGTCGATCGGCGCCCCATCGGGGTACGCGTCGGAGATCGGCTCGTTGTACGACTGGGCGCGGACGGCGATCTGGCCGCCCGGGGAGAGCACGCCTCCGGGCGAGGTCGAGAAGTCCAGCGTCGTCCGAAGCGCCGTGATCGCCACCGGATCGCCCGCGAAGCCGCTGAGCGGCTCCCAGGCGGCCGTCGTGTCGCACGTCGTGTCGTTCAGCCACGCCGAACTCGTCGGGTCGGTGCCGATGCACGCGCCGACCGTCGTCGTCACCTCGCGGGTGACGGTCGCACCGATCGGTCCTTCGTAGGTCACGCCGAACTCCTCGTCGAAGACCGGCGCGAACTCCGAATTGCGCGGCGAACCCGTCGCGAGCAGCCGGTCGCCGGGAGCCGGCAGCGGGTCGACGATCGTCAGACCGGTATACGGGATGCTGCCCGAGTTGGTGATGGAGACCTTCCACTGATCGGTCTGCCCGATGCCCGTGTAGGAAGCGCACGGGAAGTAGGTGAACCCCTCGTCGTCGACCGAGCAGGCTGCGCCCGTGCCGGAGACGTTCGTCTCACCGTCGATGAGGCTGGAGTCGATGTCGCCGTTCACCCGCTTGAGGGCGAAGAGCGAGCCGCCGGGGTTCGGCTGCACATAGTTGGTGGTGCCGCACTCGTTCGGGTCGACCCCGGCGACGACCCCCTGACCGTTGCCCGAGTCGTTCGTGCAGGCGTCCAGCGGCTCGTCGGTCGCCACGACGAACGTGTTCGTCGTGGTCTCGGTGAGGTCGAGACCGGGCTGCAGCGCGAGGTTGATCGTGATCGTGTAGACCTCGCCCGGCTGCATCTCGTTCGCCTCGGCGGGCCACACCATCGTGATGACCTGTCCGGCGCTCGACACCGACGGCGCGGTGCTGAGCGTCCCGTCCTCCGAGGTCGCGAAGGTCGGCGTCAGTCCGTCCCACACGAGATACTCCGGCAGGCTGTCGGTCAACTCGGTGACGGTCAGGATGCCGGTGCCGGTGTTCGTGAACTGGAGCGTCCACGGCAGCGAGGCGCCGATCGCGACGGTATGCGTCGTACCGGGCTGGGTCTTCACCACGTCGATGGCGTGCGTGCCGTCGTCCAGCACGAGCGAGTCGGCGCCTTCGGCGGTCGCGGGGGCGTAGAGCCCGTCGGTGCGCTCGCTCGTCGCGGTGACCGTGTTCTCGAGCGTGCCCGGGAAGGGCAGCTCCGTGCCGTCCCGCATGGTGGTGAGCAGTTCGAGCGCGAAGCCCGCTTCCGCCGTCCAGGGCTCCGGCGGCGCCGTGTTCGAGAAGACGGTGCCGGCGGCGTTGTCGAACGTGAAGCGCAGGCCGATCACGCCCGCCGGGGTCGCGCCGGTGGGCAGCACCGGGTCCGGCCCGAACTCGCCCTCGATCCACTCGGTGCCGACCAGAGCGTCGACCCGCACCTGATCGGCGCCCGCCGGGATCGTCGCGGTGAGCGCAGGATCGTCGGCGAGCTGCACGCCGTTCCAGAACGCGGGGTCGGAGTCCTCGATGACGACCTGCTGTGCGGCCACCGTGGAGTCCGCCGAGTCGGCCGCGAGGCCGACCGTGATCGGTGTGGTCGGCGCATCCACCTCGAGCACCGATTCCGGCGTGATGGTCTTCGTCGTGGCCACGTCGAGCACGCCGCCCGTGAGCTCGACGGGAACGGCCGAATCGTCGTTCGGGGTCGAGGAGATGCCGTCCGGCGTGAGCACCGGGTCGTACCCCTGCGCCTGCACGTTGTTCGGCACCGTGCCGGGGCCGACGAGCACTGCCGGGTTGCTGCGCTCGTACTGGCGCACGCGGTTCGTGATCGTGAGGGTGATCGGCGAGCCGTTCTCGATGGAACCGCCCTCGGTCTCCGGAGAGGTCCCCTGGTAGACGACGCTCACGCCGACGGCATCGGCGAGGTCGGCCTCCCCGAGCGCCGCAGCCTCGGTGACCGAGTACTCGGCGCTCGACAGCGAGCCGTCGGCCGCTCGGAGCCAGAGCGTCACGATCGAGGCATCCGGATCGACCTGCGCCGGGTCGGAGTCGAAGGCGAGCCCGAGCATGACGAAACGCTCCCACGGGTTCGTGGCGGGGTCGTAGGTCGCCCCGGCCCACGGGTCGGCGTCCCAGTCGTCCGCCGCGGTGAGGCACTCGTCGAAGGCGCCCGCCGGGCAGGTGATCGGATCGGTCACCCGGATGTACGACGCGCGCGGCACGGCCTCGTTCTGGGCGACGAGCGAGTAGGTCACGATCGGGTACGCGTCCGGGTCGACGTCGGCCGACTCCGGCACGGGAACGCTCGTGGGGGAAGCCGTCTTCTCGACCGAGACGAGCGGCGGGAAGTCCTGCAGCGCGATGTTGTCCTGATCGGTGTCCCGGTAGTCCGTCCCCGCTTCGACGAGCACCGTGTTCCACACCGCGCCGGCGCCGGGGTCGTTGTAGACGTTGTCGGCGGTCACCCACGGGTCGGCCGTGGTGCCCGTCTCCTCGCGCACGACGTTGCGCAGCTCGAAGGTGAGGAAGACGGGCCGGTACTGGCCGACGGCCGACGTCGCGATGCCGGAACCCGGCTCCGGCCGCAGCGGATCGCTGCTGGCCGCGCGGTTGGCGTCGTTCGGCTCGTAGACGAGCCGGGCGCCGGTCGCATTCGCGGTCTCGTCCGCGGTGAGCGTGTAGCCCACGAATCCGTCGGCTCCCATCCACGTGCCGCCCGGTGCCGGAACCTCCGTCCATGCGCCGCCGATCAGGAGTTCGACGCTCGTCACGTCGTCCCACTGCAGCAGCGGGTCGTCGGCGAGCGTGATCGCGTCGATGCTGAGGAGGTCGAACGCCTGGAACACGGTCTCCGAGACCGGTGCGCTCTCGGCGTCGGCGGGGTCGGTGACCGTGATGGCGGGCGCGCCGCTGCGCGCGACGAGCCAGCCGAGCCGGGTCGAGGCCTGCTCGCCCGACTGCGACTCCAGCACGTCCAGGTCCGTGGACTTGTCGCCCGGTTCCACCCAGCGCTTCTCGGTGTCGAGGCCGGGGCCCTCGCCGGCGTCGTCCGGTGCGATCTGGGCGTCGGCCGTGCCGTCGTCGGGATCGCTGTCGATGCCGTCCGGAATGTCGGGGATGTCGGCGTGCGAGTTGCCGATCGCGATGTTGGTGTAGGTGCTCGGGTCGTCCGGGCCGGGAGCCGTCTCGCCGCTGCCGTCGCGCAGCTCGCCGCGGGCGACGAAGTCGACGTTCGGCTGCACGCTCGTGCCGGCCGGGAAGCCGTCCGGGTTCTCGAAGTCGAACCGGAGACCGGTGACGTCCTCGGGCGAGTTCGGGGCGACGGCCGCCGCGAAATCGGCCGTGCTGAGCGAGTAGACGGTGGGCCCGGGGAACGGGCCGTAGACGTCGAGGGTCGTCCAAGTGCCGTCGGCGGTCTGGTATTCGATGGTCAGCGTCGTGTTCGCCGGCACCTGGGTCGGCGCGATCGAGGTCGCGTTGAAGGCGTTCCAGAAGTTCGACGGGTCATCCTGGTCCCAGCTGTCCTCGACCACGATCTCCGACGGCGCGACCTGGGCGGTGCCGGTGCCGACCGCCGCGGTGATGCTCGCGACGACCGTGCCGCCCGGCAGCACGGGCGCCTGCGGAGAGATCTGCTTGTCGACGAGGAGCTCGAGGTCGGGGTACCAGACGTCGAGGTCGGCATCCGCCGAGTCCGAATCGGTCCCGACGGCGTTCTCGGCCGACACGTCGACCGTGTTCGTGTACGGGGTGTTCTCGCCCGGGGCGACGAGCGCCACCTGGGGGGTGACCGTGACCGGGATGTTCAGGGGCACGTTCTCGTCGATCGAGCCCTCGTAGGTGATCGAGAAGCCTGTGACCGTGCCCGCCGGCGGCGGCGGCGGGTTCTCGCCCTCCGAGAACGGCACCGGCTCCTGCGCCGCCCCGTCGATCTCCCAGGTGATGGTCGCCGAGGTCGTCGTCGTCGGCCACGGGATGCCGGTGGGGAAGCCGCCGAAGACCATGTCCTCGCCGAAGAACGGGTCGGGGCCCGTGTCCGAGACGGTCATCGTGTCGACCGGCCCGTTCGACGTGTTCGTCGCCGTCAGCGTCGCGGTCGTCGGGACGCCGGCCGGCACCGAGGCCGGGTTGAAGGCCTTGCCCGCCTCGACGGCGATCGTGAGCGGGTCGATCGTGAACGGCGCGGTCGCGTCGTCGGTGATCGGGTCCGCACCAGTCGGCGTCGCCGTCGCCGTGATCGAGTTGGTGACGGTGTCGCCGGTGCCGAGGAACGCAGCCGTGTTGCGGTCGGTCTCCCGCTGCTCGACGGTGAAGGGCACGCTCACAGTCGAATCGCCCTGCACGTCGGGGCTGTAGGTGAGTCGGATGCCGCCGACCTCGGCCGGGTCGACGTCCGCAGGAAGTGCGGGCTCGGTGCCGGGCTCCCCGGCTTCCCAGTTCCAGGAGGTGCCGTCGAAGACGTAGACGTCGACGGTCACGCTCGTCGCGTTCGGCGGCAACGCCGACGTCCCGAAGCCCGCGAAATCGACGATGCGGAACGGGTTGTCGGCCGAGAGCTCGGCCGCGCCGTCGACGGCGCCGGTCGGCTCCTGGATCACGAGCGTGTCGGAGGGCACGTTCGAGGCGTTGTCCGCCCCGATCGTGATCGTCGAGGTGTCGCCGGGCAGGAACTGCTGGTTCGGCGGATCCCACGACTTGGTGGCCTCGATGCCCGTCTCGATCGGGATCACGACGGTGATCTGCGCATCGTCGGAGTCGGTGGCCGGCACGTAGGTGTCGGGCGTGTCGCCCGAACCCGGTCCGTTGGCCCAGTCGACGACGCCCGTGTTGGTGATCGTGTCGCCGTTGAACTCCCAGGTCGGATCGAGGTCTTCTGGCACCTGGAGTTGCAGCACGAGCGTGCCGCTCGCGCCGTTCGCCATGCCCTGCTCGTCGCCGAACTGGCTGGTCGCGTCGACGGTGAAGGTGCAGTCCTCGGTGATCTCGGTCGGCGTGCCCGGCGAGCCGACGCAACCTTCGGTCGTGACCTCGAGCGGCGCGCCCGCGGGGTCGACGGAGGCTGAGACGACGCCGAATCCGGCGAGCTCCGCCGGCAGCGTGTCGGAGAATTCGGCATCGATGCAGTTCGCATCCGAGCAATTGACGGCGACCGTGTACGTGAAGGTCTGCCCCGGCTCGAGGCCTTCGGACAGGTCCACGCCGTCGACCTGCTTCGTGATCGTCATGCCGGACGGCGCGGCGATCGCGGCCGAAATCGGCACGACGACGAACAGGGTGGCGAGCAGGCCAAGCAGGGCCGCCCAGGCCGCCCACCGGCGATGTCCGGTGCTCGCTGTCGTCGCCGATGCCGTCGCTGCCAAGTCGTCCCCCCAGACGTCGGATGCACTCCAGCCCTCGCACTGCCGGAACATCACTGCACCCCAGGGGTCGGGCTATCGCGACCCTACCCCAAACCGCCTGGAGTCGCAGGAGCCGGACGAAACGGGCGGGCCGGATACCCCGAGGCATCCGACCCGCCCGTGCGCACGGGACGCGGCGTCAGCGCCGGGTCACTGGACCGACCAGCCGCCGTCCGAGGGGAGGACGACGCCGTTGAGGTTCACGCCGTCATCGGAGAGGAGGAAGGTGATCGAGGCGGCGAGCTGCTCGGCGGTCGCGAGCGAGGGGATCGCCGACTGGAACGGGTGCAGGCGCGCCGAGCCGACCTCGGAGACGTTCGGGGGGAACGGGATGCCGGTCGCGACGCCGCCGGGGGCGACGGCGTTGACGCGGATGCCCTGCTGCGCGTACATGAACGCGGCGGACTTCGTGAGGCCGACGACGGCGTGCTTGGACGTCGTGTAGGCGTTGCCCGAGGCGTTGCCGCGGAGGCCGGCTTCGGAGGCGATGTTCACGATCGATCCCGTGCCGGCGGCGAGCATGGCGGGCACGACGGCGCGGGTGAGCTTGAAGACGCCCGTGAGGTTGACGCCGAGGACGCGGTCCCACATGGCGTCGGTGGTCTCGTGGATCGGCGAGAAGTCGTCGTTGATGCCGGCGACGTTGGCGAGGGCGTCGATCTTCTCGCCCGCGGCGGCCACGACGGCGTCGACGGTCTCCTGCTTGGTGAGGTCGCCCGCGACGGCGACGATCTCGGCGCCGGGGATGGAGGCGGCGAAGGCTTCGAGGCGCTCGGCCGAGATGTCGACGGCGATGACGCGGCCGCCCTCGCGGGCGACGCGGGACGCGGTCGCCGCGCCGATGCCGCCGGCGGCGCCGGTGACGATGACGGTCTTGCCGGCGAAGCGGCCGGCGGTGATCTGCTCGACCCAGCCGCTGGGCGCCTCGTCCTCGGGGATGACGCCGCCGTTGACGGAGCGCACGAGGTCGTCGACGACCGACTGGGGCATCTGGCCGCCGCTCATGGCGACGAGCTGCTGCAGGGGCAGGGCTTTGAGCGGGGCGAGCGACTCGGCGTTCGCGCCGGAGGCGGCGAGCAGGGCGGAGACCGCCTGGTTGCCGGCCGGGTCGGCGAGCCAGTCGCCGATGGAGGAGTTCGCGGTGAGTGCCATGGGGCATCCTTTCTGCCGCCCCGGCGCTGTCGACGGGGCTGATCGCGGTTCGGGCGGGTCGCGCCGTCATGCGGGGCGCGTCCGTGGGCCGGCTCCAGACTAATCGACAGACGTCGGAAATCCGACGAATGTCGGTGAATTCTCGGCGAGTACGCCGACTCGGGCGGCGCGCGGTGCGAGAATGCCACGCATGAGCACGGACGACGCCCCCGCACGGCTCGACGTGCGCGCCGAGCGCACCCGGCGCGCGCTCCAGCAGGCTGCCCTCCACCTCGCGCGCGCGCATCCGCTCGACGACGCCACGATCGCCGAGATCGCGCAGGCCGCGGGCGTCAACCGCTCGAGCTTCTACCAGCACTACGCCGACCGCGACACGCTGCTCGCCGACGCCGTCGAGGCCGCCGAGATCGAGGTGTTCGCGGGGCTGCCGATGCCCGACGGCATCCCCGCCACGCCCCCGGCCGACATGATCGACTCCCTCCGGCACTACGAGGCGGACGCCGAGCTCTACCGGCGATTGCTCGGCGAGCGCGGCTCGCCCATCGTCGCCGCCCGCATCCGATCCCGCTTCGAGCAGACCGCCCGCGCGGGCATCATCGCCTCCGGCACGACCGAGTTCGAGGGGATGCCCGTCGAGGTCGCCGCCGCGGGCATCGCGGGCTCGACGCTCGGCGTGCTGCGCGCCTGGCTCGAACTCGACCCGCGCCCCGGGGTCGAGGTCGCCGCCGAGTGGGTCTGGCGCACCCTCATCGGCCCGGGCGCGCCGTACGCGAGCCGCTGAGCCGACTCAGTCGACGAGCGCCCCGCCCGTGAGATTGCCGATCGCGCCCGTCATCGAGGCGGCGCGATCGGAGGCGGCGAAGGCGAGGTAGTCCGCGACCTCCGCCACGCGCGGCAGCCGGCCCAAGGGCGCGCTCGCGGCCATGCCGTCGACGAACTCGTCCCGGCTCGCGCCGCCGAGCGCCGCGAAGCGGGTGAACATCTCCCCCGTGTACGACGTGTCGACGGCATCCGCGAGGGCGTGCGAACGCACGGTCACGACCCGGATGCCCGACGGACCGAGCTCCCCGGCGAGCGCCCGGGCGAACCCCTCGAGGGCGGCCGACTGCGCCGCGTTCCCGGCGATGCCCGACGCGCTGAGCTTCGCGCCCGGCGTCGAGACGAACAGCAGCACGCCCGAACCCTGCGGGATCATCCGCCGGGCCGCGGCCCGGGCCGTGACGAAGTTCGTGCGGAGGTAGCCGTCGACCGGGTGCAGGAACTCGTCCACCCCGGTGTCGACGAGCGGCGGCCCCTGCACGTGGTCGAACCCGACGGCGTTGAGGGCGACGTCGACGCGCCCAGCCTCGGCCGCCACCCGATCGAGGTGGGCTTCGACGGCCGACTCGTCCATGGCATCCACGATCGCGACCTCGACCGCGCCGCCTTCGGCGCGCACCGCCTCCGCGGTCGCCGCGAGCCGCGGCAGCGAACGGCCCGCGAGGAACACCCGTGCGCCCTCACGCGCGAACGCCCGAGCGGTAGCGGCCCCGATCGATCCCCCGCCGCCGTGGATCACGGCGACCTTGTCGTCCAAGAGCGGCATCAGCCGACCTCCGTTCCGATCGCGTGCCGGACGAGGCCGTCCAGCACGTCGTTCCAGCCCCCGTCGTGCAGGCGCGCCGACTCGGCGTCGGGCAGGCCCTCGTGGCGCAGTTCGACGAGCGTCCCGGCGCCGTCGGGCTCGAAGGTCACGGCCACGTGCGAGGCGCCCCGGCCCGCGGCGTGCGAGTGCCACGTGAACTCGATCCGGCGCGGCCGGTCGATCACGAGGTACGTGCCGGTGTGCACGAAGTCGCCCGAGGGGTCGCGCATCGTGATCGCGAACCCGCCGCCGACCCGCGGGTCGGCCGTGACGAGCGAGGTCTCGCTGCCGCTGCGGCGCATCCACACGGCGAGCGCCGCCGGATCGAGCCACGCGTCGAAGACCCGCTCCGCCGGGGCGAGGATGCTCCGGCGCACGACGACCGCGGCGGTCATGGGCGCTCCTCCTCGTGCGGGTCGGCGACGCCGCCGCCCGAGAGAAACGCGTCGAGCGCGGCGAGCCGGTCCTCCCAGAACTCGCGGTACTCGCTCATCCACGCGACGGACTCGGCGAGCGCGTCGGCCCGCAGCGAGAGCAGGTGCTCGCGCCCCCGGATCTCCCGGTGCACGAGTTCGGCGCGCTCCAGCACCCGGATGTGCTTGCTCGTGGAGTTCAGCGAGATCGGGAACGCCCGCGCGAGATCGGTGACCCGCGCCTCGCCGACGCGGAGCCGGTCGAGGATCGCGCGGCGCGTGGGATCGGCGACCGCCGCCAGCACGGCATCCATCTGATATTCACCCATGCGGGTGAACATAGGCAGGATGCCTCGTCGCGGCACCCCTCCGAGCCGATCGTCCCGTCGGCGCCGTCGTCGCGGTCGGCGGTGCGTGGCAGGGTGGCGGCATGGGCATCGAGGTGCGACCGGCTGACGTCTTCGCAGACGTCGCGGCCCTCGTCGGCCCGAAGCGCCCCGACGCGAACGTGTGCTGGTGCCTGAGCTACCGGCTGACGTCGAAGGAGAACACGTCGCTCGAACGCGAGGCACGGGGCCGCACGGTGCGGCGGCTCTGCGCCGAAGACCCGCCGCCGGGCGTCATCGCCTACGACGGCGACGAGCCGGTCGGCTGGGCGGCCGTGCATCCGCGCGCCGACACGTCGTTCGCGACGAACCGCAAGATCCCGCACGTCGACGACGTCGACGTCTGGTCGGTGTGGTGCATCCGCGTGCGACCCGGACATCGGGGGCACGGCATCTCGCACGCGCTGCTCGACGGTGCCGTCGAGTTCGCCCGATCGCACGGAGCGCCGGCGATCGAGGGCTACCCCGTCGACAACGGCGGCGAGAAGGTCGACCTGACGATGGCCTACGTCGGCACCAAGTCGCTCTTCGAGCGCGCCGGGTTCGCCCGGGCCGCCGAGACGACCTCGGTGCTGAACGGGTTCCCGCGCGTGCTCATGCGGCTCGACCTCGGCTGAGGTCGGGTCCCGTTCCCCGTGCCCGGGCGGTGTCAGCCGACGCCGCCTGCGCCCACGGCGCTCACGACGGCGTCGACGTCGCTCGGACCCGACGGGAGTCCCGCGTCCTCGAGCCGCTGCCGCACCATCGTCGGCAGGTCGTCGACCGCCCCGCCCGCGAGGTCGGCCCGCACCTGCTGGATGATGCCCTCGAGCTGCTCGCCCCGGGTCGCGTCGTCCCAGCCGTCCATGATCGGTTCGTCCTGCGTGTCGCTCATGCCTCCAGGCTCACCCGGGGCCGGCTCGGGCGCCAGGGGCTTGACAGCGCGGCGCGGGCGTGGGCGACTGCGTGATTGCCCGGATCGCCTCTCCCGGCGGCGACGGTTTCTAACTAGGATTCGAAATCATGTCGTCGTCGATCACCGAGCCCGCCTCCGCGCCGCAGAGCAAGTCCGCTCGCACGCGCGGACGCATCCTCGACGCCGCCGCCCACGTGTTGAGCCGCAAGGGCTACGCCGGCACGCGGCTCGTCGACGTCGCGACGCAGGCCGGACTCCAGGCCCCCGCGATCTACTACCACTTCGCCTCGCGCGACGAGCTCATCGAAGAGGTCATGTACGTCGGCGCCGCCCGCGTCCACGCGCACGTCGCCGACGTGCTCGCCGCGCTGCCCGCGGCGACGGCCCCGCTCGACCGCATCCTCGTCGCCGTCGAGGAGCACCTGCGCTACGAACTGCTCATCTCCGACTACACGACGGCCTCGATCCGCAACGCCAACCAGGTGCCCGAGCCGCTGCGCGCCAAGTCCGCCGCCGAGGAGGCCGCCTACGCGAGCCTCTGGCGCGACCTGTTCGCCGCCGCGCAGGATGCCGGGCAGCTGCGCGCCGACCTCGACCTCTCGGTCTCCCGGCTCCTGCTGCTCGGTGCGATGAACTGGGCGGCGGAGTGGTGGAACCCCCGGCACCGCAGCCTCGACGACCTCGTCCGCACCGCGCAGGACATGGTGCGCTACGGCCTCGGCACCGGCCCGCGCTGAGCCGATGTCGGTCGAGGAGCGGGGACGTCGGTCGAGTAGCGAAGCGTATCGAGACCCGCGAGGTTCTCTCGGAGGTCTCGATACGCTCCTTCGTCGCTACTCGACCAACGGGGACGTCGGTCGAGGAGCGAAGCGTATCGAGACCTGGCGAGCTGGTTCCGGAGGTCTCGATACGCTCCTGCGTCGCTACTCGACCAACGGGGACGTCGGTCGAGTAGCGGAGCGTATCGAGACCTGGTGAGCTGACCTGCTTCGGAGGTCTCGATACGCGACTGCGTCGCTACTCGACCAACGGTCTCAGGCGCCGGCCGCCACCGGCTCCGGCTCGGCGAAGAGCGCCAGGCGGCTCCGCAGGATGCGCTCGGCCTCGTCGACGGTGCGGTGCACCACCTCGCCCGCGTTCGGGATGTCGCGGATGAGGCCCTGCACGAGGCCGACCGACCAGATGCCGGCCTCGGTGTCGCCGCGCTCGAAGACCTTCCGGCCGCGGGCCCCGGCGACGAGTTCGCGGACATCGGGGAATTGCCCGCCCGCCGCCAGGATCGACACGACCTCGTCGGAGACGGCGTTCTTCGCGACCCGCGCCGTGTTGCGCAGCGGTCGGAAGATGAGGTTGGTGTCGAGCTCGCTCGCCTCGACGATGCGCTCCTTCACGACGCGGTCGATGGGCGACTCCGTCGTGCACATGAAGCGCGTGCCCATGTTCACGCCGTCGGCGCCGAGGGCGAGCGCGGCGGCGAGCCCGCGGCCGTCGGCGAAGCCGCCGGAGGCGATGAACGGGATGGTGAGCGCGTCGGCCGCAGCCGGGATGAGGACGAGACCGGGGATGTCGTCCTCGCCGGGGTGGCCGGCGCACTCGAAGCCGTCGATCGAGACCGCGGTCACGCCGACCTTCTCGGCCTTGAGCGCGTGGCGCACGCTCGTGCACTTGTGGATGACCTTGACGCCGTGCTCGTGGAACATCTCCATGTGCGGCTCGGGACTCGAGCCCGCCGTCTCGACGATCGTGATGCCGGCATCCACGATCGCGCGCCGGTACTCGTCGTAGGGCGGCGGGTTGATCGAGGGCAGGATCGTGAGGTTCACGCCGATCGGCTTGTCGGTGAGCTTGCGCGCCCGCTCGATCTCCGCGACGAGGTCGGCGGGGGTGGGCTGCGTGAGCGCCGTGATGATGCCGAGGCCGCCGGCCTCGGAGACGGCCGCGGCGAGCTCCGCGCGGCCGACCCACATCATCCCGCCCTGCACGATCGGGTGCTCGATGCCGAGCGCCTCGGTGAATCGCGTGGTCAGCATCCTCGGTCCCTCACTCGTACGTCTCGCCGCGCTCGGCGCGCTCGAGGAGCGAGGCCGGCGGCCGGAAGCGCTCGCCGTAGGCGTCGGCGAGCTCGTTCGCGCGGGCGATGAAGCCGGGCAGGCCGCCCTCGTACTGGTTGACGTACTGCAGCACGCCGCCCGTCCAGGCGGGGAAGCCGATGCCGTAGATCGAGCCGATGTTGGCGTCGGGCACGCTCGTGAGCACGCCGGAGTCGAGGCAGTCGATCGCGTCGAGTGCTTCGGCGAACAGCATCCGCTCCTGGAGGTCGACGAGCGGGAGCACTGTGCGGCCCGAGCCGTACTGCTCGCGGAGGCCCGGCCAGATGCCGACGCGGCGCCCGTGCTCGTCGTAGTCGTAGAAGCCCCCGCCGGCCTTCCGGCCCGGCCGCTCGGCACCCTCGACCATCCAGTCCATGACGGCCTCCGACGGATGCTCGACCCAGACGCCGCCCTCCGCCTCCTCGGCCGCGCGGGTCTCGAGCCGGATCTTCCGCGAGAGCGAGATGGTGAGCTCGTCGAGGAGCTGCAGCGCGCCCGCGGGGTACCCCGCCTGGAGCGCCGCCTGCTCGACCGACGCGGGCTCGACGCCCTCGCCGACGGCGGCGACGGCCTCGGCGATGAAGCGGCCGATGACCCGCGAGGTGAAGAAGCCGCGGCGGTCGTTGACGACGATCGGGGTCTTGCGGATCTGCAGCACGTAGTCGAAGGCCCGGGCGAGCGTCTCGTCGCTCGTCTTCGCACCCCGCACGATCTCGACCAGGGGCATCTTGTCGACCGGCGAGAAGAAGTGCACGCCGATGAAGTCCTCGGTGCGCTCCACGCCCTCGGCGAGCAGCGTGATCGGCAGCGTCGACGTGTTCGAGCCGAGCACGGCATCCGGTTCGACGACGTCCTGGATCTCGGCGAACACCGCGCGCTTGACCTCGGGCGACTCGAAGACGGCCTCGATGACGAAGTCGACGCCCGCGAAGTCGGCCGCCTCCCCGGTCGGCGTGATGCGCGCGAGCAGCGCCGCCGAGCGCTCCGGCGTGGTCGTGCCGCGCGCGAGCGCCTTGTCCTCGAGCCCGCGGGCGTAGTCCTTGCCGCGCTCGGCGGCGTCGAGCGAGACGTCCTTCAGCACGACGTCGATGCCGGCCTTCGCCGACACGTACGCGATGGCGGCGCCCATCATGCCCGCGCCGAGCACGCCGACCTTCCGCACCTGGCGTTTCGGGATGTCCGCCGGGCGCGAGCCGCCCGCGTTGATGTGCTGGAGGTCGAAGAAGAACGCCTTGATCATGTTCTTCGCGACCTGGGTGTGGGTCAGGCCGACGAGGTAGCGCGTCTCGACCTTCGAGGCGGTCTCGAAGTCGACGTACGCGCCCTCGACGGCCGCGGCCATCGCCGCGCGCGGTGCCGGCATCGGTGCGCCCTTGGTCTGCTTTCGCAGGAGCGCGGGGATCGCGGGCAGCGACCCGGCGAACGCGGGCGAGTTCGGGGAGCCGCCCGGGAGCTTGAAGCCGGGCTCGTCCCAGGGCTTGACGGGGGCGGGGTTCGCGGCGATCCAGGCCTTCGCGGCCGGGAGCAGCTCCTCGGGCGTCGCCACGACCTCGTCGAGCAGGCCGACCGCCAGGGCGTCGGCCGGGCCGAACTTCGTCGCGGGCAGGATGACGTCGGCGAGGGCGTGCTGGAGGCCCAGCATCCGAACGGTGCGGGTGATGCCGCCGCCGCCGGGGAGCAGGCCGAGGGAGACCTCGGGCAGGCCGAACTGCGCGCCGCGGGCATCCACGGCGATGCGGCGGTGGCAGGCGAGGGCGATCTCGAGCCCGCCGCCGAGCGCCGTGCCGTTCAGTGCCGCGACGACCGGCTTGCCGAGCCGCTCGAGCCGGCGCAGCACGGCCTTGACGTCGTCGACGTGGGCGGTCTCCTCGGCGGCGTTGGCCGGGTCGGCCCGGCGCAGCAGGTTGAGGTCGCCGCCGGCGAACCAGCTCTTCTTGGCGCTCGCCAGCACCACGCCGGCGATGCCGTCGGCCTCGGCCTCGAGCCGGTCGACGGTCGCGGCCATCGCGTCGACGTAGTGGGGGTTCATCGTGTTGACGGCCTGGTCGGGGTCGTCGAGCGTGATGACGACGACGCCGTCGTCGTGCTGCTCCCACGCGTAGCCGGCGTAGCCTGCGGGACCGGCGTCGGGCCGGGCCTCGGTGATGGTGTCGCTCATTCGGGTGCTCCGTTCGCAGTTCGGTTCCGGGCGCTCAGACGCGCTCGATGACGGTGGCGATGCCCATGCCGGCGCCGACGCAGAGCGTCGCGAGCCCGCGCTGGAGGTCGCGGCGCTCGAGCTCGTCGAGCAGGGTGCCGAGGATCATGGCGCCGGTCGCGCCGAGCGGATGCCCGAGGGCGATCGCCCCGCCGTTGACGTTGACCTTCTCGTGCGGGATGCCGAGGTCGCCCATCCAGCGCATGACGACGGCCGCGAAGGCCTCGTTGAGCTCGAAGAGGTCGATGTCCTCGACGGTGAGCCCGGCCCGGTCGAGGGCCTTCTTCGTCGCGGGCGTCGGCCCGGTCAGCATGATCGTCGGCTCGGAGCCCGTGACGGCGGTCGAGACGATGCGGGCGCGCGGGGTGAGCCCGAGCCGCTCGCCGGCCTCCTTGCTGCCGATGACGAGGAGCGCGGCGCCGTCGACGATGCCCGACGAGTTGCCGGCCGTGTGCACGTGCTGCACGCGCTCGACGGCGTGGTACTTCTGCGTCGCGACGGCGTCGAAGCCGGCCTCGGCGCCGAGCTTGGCGAAGGCCGCGGGCAGGCCGCCGAGCGACTCGACGGTCGAGCCGGGACGGCGGTGCTCGTCGGTCTCGAGGAGGGCGACGCCGTTCTGGTCGCGCACGGGCACGATCGAGCGGGCGAAGCGCCCCTCCTGCCAGGCCGTCTCGGCGCGGCGCTGCGACTCGGCCGCGAACGCGTCGACGTCCTCCCGGCTGAAGCCGTCGAGGGTGGCGATGAGGTCGGCGCCGATGCCCTGCGGCACGAAGTAGAGGTCGAAGTTCGTCGTCGGGTCCTGCGCGTAGGCGCCGCCGTCGGAGCCGATCGGCACGCGCGACATCGATTCGACGCCGCCCGCGAGCACGAGGTCCTCGAAGCCCGAGGCGACCTTCTGCGCGGCGAGGTTGACCGCTTCGAGGCCCGAGGCGCAGAAGCGGTTCACCTGCACGCCGGCGACCGAGTCGGGCAGGCCGGCGACGAGCGCGGCCGTGCGGGCGATGTCGCCGCCCTGCTCGCCGATCGGCGAGACGACGCCGAGCACGATGTCGTCGATGGCCGCCGGGTCGAGGTCGGGGTTGCGCTCGCGGAGCGCGTCGATGAGGCCGACGACGAGGTCGACGGGTTTGGTGCCGTGCAGCGCACCGCCGCGCTGCTTGCCGCGCGGCGTGCGCACGGCGTCGAAGATGTAGGCATCGCCCATGGTGTTCCCTCCGGGTTCGAAGTGTCAGAGTCCGAGCGAGCGGCCGACGATCTCCTTCATGATCTCGGTCGTGCCGCCGTAGATGGTGGTGATGCGCGCATCCTCGTAGTCGCGCGCGATGCGGTACTCCCGCATGTAGCCGTAGCCGCCGTAGAGCTGCAGGCAGCGGTTGACGACGTTGACGAGCTGCTCCGTCGTCCAGAACTTCGCCGCGGCGGCATCCTCGGCGCTGAGTTCGCCGGCGCTGTGCCGGAGAATCGCCTGGTCGATGTAGGCGCGGCTCACGGCGACGCCGGTGTGCAGCTCGGCGAGCTCGAAGCGCGTGTTCTGGAAGGAGCCGATGGGCTTGCCGAAGGCCTGCCGCTCGGTGACGTAGGCGATGGCGCGCTCGATGACGCCCTCGCTCGCGGCGACCGCGGCCGCGGCGATGGAGAGCCGCTCCTGGGGGAGGTTGCGCATGAGGCCGAGGAAGCCCTGGCCCTCCTCGCCGAGGAGGTTCGCGGCCGGCACCCGGACGTTGTCGAAGACGAGCTCGGACGTGTCCTGCGCGTGCAGGCCGATCTTCTCGAGGTTGCGGCCGCGCGTGAAGCCGGGGGAGGCGGCCGGGATGACGAGGAGGCTGAGGCCGCGGTGCGGGTCGGCGCTCGTGCGCACGGCCGTGACCACGAGGTCGGCGTTCTGCCCGTTGGAGATGAAGATCTTCGAGCCGTTGACGACGTAGTCGTCGCCGTCGCGCACGGCCGAGGTGCGGATGCCCGCGAGGTCGCTGCCCGTGCCGGGCTCGGTCATGGCGACGGCGGTGATGAGCTCGCCCGCGGCGATGCCGGGCAGCCACCGCTGCTGCTGCTCGTCGTTCGTGAGCTCCAGGAAGTAGGGGATGACGATGTCGTTGGAGAGCGCGATGCCCGCCATGCCGCTCGAAATCGGGTTGCGGGCGAGTTCCTCGCCCATGACGGCGTTGAAGCGGAAGTCGTCGGCGCCGCCGCCGCCGAACTCCTCGGGGATCGTGAAGCCGAGGATGCCCGCCTCGGCGGCCTGCACGAACAGTTCGCGATCGACCTTGCCCTCGGCGTCCCAGCGCTCGGCGTTCGGCGCCGCGTAGCGCTCGACGAAGTCCTGCACGAGTTCGCGGAACTGCTCGTGCTCCTCCTCGTAGACCGTGCGGACCCGATCGTTCGCGACCGTCTGGGTGTTCGTCATGTCGTGATCTCCCTTGATCCCGGCGGGGGTGCGCCCCGCGTTGCTGCGAGTGTACGTCCGAGCTGCATTTTCTACAAGGGATTAGAAAATCTCGGCCGGGCACTTGCCGTGGATGCTCACCGCAGCGCAGAATCAGGGCGACGGATTTTCGAATCCGGATTTCGAATCGGTGCGACGACGCCCCGATCACCGCCCGAGGCAGGGCGCGAACGCGAGGATGCGGATGAGCGACGAGCAGACGACGGCACGGGCGCTCGTCGCCCGGGTGCGGGACTTCGTCCGGGACACGGTGATCCCGGTCGAGACCGAGCACGCGGGGATCGTCCATTCCCCCGATCGCGACCCCGCGGTCGAGGTCGCACTGCGCGCCGAGCTCCAGGCCGCCGCCCGGTCGGCCGGGCTGTCGGTGCCGCAGCTGCCCGTCGACTGGGGCGGGCGCGGCCTCGACCACCGTGCGCAGGCCGACGTGTTCGAGGCCGCGGGCTACAGCCTCTTCGGGCCGCTCGCGCTGAACATCGCCGCGCCCGACGAGGGCAACATGCACCTCCTGCTGCACGCCGCCTCCGACGCGCAGCGCGAGCGCTGGCTCCGTCCGCTCGCGGCGGGCGGCATCCATTCGGCCTTCGCCATGACCGAGCCGCCGCCCGGCGCCGGCAGCGACCCGCGCGCCCTCGCGACCCGCGCCGAGCGCGTCGCCGGCGGCTGGCGCATCGACGGCGACAAGTGGTTCATCACGGGCGCCCGCGGTGCCGGCCTCGTGATCGTGCTCGCGCGCACCGCCGGAGAACCGGGTGACGCGGGTGGCGCGACGATGTTCCTCGTGCCCGGCGACGCCCCCGGCCTCACGATCGAGCGCGACGTGCGCACGCTGGATACCGGCCTCTTCGGCGGGCACAGCGTCGTGCGCTTCGACGGGGTCGTCGTCGACGAGGAGGCCGTGCTCGGCGAGGTCGACGGCGGCTTCGCCGCGGCCCAGGTGCGCCTCGCCCCCGCACGGCTCACCCACTGCATGCGCTGGCTCGGGCTCGCCGGCCGCGCCCATGACCTCGCCGTCGGGCACGTCACCGGCCGACGGGCGTTCGGCTCGGCGATCGCCGACCTCGGCCTCGCGCAGCAGCACCTCGCCGACAACGAGATCGACCTCGCCGCCGCCCGGGCGATCATCCGGGAGACCGCGCTCGTCCTCGACGAGGGCGGCGACACCGGCGGGCGGGCGGGCACCGCATCCTCCATCGCCAAGACCTTCGTCGCCGAGGCCGTCGGCCGCGTCGTCGACCGTTCCGTGCAGCTCGCCGGCGGCCAGGGCGTCAGCGAGGAACTGCTGCTCGCCCGGTACTGGCGGGAGGTGCGGCCGTTCCGCATCTACGACGGCTCCAGCGAGACCCACCGCTGGTCGATCGCCCAGCGCGCCGTGCGCGCCTACCGGAAGGGACTCCGCCATGACCTGCCCGACTGAGGATGCCGAGGAGCGCGAACCCGGCACGCCGAGCGCCCGCGCCGACGCGCCCCGAGCCGCCCTGATCACCGGCGGATCCCGCGGCATCGGGCTCGCGATCGCCCGGCGCCTGGCCGCCGACGGGTTCGCGCTCACCCTCTCGGCGCGCACCGCGGACTCGCTCGCCGACGCCGCCGCGGAACTCCGCGCCGCCGGCGCCTCCGTCACGACCGTCGCGGCCGACGCCGCCGACCCGGAGGCGCTCGCCGCCCTCCTCGACTGGCACGCGCGCACCCACGGCCGCCTCGACGCGCTCGTGCTCAACGCCGGCATGGGGTTCGGCTCCCCCATCGATCAGACGCCCCTGCGGCGCCTCGACAAGCACGTCGCACTGAACTTCCGCGGCGCCTTCGCGCTCGTCTCGGCGGCGTTGCCCCTGCTGCGGGCGACGGCCGCCGTCGAGCGCCGCGGCACCCGCGTCATCGCCCTCGCGTCCCTCGCCGGCCTCACCCCGGAGCCGGACCTCGCGGTCTACAGCGCGACGAAGGCCGCGATCGTCTCGCTCTGCCAGTCGATCTGCATCGAGGAGGCGTCGACCGGCGTCAGCGCGACCGCGCTCTGCCCGGGCTACGTCGACACGGACATGGCCGCATGGAAGCACGACATGCTCGCCGCCGACGAGATGATCCGTCCCGACGACCTCGCCGAGCTCGCCGTGTCGCTCACCCGGCTCTCCCGCAATGCGGCCGTGCCGACGCTGCCGGTGTACCGCGCGGGCGGGCGTCTCGTGGGGGCGTGACCGCCTCATTCCCGATCGAACGGTCGCAAATCGTCGTTCTAGCCCATTCGGAACGACTGTTTGCGACCGTTCGGAACCGCGGGCGAAGCGGTGGGCGGCGGGGCCCGCACGGACGGAGCCCCGTGGGACCTCATCCAGCCGCCGGCCCGCTGAGCGGTTCGGCACCGGCGACGAGGTGGCGCGCGAAGAAGCGCGCCGCATCCTCGCCGGCGTAGGCCGGCACGCCGCGGTGCCCGCCGAGGTTGGCCTGCAGCGTCTTCTCGGCGGAGCCGAACGCGTCGAACAGGTCGAGGGCCTGCCGCCGGTCGTTGCCCTCGTCATCCCACTGGAGCAGGACGTGCACCGGGATCGAGATCCGACGGGCCTCCTCGAACAGGGAGAGCGGCACGTAGCTGCCGGCGAAGAAGCCGACCGCCGCGAGGCGCGGCTCGACGACGGCGAGGCGGATGCCGATCCCGACGATCCCGCCGGAGTACCCGACGGGGCCGCCGATGCCGGGCAGTGCGAGCAGCGCATCCATCGCCGAGCGCAGTTCGGGCACGGCGAGGTCGACGAGCGGGAGGACCAACCGGTCGACGACGCCGTCGGGAACGGCCCCGCCGGCCAGCACAGCGGCGCGGAGCTCGGCTCGGGCCGCCTCGAGCTCGGGGATGCGCGAGCGTTCGCCGCCGCCGGGGAGTTCGAGGGCGGCCGAGGCGTGCCCGTCGACGGCGGAACGTCGGGCCCGGGCGGCCAGTCGGGGCCGCATGGCCTCGAGGCCGCCGGGGTGGCCCTGCAGGATCAGCGGGGCCGGTGCGGCGTCGGGGTCGTCGGCGAGACCGGCGGGCGTCCAGAGGATGCCCGGGACGCCGCCCAGGGAGAAGTCGCGCTCGACGAGTCCGTCGTCGGTGCGCGGTTCGGAGGTGAAGGTGAAGTGCATGGCGATGCCTTTCGGGAGTGCTGGTTCCAGGCGCTCCCGGGCTGCTTATCGCCCGTCCGTGTCCTCAGCGAGGAGCACCCACGTCGTTGCGTTCACGGGTACCACCTCCTCGGTCCGGCTGCACGGCCGAGGAAAACCGTAGCAGTCCGCCCTGCAGGGCCGCGCTCAGGCCCGCGCGTCGGGTTCCGCGACCCGCTCGAGCAGGAAGTAGTAGCGGCGGCCCGCGTCGAGCGTGCCGCGGCCGGTCATGACGCCGAGCAGGGCGTCCGGCCCCGCCCGCACGAAGAGGTCGACGACGGGTCGCGTGTCGTACGCCATCGCGGCCGTCACGAGGCCGTCGTGCTCCGCGAGGCGGAGGCTCGCGCCGCCGCCCGCGAGGCCGGCGTCGGCCTCCAGGGTGCCGTCCGGCCGTTCGACGATGATCGGCTGCACGTCGTCGTCGGCGACGAACCGCTTGCCGAACCAGCCGCTGCGCTCCAGCAGCCGATGCGTGCGGTGGCCGGTGCTGAGCCCGGTGCCGCGCCAGAGCCCGCGGAGCTCCGCGGCGTCCACGATCGGCAACGCCCGCCAGAGCGCGGGGAGGTCGGCCTCGGCCACCTGGCCGTCGCGGAGCGCCTCGACGAGGTCGCCGGGAGCCGCGGGCGGGGCGAGCACGCCGTCGTCGTCGAGGAGGAGCACGGGCTTGACGACGCGGCCGGATCGGGCATCCTCGATCGCCTCGCCGACCGCCTCGAACGGGTAGGGCTCGATGAGCCGCTCGAGGGGCAGCAGGCCGGAGCGCCAGAGCGACGCGAGCAGCGGGATGTCGCGGGCCACGTCGGCGTCGCCCTCGATGACGCCCGTCAGCGTGCGGCCCCAGAGCAGCCGGGACTGCGAGATCGGGATGCGGTTGGCGCCCGGCTTCAGCGCCACGGTCGCGGCGATGCCGCGCGGCGCGAGCGCCGCGAGCGCCTGGTCGATCGTCGCCTCGGCGCCCACCGTGTCGAGCGCGCGGGCGATCGGAGCGCCGTCGGCGAGCGCGGCGGCGAGGCGCTCCGGCGCGTGCGCCTCGGTCGCCCCGA
>NZ_WSTA01000060.1 GCF_009789225.1 Agromyces seonyuensis | reverse complement strand
CTTCCTCGACATCCGCGCGCCGGAGCCAGCCCTGCAGCGTCATCGGGTGGATCCCGAAGCCCTTCGCGACCTGCTCGATCGTGACACCGGACTCACGATACGGGCGACGCGCACGACGTCATCACGGAACTCGGACGGGTAAGGCTTGGGCACGGAAACATCCTTCCAGGCTCACCCTGAAGGCAAGCCAACTCAGATGTCACCTACCCGTGCAGCAGACCCGTCGGATTGGAATCGCGTTGCTGGGTCTGGGAACGCCCCTCGGCCGTAGTCGGTTCACAGAATGCGGCGCAAACTGGCACGGCATCCGCGGACTTCCCTCCACCACGAGGTCGCATTGCCACCGTGAAGCGAATGTCCGCCAAGTCGCCACCGACGCGACGCGCTGCGCACGCTTCGGCACATTCCTGCAGAGCCTTTGAACTCACACCCCAGGCCGTGTTGCCCGTGCGGACATTGCATGCCCCGACGACGACACTGTTCTCGGCCCGATCCTTTGCCGATCCCGCGGCAAGTTCGGCAACCTTACCGTCCCGCAAGGCATTTGCCTTTGCAAGCAGCGCGGACTCGTCAACCGTTGGCATCGCTGTTCGACGCTGAACTAAGACAATGGGCACATATTATCGCGTTACGTTCTCGCAGACGTCAACGGGAGCGGAAGAGGAGCCTGGCGTGGCTCGCTTGCCGACTTCTCCGGAATGGTCCGACCCATCTCTCCGAACGGACGGTGTTGAATCGATCGATTCGATCCGGTCGATTTCCGGCAGGGACGACGACTCCGATGACGGACCGGATACCGGTCCGTCATCGGCGGGGCTTCGTGCCTGCAAGGGATCGCTTGGCCTGAACGGACGCCATCATCAAGGCGGTGCAGATGATGGTGCAGACGCCTCCCTCGACCAGGATCAGGCCGTCGCGACGGGCGGTCCAGGTCAGATGCGGGCGGCGGCTACGCTCACCTCGGAGCGTCGGACGGCCGCGGGGTCGCCGGCGTGCGCCGCCGCCTCGATCACGATCGAGCCCGCAGGGGCGTGGAACGCGCCGTCGTGCCAGCGCTGCGTCGGCCGCAGTGATCCGACGATCCGGACCTCGGCGTGGCCCCCCGCGTCGACCCAGACCGGGGCGAAGCCGATGAGCACCCGCTCGGGGAAGTCGGCCTCGTCGAGGCGGGCGTAGAGCTGCACAACGTGCCGGCCGCGGCGCGCACCGGTGTTGGCGACCGTCGCGACGGCGACGACCTCCTCGCCTTCGACGCTCAGGATCTCCAGGGCGTCGATGGTGAAGTCGGTGTAGGAGAGTCCGAATCCGAGCGGGAAGGCCGCCGCGTGCCCGTCGCGATCGAGCAGGCGCTGCCCGAACCAGCGGTCGTAGGTGATCGCCGTCGCGTCGCGGTCGAAGAAGGGCAGGTGCGCCTCGTCGGTCGGGATCGAGTAGGGCAGGCGCCCGACCGCATCCGTCGCGCCGAAGAGCACCTCGGCGAGGGCCGCACCGCCTTCGCTGCCGCTGTACCAGCCGAGCACGACGGCCGGCACCTCGTCGCGCCACTCCTCCGTGATGACGGCGCCGGCGCTGACGATCACGACGACCGTGCGCGGGTTCGCCGCGGCGGTCGCGCGGATCAGGGCGACGTCGTGGTCGGCGAGCCGGAGCGAGAGCCGGTCGCCGCCGTCCGCGTCGCCCATGACGTTGCCGTGTTCCTGGCCCATGCGCTGCAGGTCCACGCCGGCAGGGAACGGCGGGAAGACCGCGCGCACCTCCGGCGTGCTCATGCCCTCGGCGCCGAGGTACTCGCCCTCGTCGGCGGCGGTGTAGCCCACGACCACGACGGCGACGTCGGCGTCGGCTGCGGCGTCGGCGGTCGCTGCGAGGTCGTCCCCGGGCAGGACGTCGATGCGGGCATCCGGCAGGAACTCGCGCAGCCCCTCGAGCGGCGTGATCACGTGCGGGGTGCGCACAGTGGACGAACCCTTGTCGCCGGTGTTCGCGACGTCGGCCAGCGACCCGACGAGCGCGATCCGACGCGTCGCAGCGGCATCCAGCGGCAGCAGCGGCCGCTCGCCGACGGGCTCGTTCTGCAGCAGCACGATGGCCTCGCGGGCGACCTCGCGGGCCAGCGCGCGGTGCGCAGGCGAGAAGACGACGTCCGAGGCGGGCGACGGGGCGCGGTCCGCGCTGTAGAAGCGCAGCTGCGTGGCGATGATGCGCAGCGCGGCGCGGTCGACGTCGGCCCACGAGGCGCGCCCCTCGGCCAGGTCGTCGGGGAGCCGGTTCGCCCGCTGCTGCCGCAGCGGGGCCTCCACGTCGAGCCCGGCTCGCAGCGACTTCGCGGTGTCGCGCAGCCCGAAGATGAAGTCGGTGATGGTCACGCCGTCGAATCCCCACTCGTCGCGGAGGATGTCCGTGAGCAGGTTCTCGTTCTGCCCCGCCCATTCGCCGTTGACGGAGTTGTAGGACGCCATGACGCCCTCGGCGCCGGACTCGATCGTGCGCCGAAAGTGCGGCAGGTACACCTCGTGGAGGGATGCATCGTCGACGGTCACGTCGACGGCGAACCGCGCGTTCTCCATCGAGTTCAAAGCGAAATGCTTGACCATCGCCATGCCGTGGCGGCGGACGCCGCGGGTGACCGCCGCGCCCATCTCGCCGAGGATGAGCGGGTCCTCCGAGTACGTCTCCTGCACTCGGCCCCAGGCGGGGTGTCGGGGGAGGTTGATGCAGACGCCCGCGAAGAGGTTGCCGCCCTGGACGCGCATCTCCGCGCCGATGGCCTCGCCGACGCGTTCCTCGAGGTCGACGTTCCAGGTGGCCCCGCGGGCCATCGCGACCGGGAACGCGGTGGATTCGCCCATCACGACACCGCGGGGGCCGTCGCTGAAGCGCAGCCCCGGCAGTCCGATCCGGGCGATCTCGCCCATCACGATCGGGCGGACGTTGTACGAGTGCCCCATCTCCCCCATGCCCGACCAGAACTCGCCGTCGCCGTCGAGTAGCCAGAGCCGCTCGTCATCGGTGAGCGAGTCGACCAGGGCTCGTGCCTCGTGCTGCGGGTCCGCTCCGTTGCGGATGCGGTCGACGGCGCGTCCGAACGCGCTGTCGGGGTCGATGAGATGTTCCGACATGAGAGGTGCTTTCTGTTCTGGAATGGGGTGGTTCGGTGCGGCCCGGGCGGTCGAACCGCCCGGACCACGGCTGTGTCAGCGGACCGACTTGATCCGCAGGATCACCAGGCCGCCGAGAAGGGTGAGGATGCCCGCCACGACGTAGAGCAGCGGGTAGTTCTGTTCACCGGCACCGACTCCGATCGCGAGGATCAGGGAGGCGGCGACCGGCGCGGCCGCCTGCGGGATGGTCACGGCGAACTGGGTGATGCTGATGTAGCGACCCGCATCGGTGTCGCGCTCAGGGAGCACGTCGATCATGAGCGCCTGGTCGACCGCGGAGAACACGCCGATCGCGAAGTTGCCGAGGACGCTGCCGAAGATGAGCAGGGTCAGATCCGGCGCGATCGCCTGCAGCACCGTGCCGAGAAGGAAGCCGACCGCGGCGACGAGGATGAACGGCTTGCGCCGCTTGAACCGGTCGGACAGGAAGCCGCCGCCGATGGCACCGAGGATCGTGCCGGCCACGCCGATCAGGCCAGCGATGGCGATGAGCCCGCCGACCTCCTCCACCGACAGCCCGAGTCGGGCGGAGTAGAAGAACGCCGTGAACGTCGTGGCGAGCGTCAGGCCGAAGAAGAAGAGGAATCGGCCGAGCCAGTTCCAACCGAAGTCGCGGTTCTCCATCGGGTTGAAGAGGTACTTCGAGAGGACGGACTTGGCGGTGAGCGGGGTCTCGAAGACGAGCCCGCGGCTGTCTGCTTCGCGGTAGCGGGCCACGAACAAGCCGACGAGGACGAGCGCCACCGCACCCGGCACCAGGAACAGCGCATACGGCGAGGAGGCGAGTGAGCCGGCGATCGCGGAGCCGAAGACCGGGGCGACCATTGTGGCGAGGCCCGTGATGCCGGCGACCTTCCCGCGCTGGGATTCGGGGAGCCGGTCGGCCTGGATCGTGACGAAGTTGTTGATCACCTGGCTGAACGTGATCTGCGCCAGCACCCATCCGATCGCGAGGGTCAGGAGGTTCGGGGCGGCCGCGAGGACCACGAGCGCGACGGTGCCGCCGATCATGCCGCCGATCAGCCAGGGGCGACGTCGACCGAGCCGCGAACGGGTCCGGTCGCTCAGCTGACCGCCGAGCGGTCCGACCAGCAGGGCTGCGAGCGAACCGACGCCGAGGACGTAGCCGAGGTACTCGGCGTGCCCGGGCGCGAGCGCGGCCACGCGGATCGACAGGGAGAGCGCCAGCGGCGTCACGAACGCCAGGTAGACGCCGAACACGCCGCCGAAGAGCAGCCAGATGAAGGCGGGGCGGACCTGAGGCAGGTCAGGCTGCTCGCCGACGTGGGCCGCAGCCGCCAACGCGACGGCCTCTTCAGCAGCGACCGGGCCCGCGAGCGGGGCCGCAGCCCCACCGAGCGCAGAAATATTGTCGTCGTTCTCGTTCATCAGACCTCATTGTCGAGTCGAAGCGCCGAAAGTACCTTTCCAGCGCGATTTTCGATGACCCTACATGAAGTTAGCGCCCCGATGGTAGTTTCGATGGATGACCGCGACCGCACGAGGCCCCTATGCGAAGACCGCAGCCGTTCGGCGACGGATCCTCGACGCCGCCCTGGAGGTCTTCTCGGCGACCGGTTACCGCGCAACGACGATGAAGGAGATCGCCGAGCGCGCCGGGATGAGCCAGCGCGGCCTCGTCCACCACTTCGCGAACAAGGCCGACCTGCTCGCCGCCGTGCTGGAACTGCGCGAAACGGAGAGCGCACTGCTCATGCCGCCCCTCGGCTCGTCGATCGAGGCCTTCGCCGGCATGCTCGATGTTGTCGCCGAGAACAGCCTGCGCCCCGGACTCGTGGAGCTCTACAGCCTGCTCACCGCGGAGGGCGCGTCACCGGAGCATCCCGCGCACGCGCACTTCGTCGAGCGCTACGCGGGACTCCGGTCCTACTTCTCGGCTGCGTTCGAATCCCTCCGGGCGGACGGCGAGGTCGACTCCGTGCTGGACTCGGACCAACTCGCAGCCGGATTCCTAGGTCTCATCGAGGGTCTGCAGATCCAATGGATCTACGACCGACGCGCGATCGACCCCGAGCCGATCCTGCGGGCGTATCTGGCAGCCGTCATCCCCCGCTTCACCGAACTCACGGCCGCCACCCGAGCATCGCGTGCGGCCGCGCCGCACCGCAGCCGCTGACGAGGGGCACTGCGCACCTACAACCGCGCCGGGAGCGCTCGCTGAGACCGACGTGATGCGCAAGGCATACTTGGCACGAGATCCGGGATGCTCCGAGAGGCGCAGGTTGCACGTCAGTACCGAACTGCACCCAGCCGCTGTTCTCGAGCACGAGGTTGAACCGTTCGGGCGTCGCAGTCACAGGCGGTGCCCCGGTCCCAGGCCGAGCGAGGCGAATCGACCTGCCACTGACGGCCCACGCAGCACTCCCGAGACGAGCTGAGACACCTCGGGATGCCTCGATGACGGCGTGCGCACCGACCCGGGCCGCGCGCATTTGTGGTGAAGAAACGGTGATCTGCTCAAGTGCTCGCCCCTTCAGTAGGACGAGAACTCCTGATCAGAACCAAATAGGAGTAGGGCGGACGGGACTTGAACCCGTGACCGATGGACTCGCCCAGGCCTTCGTGGCCCTACTCCGCATCTCGGTGACTGCTCGACTGATCTCGACATGACCGGGGATTTCTCGCCGATCTTGAAACTGCGCCTTCCAGAATACTCGGGATGCCTCGGAGCACCTCGACCGGGCTCGGGTCGAATAAACGTTGGATAAACGTTGACGCATCAAGTCCCACGCCGCTCTATGACCTTTGCCTCAAGGTCCACCGGCTGAGCAAAATCCAGGCCCGATTCGGTCGGGCGGCTGGACGGCTCTTCCGTTCGGCCGGGAGGGTGCTGCCGAATCACCTCAGCGAGTCGATGGTCAGTCCACTTGAGGAAGCGCTTGTCGCCCGTCTGAGCACGGATTCCCTCGGGGCATCGGGTGCCGCGGATCGTTGCTCGCGGTGAGCCCGTCGAGGGTGAACAATTCGACGCCGAGCCGTTCGAGCAGGTCGAGGACGTCCTTCTTTACTCGACGCAGCGTCTTATGTCTGAGCTGCCCCCAAGCTCCGAGCACCTCGCTCACTCGGTACTGTGTGAGGACGCTCTCGATCGCCGCACAATTCGCAGCCGAAAGCGCCGGGTCGTAGGCGCTGAGGTCCGCCGCGTTGGTCGCCCGCTCTGGATATAGATTCAGCATCAGCCAGCGCGGATGGCGGTTGTCGATGCTGGACTGAATGAGTCGGTTCACCGTTTTGTCGGCCCTTATGGTCACCGGCTTCCTGACGGTCGCGGTCACGGTGATCGTGACGCTGTTCTGGATCGTCATGTGGATCATCGGGAGCGCGTCCAGCGCATCGACCGAGTACGGCGCCTGACCGTGTAGAGCCTCCTCTTCCATTCCCCTCCTCCCCCAGTTTGGGTGGCATCTC
Organism: Agromyces seonyuensis; assembly: GCF_009789225.1. Classification (GTDB taxonomy): domain Bacteria; phylum Actinomycetota; class Actinomycetes; order Actinomycetales; family Microbacteriaceae; genus Agromyces; species Agromyces seonyuensis. The sequence goes on along the minus strand of NZ_WSTA01000060.1, from coordinate 17,501 downwards.
TGCGATATCTCGCTCACGATCCGCAGGAATCGGTACCCTCGCGGCGTGCGAACCCACGGAGCATCGAGACTCGCGGACTTCATCGGGGCCTCCGACCCACGCGTCGTCTACGCGCGCGAGATCGCAACCGACGCCGTCGTCCACATGCCGGATGGTGCGGCTGAGCAGTTCCGCGAACGTGCTCGTACCGGTGAGCTCATCTGCGTGGTTCCTGGGTGCAGTTCACCCAGGCTGAAGGCAATGAACCGCGGCGCTCGTCGCGACGGGTTCGCCCACCACCACGCGGTCGACAAGCACGCGCCGATGGGCGTGCACCACCTCCAGGCGCAGCTGATGCTCGCGCGATGGCTCCGTGAGAAGTACCCGGACGCCGAAGTCGAGCTCGAGGCGACGACCGAAGACGGCCGCCGGCGCGCGGACGTCATGCTCATCTCCCCCACCGGCCGGCGCGCGGCCTTCGAGGTGCAGTACGCAGCTCTGACACCTCGGCAGTGGCAAGCACGGCATGACGACTACGTGAGGGATGGCATCCTCGACATCTGGCTGTGGGGGCACGTACCGCCACACCTCCGCCGCGTTCGCGGTGCCGACGAGACCGTGGCGCCGACGCCGGTGATGCAAACGCTCGCCGAGCAGGGGCATCCGCTGCTCTGGATCAACCCGGATGCTGAACAGCTGGGCGTCGCGGTCAGGCAGGCGTGGTCGCCCGACGCCGAGCACTACCTCTCGCTTCGGGTCCGCGAACAGGCGAATCTGGTCGTGCTGCCGCTCGATGTGTGCCGGCTCGACGGGGCTCTCGGATTCACCTGCCGGTTCATCGATCAGGTCCGTCGCGCGGAGCAGCTCGCGCACGCGCTCGAGGCGGCAGCCGCAGCGCGCGAGCAGAAGCGGATTTTCGACGAGGCCGAAAGCGCGCGCAACGTCATCGGCTTTCTCAAGCGGGTAGCCGCGAAGGCCGCAGCGCGGCTGGAGCCCTGGCGCGCGCAACCCGAGCGTGCGGCGGTGCTTGCTGCGTACGGCGGCGACTGGCCGACGTTCCTCAACGTGCAGGTGGACGGCTACTCAGAGCGGGCGGGCGGCAGGATTCAGATCCAGATGCCGTGGGAGCCCGAGCACTGGGAGGGCCTGCTCTACGCGCGGTTCATCCACGAGAAGCCGTCGGGGACGAGGGTCACGTTGAAGGCGATGGCTCAGACGCTGGAGGCCGCCGACTCGGATGTCCGGTACGCGTATGAGGCAGTGCAGTCATGGAGCCGGGAGCTCGTCGCGCACCGCGTGCTCCGCCGTGAGGCCTTCGAGCGCGCCGGCGGCGAACAGGGCATCCGGTACGTCGTCGGCGACCTCGAGCAGGTCGCCAAGAACCCGCGGTACCGGCGCGGGCTGTCGGACTCGTTCGGCAGGCACCGCCGTGAGTCGTCATCTGCACTCTCGATGCCGGACGACCTCTGAGCGGCGATGCCTACCCGACGTTGCGGGCGTTGACCTTCAACGAGTGCGCGGGGGTGTCGGTCTCATCGATGCCGAAGCTGATCACGCGCTCCGGGTGGATCCGGATGATCGGCCCGGCCGGGCTCTCGAGGACCGCTTCGGCACGGCCCCGGATCTCGAGGCAGCGCGGTCTCCAAGGCTGAACCGACGCGAGGTCGTCGACGACGAACGCGACACGCCCGTTGTCGGCGACGTTGCGGTACTTCCTGCTTCGCGACATGTTGTAGCCCGAGATGTCGATGGTGCCGAGGGCCTGGTTGTAGCGGAATCCGACCGGGCTGACCTGCAGGGTCCCATCGGGCTGGGCGGTCGCGATGCGACCCAGAAGCTGGCTGGCCAGATAGGCGAGTTCGGTCGGGGTGAAGTCGGTGGTCACGGTCAGCAGGCTCCGGTTCGATCGGTGTATGTGGGCGCGTCGGATGCCTCAGCCGAGGCCAGGATCTTCAGCAGCAGTGTGCGCAGCGTCCGCTGCTCGGACTCGCTGAGCGCGGACAGGAAGTCGGCTTGAGCCTCGGCCGCCCAGGTCATCAGACCAGTCGCGAGACTCCGGCCGCCGTCGGTGAGGGCGACGATGACGCGGCGACGGTCTGCGGCATCCGGTTCGCGAATGACCCAGCCCCGCTTCTGCAGCACTTCGACGTACGCGCTGATGTGGCTGCGGTCGGTGCTCAATCGCCGGGCGAGCTCATGCGGCGGCAGCGCGCCGAAGTCGGCGAGCGCGACGAGCACGCCGTACTGCGCGAGCCCGATGCCGTGCTCTTTCAACTTCGCGACGAGTGTGCGATTGCCGACATGGGCAACATTGCCGGCGAGATACGACGGCAGCGCGAGCAACGATGGCGGACGGTGAGACGCCGACAGCTCATCCTGTGATTCCATATTGCTATAGTAGCAGCCCGCCACTATCTCGCGATCGTATCGACGACCGCGTTTCCTCGAGGAGGACCCATGTCCACGACCGTGTTCGTCGCCGGAGCCACAGGCAACCTCGGCAGCAAGATCGTCACCGAACTCGTCGACCGCGGCGCCACGGTTCGAGTGCTCGTCCGCGAAGGCAAGGCGGATGGCGGAGACGCGCTCCGCCACCTCGTCAGCACTGGAGTCGTCGACGTCGTCATCGGCGACCTGAGCGACGACGTCGCCATTCTCGCTGGGCATCTGGAGGGCGTCGACGTCGTCGTGTCCGCCGTCCAAGGCGGACCCGACGTGATCGTCGACGGCCAGACCAACCTGTTGCGCGCGGCCGAGGCGGCCGGCGTCACGCGCATGATCCCTTCCGACTTCAGTGCCGACCTGCATCGGCTCGACTACGGCGACAACCTGTTCCTCGACATGCGCAAGAAGGCCGACGAGGCATTCGCAGGCAGCACGGTGAAGCCGACGTTCGTGCTCAACGGCGGATTCATGGAGGTCATGCTGGCACCGTTCATGGGCATCGTCGACCTCGAGCACGGCACGTTCTCGTACTGGGGCGATGGTGAACAGGCGCTCGACTTCACGAGCATTCCGGACACTGCCGCATACGCGGCCGCAGCAGCGCTCGACGAGTCCGCCGCCGACCGCACGGTCTCGGTCGCCGGTTCCGTGCTCACGATGACGCAGTTGCACGCTGAAGTCGAGCAGGCGACCGGCCGCACGCTCGAGATCCGCGAACTGGGAACCGTCGACGACCTGCGGGCCGAGATCGAGCGTCGCAAGCAGACCGCGACGAACCCCTACGAGTTCGTCTCACTCCAATACCAATGGGCGATGGTCACCGGCAAGGCCAAGCTCCAGAACCTCAACAACGCCGACTACCCCGACATCACCCCCACGACCGTGGCCGAATTCCTCGCCACCCGCTGACGCCCCGCGCAGAACAGGAACATCATGACCGAGACCGTCCTCACCCCCGCCGCCTCGCCGGCGACCGCCCACCGCCCCTTCTCCCCCACCGCCTTCTCGATCAGCGTCGCCACGGCGGTCATCCTCAACGTTGCGGTCTTCCTCATCGCCTCGGCTGGCGGCGCATCGATGATCATCGAGCAGCCGAGCGAGTCCACCCTCAACGTCGGCATCGTGATCGCTGCGACCCTCGTGCCTCTGGCGCTGGCCGGACTCGTGACCTGGTTCCTGGCCCGCCGTCGCCCGGTGCTGCGTACCGTCCTCGCCTGGGTCGGACTCGCTGTCGCGCTCGTCTCCTTCGCCAGCCCTCTCTTCGTGTCCGCAGACCTTGCGACGGGTCTCGCCCTGGGCGCAATGCACGTGATCGCCGGCCTCGCCTGGTTCGTCGGCGTGCGGAAGCCTCGGGCATGACCTCGAACCCATCGAGCTCGCTGCGGCTGATCGTGTTCGGGGGCTCGGGCCGCACCGGACGCCTCATCGTGGACAACGCCCTCTCCGACGGCCACACCGTGACCGTCGCCGCACGCGATCCAGCGGCGATCGCAGCCGCGAACCCCCTCCCCGCTGCGGCCCGAGTGATCGCGACGGACGTCCGGGACGCGGCATCCGTGGTCCGCGCGATGCAGGGTCACGATGCTGGGATCCTCGCCGTCAGCACTCCGGCCAGGAAGCCCGACTCGCTGTACTCGAGCGCGGCGCGCAACATCGTCGAGGGTGCGGCGAAGACAGAACTGTCGCGCCTCGTCGCGATCTCATCCGGTGGTGTGCGGCAGGATGACCCAGCGCTGCCGTTCTGGTACCGCAAGTTCCTCATTCCGTTCGTCATGAAGGACCTCTACGACGACATGGGCGAGATGGAAGCCGCCATCAGAGCGAGCGCCCTCGACTGGACGATCGTGCGGGCCAGCTACCTGCGGGACGAGCCCGCCCGAAGCTCGTATCGGGCGATGGATGGCGCCACCCCGCGGGGAGGCTGGAAGCTCGCTCGCGCGGACCTCGCCCGGTTCACCACCGATCAGCTGCGAGACGGCCGCTGGTCGCGCCGGACGCCGACCCTTGCAGAGTGACGGCGCGGCGCGACCCTCCCGCTGAGCTACCCGATATGCGTCAGAGCTGCGAGATCTCCTTGCTTGCCTTGACCTCAAGTTGACCGCGAGGTACTTCGCACGTGTCAGCCGAGCTCAGTGGAGGACCCTGAAGCTCCATGCGGGGGGCCCCAGCTGAGCGCCTTCGTTCCGGGCCAGATGCACGCGCGCACGCACTCGCCGCTCCACCGCCCGCAACTCACCGTCCGGCAGCACCGCCGCGGCTTCTGGGTGAACCTCAGCAACGGCCATTCCCACGACTAGCGCTTCCAGCCCGGCGGGCGGCTTCCCGTTCCGTCGCCGGAACCGATTCTCGAGCTCGGCGTCAGCGATCAGCCGCGTCGCATTCCGGTGGATGTACGTGACCACCGACTGCACGAGCTTCTCGAGCTCCGCCTGCCGCTCCTCGCGGCGCACCACCGCCCGCGTCGTCCGCACCGCCGCCGCGACATCGCGGCCGGTCAAGAGATCGGTACGGATTCGCCGGCGAAGCACCGCTTCGACCGCCCGCGCGTAGAAATGCTGCTCCGCATCGATCGGCGGCAGCCCGGCCTGCTCCCGCCGCTGCAGCGCCGCCCGGGTATCAGCGCGCAGCTTCACCCGGTGCTTGCGCACGTAATCGAGCAGCGCCTCCGCGGACGCCGCCGACTGCCGCAGCCGCCGCGCAGCCTGCGGGTCCTCGAAAAACGCCGACGCGGCCCGGTCGTTCGCCCGCCGCTCCGCCGCAGACGTCGGATGCAACCGCCGCGGCGGTAGTCCCTCCCGAACCAGCTTCCGCCGCAGGCGCCGCGCGGCCGCGTTCGCCTCGAGGTCGGCCTGGCGCTTCGCCGGATCCTCGCGGCGCTTGCGCTGATACTCCGCGCGCTTGTCCTTGTTCCGTTCGGCCCACTCCTTGCGGAGCTCGGCCATGCGCTCGGGATGCTCGTCACGCCAGGCCGTCGTGCGCTGCCGCGAGGCATCCTGGTGGCGACGGTGGTAGTCGCGGTTGTAGGCGCGGACCTTGTCGCGATTGACCTCGACCCAGCGACGATGTTTCTCCCGCACCCGCTCTGGGTGGGCTTCCTTCCACCGGCGTGAGCGTTCCGCAGCCTTCCGCCGCTGCGCACGTTCGCGGCGCTGCCGTTCGGCGGCGCGCGCCATGGACTCGCGGTTCAGCTGCCGTGCGCGTTCGAGGTTGTTCAGGCGCCACTGGCGGTTGCTCTCCCGGATGCGCTCCCGGTTCGCCGCGACCCACTGCCGCCGGTGCGCCAGGCGACGCTCGCGTTCCTCGTCAATCTGACGCGACCCGGGCGAGGCATCCGACTTCGACGCTTTCCGCGTCGTGCCGTTCGCCCCGCCCGTGCCGGCCATGCGCGACTGTCAGTCGTCCGCCTGCGGCGGGGCGAGCTCGATCGTGAAGTCGACCAGGTCGTGCCGGTGCGCCGTCGGGTTCGTGATCACCAAGCCCACCAGCATCCGCAGTTCGGCCCGGGCGTCGTCGTCGACGTCGATGCCCTCGAGCGCTTCGAGGCAGAACGTCACGTCAGCCTGGAGGTCGTACGCCTCGTCCTCGACGACGATCTCGGGGTAGTAGAACAGCGCCGCGAGCGCCGCCCGGCCGAGCAGGTCGTCGAACTGATCCTGGGTCGTCGTCATCATGGGCCTCCTGGGTCGGCGGACTCGTCCGGGACCAGCCTGCCGTGCCAGGCAGGTGCGCGGGCGCTCCCGTGCCGGTGGAGGCAACGGCCTCAGCGGGTGGCGACGAGTTCCGGTTCGACCTCGTCGATGGATGCCTCGTCGAACTCCCGCGCGACTCGGCGGCGGATCTGCGCCTCGCGGCGGCGCACGACGAGCAGGCGGAGGAGGGTCGCGGGGCCGGCGATGAGGAACTTCATGGCGTTCCAGAAGCAGAGCAGCACGAGCACGTCGAGCCAGCCGGCGCCGTCCTGGCCAGCGAGGCCGGCGCACACGAACGCGCCGAGCAGGTACGGCACGGCGAGCAGCATCGCGACCGGCCCCCATTTGAGCCCGCGGCGAGTGTGGAGGGCGTCGAGCAGGAGGTTGGTCGGCATCATGCGACGCAGCGCGAGTCCGGCGCGGACACCGGCGAGGGTGATGAGTGCGAACATGCGGCAGCCCTTCGTGTTCGGCAAGGAGAACGATGAAGGGGCCGCCGGAAGCCGGAGGCTCATGCCGTCGCCCGATGCGACGGCCTACTGCTGAGAGCTTGCCTAGTTCGGACGCTATACCCGAAGACCGACGTCCCCGGCCGACGAGCGGACATTCTGCATTCCCCACCTCTGTTCGTCGACCTCGGTCTGCGCGAGCCGGCGCGCCTCGACGAGCGCTGCTTCCGCCCGCACGAAGTCGGTCTTCTGAGCCTGCGAAACGGGCGCCGCACCGAGCGGTCGCACCCCGATGACGCCGTACCGATCCCGATACGCGGCCACAGTCGCGACGCTCCTGAGCCACATCCCGGCAGCGGATCCGCGTGGCTGCTCCCCCAGCGCCCCGACCCACGGCTCCCCCGCCTGTTGCGCGCGAGCGACGAGCTCGCGTGCCCGCGATTCAATGAGTCGGCTTCGCTCGACGAGGGCGTGCCGCGTCTCGTCATCCATCTCGCCGAGCGCCCTCGGGATGAGCCCGGCCACGAGCAGCGGCGACCTGCGCGCCCGCCCGGCACCCCGAGCATCCTCGGCGATCGCCCGCCGAACCCGCCCGACGAGCACGGCGGCGATGTCCTGCGCATCCTCGAACCCGCGGCTCGCGACGACACTCGCCAGCAGCGCCGAGGCATCCTGATGCGACGCCTCGACTCGGCGCAGTTCGGCGCCGAGCGGGCCGAACGCGTCGGAGGCGACCACCGCATCCACCTGCGCCGGCGCGAGCCCCGACGCGCGCACGAGGCCGACCCACCGGTCGTGCTGAGCGGCGGCCGCAAGGGTCTCGTACTCGGCGGCGAGCTGCGCGATCGACCCCCGCTGCTCGTGCTCGGCCACGAGCGTCTCGTGCGCGGACAGTTCGGCGCCGACATGGGCGAGCACGCCGAAGAGGATGCTGCGCGCCGTCTCCCGATCGTCCTGCCGCAGGTGCGCATCGCCGTGGGCGGAGTCGGGGCGATCGAGGGCGACGTAGGCGAGATTCGCGCGACGGCCTCGGGTCATCGCGACGTAGAAGTTCTCGCGAGTCATGCCCGCGGCGACGACGACATGGGCGCGCTCCGTCGTGATGCCCTGCGCACGGTGCGAAGTGACCGCGTACCCGAGCTCGAGGTGCTCGCGCACGTACCCCGGCGGCAGCACGATCGGCGCACCCCACCGGCTCCCTGCCTTGCGCACTTCGAGGGCGCCGCCGCGACGGACGGCCAGCACCGTCCACCGGTCTCCGTTACGCACCCACGCACGTCCGGCCCTCAAGCGGCGGTCATTGCGGCGGGTGATGACCGTGTCGCCGACGGATGCCGCAGTGCCGTCCCGCAGCCCGACCTCCCGACGCGCGTCGACCCGGCCGTCCAGGATGCCGTCGGTGCGCGCCCGCAGGTTCAGCGCAGCGACCGCGTCGTTCGAGTCGCTGATGAGCACGCTCGCCCGCCCGGCCCGAGCATCCTCCCGCCAGGCCAGATAGGCGGCGTCGGCCATCGCGTCGCCGGACCCCTCCTGCACGCGATCGTGCGCAACGTACCGGTCGATCACCTCCGGATCGCCTCGACGCAACGCCAAGGATGCCGCTTTCTCCCACTCCTCGACGAAGCGGTGCACGTCAGTCAACTCCGGCGCATCGGCCCGATCGTGCACGAGCATCGCGAACGCCCCGCCGGCATCGACGGACTGCAACTGCGCGTGATCGCCGACGAGCAGCACCTTCGCCCCGGCATCCGCGGCGAGCGCGCTCACGCGGTCGAGCGCGTGCGTGCTCGCGAGGGATGCCTCGTCGACGATCACGAGCTGGCCGGCGGTGAAGGATGCACCGTGCGCGAGGTGCTCCGCCCACCACTTCGCGAGGTTCTCCGTGGCGATCCCGAGATCCGCGGCGAGTACGAGCGCGGCGGCGGCCGATGGTGCGAGGCCGACGACCGAGCGAGGACCGTACTCGCGCTCCCACGCTCGGCGGAGCGCGTTCATCGCGGTCGTCTTTCCGGCGCCGGCCGGGCCGACGAGGACGTCGAGCACCCGGCCGGAACCGGCGATCGCTGCGAGCGCCTCGTATTGATCGGCGGCGAGCGTGCCGCCTCCGGGCAGCTTCTCACGGGCCTGCTCGCGAAGGACGGCCGGCGCGAGCTTCGGTGCGGTGGCGTCGTTCGTCCGCTCGAGCAGTCGCGACTCGGCCTCGATCAGGTCGATCGAGGTGTAGATCTGCGAGTGACGCGGTCGGAAGACCGACGTGCCGTCGTCGCGGCTGAAGGTGGCCGGGCTCGTGGCGAGCTCCGGCGGGGTGAGCTGCAGCGAAGCGGTCTCGGCGGCGTCGACGACGAGACCGATGACGGCCTCGCGGTCGAACGTTGTGGCGAACCGAAGTTGCATGGTCTGCCGGGCTGCTTCGGCGGCGAGATTCCAGTGCCGCCACGTTGCACGCTTCTCACTGACGGCGTGGACGACTTGTGCGCCGAGCGCCCGGGTCTCCTCGAGCGGGACGTCCTCGGCGCGCAACACAGACAGCGCCGGTTGCACGGTTGTATTGCGCGCCCACGCCGTTGCGTCCGTGCCGAGTACGTGCCCGGCGCGCGCTCGCCAGGTCGCGGTGAGGTCGGCGAGCGAGCGCACGGTCTTCTCGGGCCGCGTCGTGAGCGTCGCCTGCGCACGCAACTTCATGATCACAGCCGCACGCGGGCGGCGCCCGTGCTCCGCCACGTAGACGGCGATCAGCCGGTCGGTCTCCGCATCGATGTGCCGCGCACGCGTCGAGAACTCCTCGACCAGCGCCTCGGGCACGCTCGCGACCGACCACGCCGGGTTGCGATCGTGACCGCGCGCACGCTGCTCCCACTGCACGCCAAGCGCACGGGTGAGGCGATCAGCGAACAGCGCCTCGTGCAACTCGGACAGCGCAACGACCGCCGCATGCAACGGCCTACCATCGAGCGAGCGCCACTTCCCGTCGAGCACGGTCTGCACCTTGTTGCTGATCACCACATGCGTGTGCAGATGCGGATCCCCCGCCCGCGAATCGAAATGATCGAACGCCGCCGCGATCAACCCCACGACCTCCACTTGGGCAACCGCACCGTCACCCGACGCCGCGCCCGTACGCGTGGCAGCGACCTCGCGCTCCATAAACGCGAGCACATCCGCAACGGCCTCATGATGCGCCCGCGCAATCACCTCCTGCGTGCGCGCATCGGCAACACCCCACAGGATGCTCGCCGACTTCGGCACCGAGAACGTGAAGTCGAACCCGGCGACAGCACGCCGGCGCGCGGCGCCCTCGGAATAGACGGGGTACGCCAGCCCGAGAGCCTCCCCGGTCACCGGATCCCGGCCCATGCCCACGAGCAACTGCAGTTGCGACTCAGTCACTTCGTTGCCGGCCGCGATCAAGCCGCCGCCGAGCGCACGAACGCCGGAGCCCATCCACCGGCCGGGCGGGGTTCCCTTCGCCGCGTAGTACCGAGTCAGCGGCATCGAGGCCGAGCGATCACCGTCGGCCGCCGCGACGCTGCGGAGCAAGTACCGGAACCCATCCCCGGCACTCATCACCCGCATCGAAACCGTCACCGCGCCACCTTCCGAAGTCACGGACGAGGTGCGCGCCCCTCGACCTGCAAGAGGCGTGGCGACTGTTGCTTCGGCTGCTTGGGGCCGTTCGCCCTCGGAGTGGACAAGGACCACAACTGTGTCTTTCTACACGGGCGAGATCACTCGTACGGTTTCGAGATGCCTCCCGAACCGTCCCCAGAATCCTCTGAGCATTGCGATGACCCCGGCGTCTTCTGCATCAACATCCCGCCGGGGGCCACGTCTCAGACCTTCGAGGTCGAGATGAGCGCGACAGTCACGTCCTCTCCGTGGCTTTTCCGCGCACCCGACAACCTGCTCGAGATCCTCGTTCAAGTCCTACCCACGTTCATGGTCGCAGTGGCAGCGATCGCAGTTTTCACTCGAGAACGGAGCAGCATTCGACCGATCGCGTGGTTCTGGATCACAACAATCGCCGCGACCTTCCTCGCGTTCGAAGAAGCGATCCTCCTCTACCAACTGCTCCTCGTCGAGCGGGACCGCATGCAGATCTGGCAAGTGTTCAGCTTGGCAGTCGTTCCGATCATCGGCTCGATCGCACTGCTTCGGATTGCACTCCATCCTGGAGCTCCAGCGGCCAACGCGACGGACACCAGTGGGGCTCCTTCTAGCGAAACTAGTCGACCCACGACAGCCGCACCGGGCGAGCCTAGCCCAATCGCTGTCAGGCACCTCGGCCGGTCCCGACTGCGCGTTGCCCGCGCTCGGGTGCGTGTGGCTACTCGTCGCACCCGCTGACATCTTCCCCAGACCCCGCCGAGTCGCCTCCCTGACCTCGCCGAGTCGCAGGACCAATCGTTCGAAGGTATGTTCGAAGGCATGGGTCAGAATCGGCGGTATGGCAGTGACAACGACACCTCGTCACTCAACGAGGTGCTGATCAAGCCGGTGCCGATCAGCTTGAGCGACGACGAGCGCGGGATGGACGTCACGCGACCCGAGAAGGGCATCCCCGTGCACGCGTGGGTGCGGTTCCCCGAGACGCCGATCCGGGTCTCCGGCGAGGCCATCGCGTGGACCGGCAGGGCCGTGCTCGTCGAGTTCAAGCTTCGCGGCGGGGCGACGCGGCGGGCGTGGGTCTGGGCGAACGCGGTCGATCGCGACTGATCGGCCGGGCTACTCGAGGCCGGCGATCCAGTCGGCGACGATCGCTCGCCAGCGGTCCGGGTCGGCGTTCCAGGTCATGGTGTGGTCGGCGTCGAAGTCTTCGACTCGCACCGCGGCAGGCACGCCGGCCGCGAACTTCGTCGTGAGGGCGAATGGCACCGAGGTGTCGCGGGTTCCGTGCAGTACGAGCGTCGGTACTTGCAGCTCGTGAGCTCGGTCGATCCAGTCGAAGCGCGCCGTGTCGACGGCAGCGGGCAGCCCGAGCAGTCGGGCGAGGGTCGGTGAGTCGAGCCACGGCACCGCGAGACCGCCCACCCACCGCGGCAGACCGGCGCGTGCGCAGTTCTCCTTGATCGTCTCGACCCAGTCGAGCACGGGCGACTCGAGCACAAGCCCGGCTACATGGCCGAGGGCGCCGGCCCGTGTCGCGAGCTCCAGAGCGATCGCTCCGCCCATCGACCAACCGAAGAGGATGACTCGTCGCGCACCCTGCTCAAGTGCATAGCGAATCGCTGCGTCGACATCATCGGCCTCAGTGGCGCCGAGCGTCGATCGTTTCCATCCAGCTTCCGGCCCTTCGCTGTCGTTCCGATACGTCACGACGAGCGAAGGCAGTCCTGCATCCGCGGCGACCTGCACGCCGCGGAGCATCCCGGCCCGAGTGCCGCCGAGCCCGTGGATGTGGATCGCCCAGGCATCCGACTGTCCTCTGGTGGGCTCGATGAGCCATGCCGGCGCGAGACCACCCTCGGTCCGCACTGCGACACCGACGCCGTCGAGTCCGGCGTCGGCCGGCGTCTCGAAGTACATCCCGCTCCACGAAGCACGCACGCCAGGTTTGAGGGACTCGGACCCCGGCTCCCCAACTATCTCCCGGCCGACGAGCATGCCACGATCGACGACGGTCTCGCCGAGCTGCACCCACGCACCGTCGTAGAGGATGAGATTGAAGCGTCCGGGCGTCACCGTCTGTGCGGTTCGGTCGATGACGACGATAGGTCGCTCCCCCGAGTCATCCACTTCTCGTACGACGAGATCGAACCGGCGCGACCCGACCGGCGCAGTGACCTTTCGCGCGATCACGAACCCGACCGCGCCGAGAGCGGCCGCGGCGGCGGTCGCGATGCCGGCGATGACGGCGACGGCCTTCACGCGTCGACCCGGGGAGATCGGGCAGCCGGGTCCTCGCCGACCAGGTGGCGTTCGGCGGCTTCGAGGAGCATCCGGTCACGGTCATCGAGTTCGAAGCTGACGCGGCCGTCGATCATGGCGTCGCGGATCTCGACGACCTGGCGATGCAGGAGCGCCTCGGGGTCGCTGGCATCGATCGGTGCGCCCGCGACCTGGCTGATCCCGGGCCGCAGCGTCGTCGCCGCGAGCCACACGGGGTCGAGTTGGTGCGAGAGGTCCCGGGTGCGACGCGCGCGTTTGCGGGCTTGGATGGTGCGGGCGACGGGTTGGCCGGCGAAGCCGCTGCAGAGGAACAGGAACGTCAGCAAGTAGACGGTTCCGTAGGCGGAGGATGCGGCGAGCATGAGGTTGAGATTGCCGGTCACGTGCGCGAGGTCCATGACGTAGACCTCGAGCGTCAGGGTGACGCCGAGTGCACAGCCGACGACGAGCAGTATGGGCGGAACGGCGAGGATGCCGTGGCTGGGTCGCGCGTAGCGGGCTGCGACTGCGGCCATCGCGATCAGCACGATGGCGTAGTAGGTGAAGTGCAGCATCGAGTATGTCGCGGCTGCCGCTTGGTCGCCGAGATCGAGCATGAAGGTCGTGGTAGTCGCGCCCCGGTCGATGAGGAAGAACGCGACGGCCGCCGCGACGACGGCGATGGCGAACGCGACGCGACCGAGCGCGACGCGCACGAGCAGCGGCGGATGCTCGGCGGCTTTCAAGACGCCGCGGCCAAGGAAGAACACCCCCGTCATGAGCGCCAGGTCGGCGAACAGCGTGACGAGATTCGTGCCGCCCAGGACGGGATCGACTCCCAGGTAGACGACGTCTATGTTCAGCGTCACCGAAATCGCGATGGTCAGGGCCGCCCAGGTGATGCTGCGTTCCTCGCGTCCGCGGCGGAGGATGAGCAGGCTCAGCACGAGCATCCACATCAGGACGGCGACGAGGATGGCGATCATCCGAAGATCTCCACGAACCGGTCATCGTGGCGTGCCGCGCGGCGGATGCCCGCCGCGAACCGATCGGCGAGCGACTCTGCGGCGATCTCGTGCGGCGAATCCGGGTCCTGCCGACGCAACAACCGGCGCCGCGTTGCCGCCGGAATGTCGGGGAGCAGGAAGTCGGGCTCGTCATCATCCTGGGCTTCGAGGTGCCCCAGGAGCAAGTGGGCAATCTCGTGGAGCACGAACTGCTGCCGGTGCAGCACCGAATCGGTCGGCTGGTGCACGACGAGGTCGATCTGCTCGTGCAGGAGCACCGCCGCACACAGGCCCGCCTCCTTGCCGAGCCCTTCGATCTCGACGATGCGGATCGGTCGTCTCCGCCGACGTTCGCTCGCCGCGGTGAGCTGGTCGAAGGTGAACGCCTCGCCGAGCTCGAGCTCGCTCAGCACGGTCGAGACCGCAACGTCGGTGTGCACGGTGTCGTTCCCCCTTCGGACGCGGTAGGGCATCGTCCCGGGCGCTCCTCGCGCCCGCACTCACCCCTGTGCGAACTCCTTGTCGAGATACCTGCTGATCGCCTGCAGAGCCTCGGGCGAGATGTCGCCAAGGGTTCGGGCAGCGTACGCCTTCACCCGTGCCGCCCGCATCGCCCGGACCAGATCGAGCTGTGCGCTCACTCGCTCGGGCGTCGCACCACCGGTCTCGCCGGCGATGAAGGCCGGCTCGACATCGAAGTACTCGGCGAGCCCGTCGAAGAGCTTCCGATCGTTGACGTACCGGTGCCCGTTGACCATGTACGTCCACCGACTTCGGGAGATCTTCACCCCGCGATCGGCGAGGAACGCGGCGATCTCGGTGAACGTCGGTTCGGCGCCGCGCTCAGCAGCGACGACGTCGATCAGCAGCCGCAGTCGTTTCGCCAGGTCGTCCGCGGCGACCAGTTCCGCCTCGTCGGTCATGTCGTCGTCCCCTCTCCCCTTCGGGTCAGGTAGGGCTCTCGTCGGGGCGCCGCCCGGCTTCGAGCAACGCGCTTGAACTACGTTGGCCATGCGTAACGGAATCAGTTGCGCACGCTCAAATCAGAATGCTAGACAGACCGCAACTCCACCATTGGGCACGCCCAATCGTCCACCCTGAACCAATACCGAACGATCCCGCGCTCCCCTGCCCCGCCGTCGAAACCAGGAAGGCGCGAGTGATCCCCTGCGCCGAGCCCATGTCTCAGGCGCATCCAGCGCACCTCTGCGGTAGCCGCGCGAACCCGCGCGGGCACCGCTCGGGAAGGTGGTCGTCGTGTCTTCGTACACACCCTCGCACTCGGATCGGGACGCCAAGGTCGCCGAACTCCACGAACAGCTCGGCGCCGCCGTCGAAGACCTCGTCACCGGAGAACAGTGGACGCGAGCCCTGGAGTTCTCCGCCCGCTTCCGCACCCGCTCCTTCAACAACCTGCTCCTCATCCATGCCCAGCACGCCGCCGCCTTCGAGGCCGGCCGCGTGCCCGAACCGACACCGACGTACGTCGCCGGCTTCAAGCAGTGGCAGGCCCTCGGCCGCAGCGTCACCGCCGGCCAACACGGCTACGGCATCCTCGCCCCGCGCACCGCCCGCTTCGCCTCCGCGGAGCCGACGCGCAGCGACTCGTGGCGGCGCCTGGCGCAGGGCGAGCGTCCGCGCGCCGGCGAGATCGTGCGGCAGAAGCTCATCGGCGTCCGCCCGGCGTACGTCTGGGACGTCTCGCAGACCGAGGGCCGCCCGATCCCGGAACGTCCCGAACCGAGGATGCTCCACGGCGAGGCCCCCGCCGGACTCTGGGACGGCCTCGCCGCCCTCGTCCAAGGCGCCGGCTACGAACTCACCACCGTGGATGCCTCGGACCTCGGCGGCGCGAACGGCCGCACCGACTTCACGGCACGCACCGTCGTCGTCCGCGGCGACGTCGACGCCGCCGCCCAGGTGAAGACGCTTGCGCACGAACTCGCGCACGTCCGCCTCCACGGCCCGACCGACAACGAGGATGCTCCGCAGCACCGCGGCATCGGGGAGGTCGAAGCCGAATCAGTCGCCCTGATGATCGGCGCCGCACACGGCATGGAGACGAGCGGCTACACGATCCCCTATGTCTCGGGCTGGGCGGCGACGGTCGCCGGCCGGACGCCGCTCGAGGTCGTGCAGTCCACCGGTGAGCGTGTGCGCCGCACCGCGGTCGACATCCTGAGCCAACTCCCCACCGAACAGCTCGGCGCGGGCGACCCGCCCGGGCTCGATCGAACCTTCGCAAGCCAGGCGGTGGCTGCCGCGGCATCGACTGCCCCGCCGAACCGCCCGATCGATCGCGTCGCATCCAGGGGGATCGCATGAGCATCGCCGAGGTCCTCTTCACCACCGCGACCCTCCGCCCGCGCGACGCGGCCTTCGCGTTCGCCGACGCGGGCATCCCCGTCTTCCCGTGCTTGCCCGACGGCAAGCGCCCGCTCACCAAGTCCGGGTTCCTCGATGCGAGCACCGACGTCGGCGTCATCGGTATCTGGTGGAGCAAGTGGCCGACCGCGAACCTCGGCATGCCGACCGGCACCGCCTCCGGGGTCGACGTCGTCGACATCGACACCGGCGCGAATGGCTCTGGCTTCCCCGCTCTCGAGCGGGCGCAGCAGAACGGGCTCGTCGACGGCGAGCTCGCCCGCGTCCGCACCCCGTCCGGCGGGATGCACGTCTACTTCCCCGCCGATCCGGCCCGACCGCAGCGCTGTTGGCAGGCGGCCAGCGCGCACGTCGACTTCCGCGGGGAGGGCGGCTACGTCATCGTGCCGCCGTCCTCGCTACCGACCGGCAACACCCGAACCGCCTACCGTGTCAGTTCGCTGAGCTCGGCGCCGCAGCATCCGGTCGATGCCGGTGCCCTCCGCGACTTCATCGCCCCACGGCCGACCATCACAACGACGCGCACCGTGACCAGCGATGAACTCGGCCCAACGCGCCTCGCCACGTGGGTCAGCCGCCTGCAGGAAGGTGAGCGCAACCACGGCCTCTTCTGGGCCTCGTGCCGACTCGTCGAAGCCGGCCACACCCCCGGCGGCATCGTGAATGCGCTCGGCGCGGCGGCCGCGAGCGTCGGACTCTCCGAACGGGAGATCGCCATCACCATCCGCTCGGCCGTGCGGCACGCCTCCCCCGCCGCGCGAACACCCGCGAGCTCGTGGCGCGAACCCGAGACACCCGCCGGACGACGAGGAGACGCCCCATGTCTGCGCTGACCTCCCGCCTGAGCGGCGTCCGCCTCGCGATGATCACCGCCATCATCGGCACCGTCTTCATCGCCGCCGGCGCCTTCTGGCTCTCGTTCACCTCGCTGAGCGATCTCGCCCGCCGCTCCGGCATCGACCCGACACAAGCGTGGATCTGGCCGCTCATCGTCGACGGCATCATCGTCGTCGCGACCGTCGCCGCCGTCGCCCTCGCCCGCTCCCGCGTCGCCTGGTACCCCTGGATGCTCCTCGGCGCCGGCGCAGCGATCTCCGTCGCCGCAAACGCCATCCACGCCGTCGTCGCCGAAACGACCGAGGTCCCGCTCGTGCTCGCAGCCTCGGTCGCATCCGTGCCGCCGCTCGTGCTCCTCGCGATCACCCACCTGACCTCCGTCCTCATGCGGCACCAGCCGACCCCGGCCCCTGCGACAGCTACCGCGCCCGCGACAGGGACCGTCCCCGCGGAGCGGGCAGCATCCACTCGCCCTGCGATCACGGCAGTAGAAGCGCATCCGCTCGGCCAGGCGAAAGCCTCCCGCCTCCGGGAGCTCGGCTGGTCGAACTCGGCGATCGCGAAGGACCTCGGCGTGCACCCGTCGACCGTCGGGCGGTGGCTACGAGGGATCGCGAGCACACCTGCCCTGCAGATGACCAACGCGAACGAGGGGATCAGCGATGGACGTTGAGGAATTCGAGAAGAACCAACGCGCCGCACGCATCGAAGCGGCCGTTCGGGCGGATCGCGAGCGCCTCGCGCGCTACCGCGGCTCCGCGTTCACCGGCCGCACGCGGCCGCACACCGCGCCAGCGCCGGGCGCACCTGGCGCGCCCGGGCAGCGCGGCGTCGCCTGGGTTCGC
>NZ_WSTA01000006.1 GCF_009789225.1 Agromyces seonyuensis | reverse complement strand
GGCCGCCGCAGCCGTCCCGGCCGTGCTCGGCGCCGGCGGCGCGACCGCCGCGACCATGCTCATGCCGCGCGGCGACGGCGCCCCGACGGCGGCGACCCAGGTGCTCGGCACCGCGGCCGCGGCGGAGGCGCTCGAGGGCGAAGAGGAGGAAGGCGAGGAGAAGAAGCGCAGCCCGTGGACGTGGCCGCTCATCGCCCTCATCTCGATCCTCGCGATCGTGCTCATCGGCACCGTGATCGCGCTGCTCGTCAACAACGGCGCCCAGGACGACCCGCCGTCCACCAGCCCCGAGCGCACGACCGCCACGACGCGTCCGACGAACACGACGACGCCGAGCCAGACCCCCAAGACGGTCGAGGTGAACGAGGCGGACTACCTCGGCATGAACATCGACGACGCCGAGGCCGCCCTCGAGGACCTCGGCCTCCAGGTCTCCCGCCAGGCCGGCTCGCCGGCCACCGACCCGACCGCCGCCAACACGGTCTCCGGCGTCAGCCCGACGGGGGCCGTCCCCGCGGGCGACACCGTCACCCTGACGTACTTCACCGCCGCCGAGAACCCGGCCGCGCCCTCGAGCGGCCCGACCGTCGCGGGAGCCGCGAACCCCACGGCGGGCACGACGATCACCGTCAACTGGGCCGGCCAGTCCTGCCCCGCCGGCCAGACCCTCACCGGGTACTCGCTGTCGGTGCTCGGCGATGCCACGGTCACCGGCAGCGGCACCTTCGGGCCCGGCACGACCTCGGGTTCGGTCGCGGTCGCGAACGTGCCCGGCGGTGCGTTCACGATGACCTTCACCTACAACTGCGGCTCGCTCGTCTCACCGCCGTCGCCGACGACGAACGTGACGATCGCCGCGGCGACCACGCCCGAGACCACGCCGGCCCCGCCCCCGACGGAGGATGGCGCGGCGCAGCCGCCGAGCGCGAGCCCGAGCACCGACTGACCCGCAGTACCCCGTCCGGCAGCGACTTGCCGGGCGGGGTATTCTCATCCCACGACACGTCGCGCCCCCGCCGACCCGAAGAACGGAGCCCGCCAGTGAACGACGAAGGCCGCCTGCTCGCTGGACGGTACCGCGTCGGTGAACTCATCGGCCGCGGCGGCATGAGCGACGTCTACGAGGGCGAAGACCTTCGCCTCGGGCGCCGCGTCGCCGTCAAGCTGCTCAAGCCGCAGCTCTCGACCGACCCGACCTTCCGCATGCGATTCCGCCAGGAGGCCCAGTCCGCGGCGCGCATGGCGCATCCCACCATCGTCCGTGTCTTCGACGCCGGCGAGGAGACGGTGCTCGACGATGCCGGGCAGGAGGTGCAGCTGCCCTTCATCGTCATGGAGTTCGTGGAGGGCCGCCTGCTCAAAGACATCGTCGCCGATGGGCCCCTCGAGCCGCAGGCCGCGGTCCGTGTCATCGACGGGGTGCTGACGGCCCTGGAGTACTCGCATCGCGCCGGCGTCGTGCACCGCGACATCAAGCCCGGCAACATCATGATCACCACCACCGGTCAGGTGAAGGTGATGGACTTCGGCATCGCCCGCGCGGTCAGCGACTCCTCGACGACGGTCGCCCAGACGACCGCCATCCTCGGCACGGCCTCCTATTTCTCACCCGAGCAGGCCAAGGGCGAGACGGTGGATGCCCGCACCGACCTGTACTCGACGGGCGTCGTGCTCTTCGAACTGCTGACCGGTCGACCGCCGTTCCGGGGAGACACCCCGGTGGCGGTCGCCTACCAACACGTGAGCGAGCAGCCGGCCAAGCCGAGCTCGATCAACCCGCGCGTCTCCCCCGCGCTCGACCTCGTCGTCATGCGCGCGCTCGCGAAGGACCGCAACGCGCGCTACCAGACGGCCGCGGAGTTCCGCACCGAAGTCGACGAGGCCGCGGCCGGCCGGGTGCCGGCGCGCAAGGAGGTCTCGGCGGCCACGGCGCTCTTCGGGGCGCCGACCGGTTCCCTCTCCACCTCGGAGCTCGCACTTCGCCAGCTCACGGAGGACGACACCGAGGGCCGCACCCAGCGCCGTCCTCCGGCGGTCTGGATCTGGTCCGGTGTGGCCGTCGTGGCGGTCATCGTCGTGGCGGTCCTCTTCTGGGCGGTCAACCTCACCCCCGGCAACGAACTGCCGTCGACGGCGCGCACGATTCCGGCCGAGATCGTCGGCATGACGTTCGAGGATGCCTCGGCGGAGCTCGATGCCCTCGGGCTGACGGTCGACCGCACCGATGTGGCGGACGACACCGTCCCGGCCGGTTCCGTCATCTCGAGCGATCCGCCGGCCGGCGAGACGATCACGGTCGACACCCCGGTGACCCTCACGGTGTCGACGGGCAAGGCCCAGACGCAGGTCCCGAACGTCGTGAACATGTCGCTCGACCAGGCCAAGGCCGCGCTCGAGCAGTACGGCCTCGTCGCCGGCACGATCGTCCAGGAGAACTCGCCGACGGCGTCTGCCGACACGGTGCTCGCGACGTCCCCGGCGGCCGCGGCTTCCGTCGAAGCCGGATCGACGGTCAATCTGACGGTCTCGAGCGGCGAGGTCACGATGGTCGACGTCGTCGGCCAGAACCTCGCCGACGCGACGAGCACGCTGCAGGCCGCGAACCTGCAGCTGACCGTGACGCCGCAGCCCGATCAGAGCTGCCCTGCGGTCGACGGCAGCCCGGTTATCTCCCAGTCCATTCCTCCGGGCGACGTGCCGCAGCACTCGACGGTCGAGCTGCGCTACTGCGCCGCAGCGGCGAACCAGGGCGGCACCGACGGCACCGACGGCGGCAACGGCGACGACGGCTCCAACGACAACGGGCTTGGCTCCTGGTTCCCCTGGACCAACGGCTGATCCCCAGTGAACGCGGAAGCGCCCGGCACCGGTTCATCCGGTGTCGGGCGCTTCCGCGTTCGGGCGGGGTTGCGTCTCAGGCGCTGCGGACCAACGGATTGAGCCGCTCGGCGCGCTCGCGGGCGCCGGCGAGGCCGGCGACCTCGAGCCAGTTGCCGAGCATCCGGTAGCCGCCCTCGGTGAGCACCGACTCGGGGTGGAACTGGACTCCGAAGATGGGGGCGCTCTCGTGCCGGAGGCCCATGATGACGCCGCCGGGCGTGCGGCTGGTGACGACGAGTTCGTCGGGTAGGGTGCCGTCGACCACCGCGAGCGAGTGGTATCGGGTCGCGGTGAACGGCTGCGGCACGCCGTCGTAGAAGGGCGAATCGTCGTGCTCGACGCTCGACGTCTTGCCGTGCATGAGCTCTTCGGCGTTCGTCACGACCCCGCCGAACGCCTCGGCGATCGCCTGGTGCCCGAGGCAGACGCCGAGCAGGGGCATCCCGGTCTCGAGTGCATTGCGCACGACGGGGATCGAGACGCCCGCGTCGGACGGCTTGCCCGGCCCCGGGGAGACGAGCACCGCGTCGTATTCGGCGAGCTTCGCCGGCACGTCCTCCACGGCGAAGTCGTCGTTGCGCACGACCTCGGTCTCGGCTCCGAGTTCCTGCAGGTACCCGTTGAGCGTGTAGACGAAGCTGTCGTAATTGTCGATGACGAGGACCTTGGTCATCATTCCTCCACGGTGACGTCGATGGGGTTGACGATGCCGTCGACCCACGGGAAAACCCACGTGAACAGCGCCCACACCACGACGGCGACGAGGACGAGCAGCAGGATGATCTTGACCCAGATCGGGCCGGGCAGCACGTGCCAGAGTGCGGCGTACATCAGGTCCCCCAATTCGCCACGTCGGCGGCGATCTCGGCGGGCGGTCCCGCCCAGGCGGGCCGCCAGGATTCGAGCACCCCGTACGCCGCGATGCGTTCGGCGGTCGAGTAGAGCGGGTTGCACGTCGTGAGCGTGATGATGCGGTCGACGGGCTGCAACTCGGGTCGGTGCGGCACCGGTGCGAGCACCTCCACGGTCGTCGGCGTCACGTACTCGAAGTCGCGGAACCGGTAGGTGTACCAGCCGTCGGGCGTCTGGATGTAGATCGCGTCGCCCAGTTGGAGTTGCTCGATCTCGTGCATGCCGCCGCCGTACGCGCTGCGGTGCGCCGCGATCGCGAAGTTGCCGACGGCACCGGGCATGGCGGTGTCGGGGTAGTGGCCGACTCCGAGCCGGTTCGAGTTCAGCACGTCGAGGCCGACGCCCTGCGCGACCGTGCGCTGGGATCCTTCGCCGAAGCGCGGCACGTACATGACGGCGAACGCGTCCCCGTTCGCGTGCTCGGCGGTGCTGACGACGGGCTCGCCGAAGTCCTCGATGCCGCCCTCGTCGACCGTCGGCTCCGGCGCATCCGTGGGCCGCACCGCGTCCGCGGTCCATTCCGAGCTCGACTCGCCCGCCGCGGCGGACTGCTGGCCGGCCAGGATCGCGTCGTTCCACCAGAGCTGCCAGCCGAGGAAGAGGAGGATGAGGACGCCGACCGTGACGAAGAGCTCGCCGATCACCCCGACGACGCTCGTGCGAGGTCGGGTGCGCTGGGGCTGCTCGCGCCCGGGCTTCGGCGGCATACTGCGATTCTAGGGCGACGGGCTGCGAGGAGCCCCGGCTCCGCCGGACCCGGCGTCCGGCGTGATCGTGCGGGTTCCGGCGAACGCACGGGCTCGCGGGACCGGTTACAATCATCCGCATGGCACGCACGAAGTCCCCCAAGCCCGAGCCGGCCGAGCAGCCCTCGGGCGAGGAAGCCCCCAACGCCGTCTGGTTCAAGCCGGTGATGTTCGGGTTCATGCTCCTCGGACTCGCGTGGATCCTGATCTACTACATCTCCGGCGGTTCGCTCCCGGTCCCCTCGATCGAGGCGTGGAACATCCTCGTCGGCTTCGGCATCGCCTTCATCGGGTTCCTCATGGCCACCCGCTGGCGCTGACCTGATTCGTCCGGAAGGGGCGGTGGATGCTTCGGCATCCACCGCCCTTTCCTTACTCGCAGGGCGTGCGACGTGCCGGCGCAACCCTGCGGGGTGCGGGAGGCGTCCCGCCCCTGACCTCCCGGTGAACTACACGGGTGTGATTACTTTCCCCAGGTGTGGACAGAGGTGTGGATAACCCTGTTGTTAACAACGACGGCCTGTGTGTTGTTAACACGGAATTGTGCAGAACGTCGCGGCGGATACGCGAACGCCCCGGTCCGCAGGGCGGACCGGGGCGTCATCCTCGCCGGCTCGGACGATCGGGAAGATCAGACGATCGGGAAGATGAAGTACCGGCACGAGAGCACGAGCAGCAGCAGGCCGACCGCGATGAGCAACCAGAGTTGCATCCGCTGCCGGCTGCGCTTGCGCGTCTCGACGAAGATCAGGCCGATGAGCGCGCCGATCACGAGGCCGCCGAGGTGGGCCTGCCAGGCGATGTTGAACCCGGGGATGAACCCCAGGGCCAGGTTGATCGCGAGCAGCACGAAGAGCTGGGTGGCGTCGCCGCCGAGGCGGCGCTGGATGACGAGGAAGGCGCCCATGAGGCCGAAGATCGCGCCCGAAGCGCCGACGACCCAGGTGCCCGGCGATGCCAGCCAGAGCACGCCGACCGAACCGCCCCAGCCGCTCAGCAAGAACAGCGCCAGGAAGCGCGACCGCCCGAGCGCACCCTCGAGCAGCTGGCCGAAGATCCACAGGGTGTACATGTTCAGCGCGAGATGCCAGATCGACCCGTGCGCGAACACCGACGTCAGCATCCGCCACGGTTCGAGATAGCCCGGCACCGAGAACACCCCGTTGTACGCGATGAGCCTGGTGATCGCGTCACCGAGGAAGAACTGGAGCGCGTACACCACGACGCAGATCGCGATGATCGAGTACGTCACGATCGGTCCGCCGCCGCGGATCGCAGCCCGCGATCTCGTGAGGATCGCGGGCTTCGTCTTGGGCGCGTTCGCCCGCTGCTCGCGCATGCACTCCGGGCAGACCACGCCGACGGCGGCGGGGGTCTGGCACTCGGGGCACACGGTGCGGCCGCACCGCTGGCACAGCACGTAGCTGCGCCGATCGGGATGCCGGTAGCAGAAGTCGTTCGCGCTCGGCGCGGCGTCGGGAGTCGCGCCCCAGCTCATCGGAGTCGGTCGCCGATCAGAGCTGCTCGACGGTGATCGACTCGATCACGACGTCGGAGAGCGGCTTGTCGCGGCCGTCGGTGGGGACCGCGCCGAGCGCGTCGACGACGGCCTTCGAAGCCTCGTCGTTGACCTTGCCGAAGATGGTGTGCTTGCCGAAGAGCCACGTGGTGGGCGCGACGGTGATGAAGAACTGCGAACCGTTCGTGCCGCGGCCGAACTGGATGCCCGCGTTGGCCATGGCGAGCACGTAGGGCTCGTTGAAGTCGAGCTCCGAGTTGATCTCGTCGTCGAACTGGTAGCCGGGGCCGCCGACGCCCTGACCGAGCGGGTCGCCGCCCTGGATCATGAAGCCGGGGATGATGCGGTGGAAGATGACGCCGTCGTACAGCGGGTCGGTCGTCTTCTGACCGGTGGCCGGGTGGGTCCACTCGATCTCGCCGGTGGCGAGGCCGACGAAGTTCTTCACGGTCTTCGGCGCGTGGTTGCCGTAGAGGTCGACCTTGATGGGTCCGTGGTTGGTGTTGATCGTCGCGACAGCGGTGGGAGAAACCATGGATCCATTTTCCCATAGGGCGACTCCACGGCAGTCGGATGCGGGGTTCGACGGGCGGCGTTCGCCACGGGCGCAAGCCGCCGAGTGCGGTGCGACGCCCGCGCTCGCTGTGATCTCGCCGAGTCCACTCCCCGCCGACGGGGGGTCTCGTGACAAGATGGGTGGAGTTCGCTGCCAACGATGGAGGTCGGAATGAGCCTGTCACGAAAGCGCCAGAAGGAACTCAAGCGGCTGCGCAGTGCCGCTGACGAGCTGTGGGGGAACCAGCAGGCGGTCATCGACCAGGCCAACGTGGTCGCCAAAGAGGCGAGCCGCCAGCTCGGGAACTACACGCGGGAGTCCGTGGTTCCGAAGGTGAAGTACGGATACGAGACCGGCGTCGCCAGCGCCAAGCTCTACGCCGGTAAGGCGTCGAAGGCCGTCGGCGACACCGTCGTGCCCGCCGCCGGCCATGCGCTCGGCGCCGCACTCGCGATCGGCGACGTCGCACAGCAGCACCGCCTCAGCCGCGCCGCGAGCGCGATGAAGTCGTACCGGGCGCCGGAGCCCGAGCCGAAGAAGCACGGGTTCGGCACGTTCCTCGCCATCGCCGCCGGCGTCGCCGCGGCGGGCGCCGTCGCCTACGCCGTCTGGCAGACCTTCCGCGCCGACGACGAGCTGTGGGTGGCCGACGACGAGCCGACGCCGCCGAGCCCGGCCTGAGGCCCTCCCGGCGCCTCGCACGCTTCGAACGCCCCGGACCGCACCCGCGGTCCGGGGCGTTTCGTCGTGCCGGCGCGCTGCTGGGGGACGTCCGTCCGGACTCACCGAGAATCCCCCTTGCGAAACCTGAGAGATTGCCTGTACCGTGATCTCTCGGTCACGAACGCACGCCACGAGAGGAGAAACCGATGTCCAAGATGCCGCACATGTTTGCCGCCACGACCGGTGTTTTCCGTGGAGTCGTTCCGATGACCCGGCGACTTCTCGGGTAATCCCGGTCTGCTTCCGCCCCGCGAGTCCGCTTCGCGCCGTCGCCGTTCCGGCTGACCGCATCGCCTCGCATCTGCGCCGTCACGGCTCTCCGCCGTCGATCTGAGCGCCGCCCGTTCGTCGGGATTCCGACGGCCGCATCGCGCACGACGACTCGTGCGTTCGTCCGCGGTCGTCCCGTTCCACCATCCGGCATCCCCGAGGATGTCCGCCGGCTCAGGCGTTCGCGACCACGATCCAGAGCCCACTCGTCTCCATGTGAGGAACCAGACACCATGTCTACCCAACTGACCACCGCCCACCCTCCCTGTCCGACGCCCGTCTCCCCCGCCATGCTGCAGCGCAGCATCCGCGAGCGGATGTCGCGCCGTCTCGCCCTGGCGCTCATCGCCTGGGGCCGACGCACCAGCGTCGGCGACACCGACCCGCACGAACGTGCGCTCCGCCGCCGCGAGGCGCACGAGGCGCACGCCGTGCACCAGGCGGATCTGATCCGCCAATCGCTGCACCCCGGCGTCTACCGCTGATCACGGAAGATCCGGCGCAGCCGGGATGACCGGTGGCGGGCGCCGTGCGTCCGCCACCGATCCCCGACAGAACGACCGCGCGGCGCGCTCCCTTCGAGGGGTGCGCCGCGCGGTCGTGTTCCACGTGGACCGAGAGACCTGCCGGCCGCGGTTCAGCCGCGCGGCCGGCCGTCGGCGGGCTCATCGCGGTCGAGGCCGAGCCCGATATCGACGAGGCCCACGCGGTGCAGGCGGGGCACCTCGCCGAGGCGGAACCACCGGGCCTCGTCGCTCGACCCGCCGACCTCGTTCGCGAGCTCCCCGCCGATCACTCGCGCGCGATAGACGATCCGCAGCCCGTACTGGTCGGCCTTCGCTCCTGGGTGCCGGCGCGAGCGCGGGATGATGATGCGGTCGACGCCGAGCAGTCGTTCGACTTCAGCGTCGTAGCCCGTCTCTTCCCGGATCTCGCGGATGGCGCCGTCGATGGGATGCTCGTCGCCCTCGAGTCCGCCGCCGGGCAGCGTCCACCCGGAACGACCGAGCTCGTTCCAATGCGAGAGCAGGACGAGCCCGTCGCGGATGATCACGCCATAGGCGGCGATGCGCAGGTCCATCCGGACAGCCTAGGCACTGCGTCAGCCCGTCTCCCGACGTGTGACGCAGCGGGGTTCGCCCGGCAACGGGACGCCGCTCATTCCGGCGGGACGGACTGCTCCGACCCCGGCCCGCACACGACAATGCCCGATCCAGTGGACCGGGCATTGTTTCCGTGGAGCCTAGGAGAATCGAACTCCTGACATCCTGCTTGCAAAGCAGGCGCTCTACCAACTGAGCTAAGGCCCCGGAACCCGACCAGTCTACCCGACCGACGAAGCGGTGTTCGTCGCCTTCGACGCCCGCAAGACGCGCCGGCGGACCTGCCGTGGAACGAGTGAACCCCGCTTCGATCGTTCGATCGAAGCGGGGTTCTTCGGTGGGGATACGAGGACTTGAACCTCGGACCTCTTCGTTATCAGCGAAGCGCTCTAACCGCCTGAGCTATATCCCCGGAATCGGGCCGCAGGCAAGCTTACCCGACGATTCCCGAAACTCCCAATCGAGGCCGGAAGGCCTGGTCGGGAACGGTTTTTCAGTTGTTGGTGAAGCCGACGAGGATGCCGCCGGTGATCTTCACGGAGAGGTTGTACAGCAGGGCGACGATGGCACCGAGCGCCGTGATGACGACCAGGTTCACGAGCGCCGAGATGAACGCGAAGCCCATCACGTTGCCCATGGACAGGAACGACATCAGGTCGTTGCCGGCGCCCGCGACATCCTGGATGAGCTGGTTGACCTCGTCGAAGACGCCGGTCGAGCTCAGCACCGAGTACACGAGGAACGTCGCCACGACGGAGACGACCGCGACGCACACGGCGACGAGGAAGGACAGTTTCACGGCCGACCAGAAGTCGACGTAGACCAGTCGGAGACGGACCTGCTTCGCGGGGGGCCGCTTGCTGGACTTCTTGGCGAGCTTGTCTGCGACGCTGCTCATTCGGCTGACTCCTCCCCCGACTCCGGTTCGGCGTCGGATTCACTCGCGTCGAGGTTGCGTTCCGAGTTGCGGGCGACCGCGATGATCCGGTCGTCATCCGCGAACTTCGCGAAGACCACGCCCATCGTGTCGCGCCCCTTGGCGGGCACCTCGGCGACGTCAGAGCGTACCACCTTGCCGCTGGCAAGAACCACGAGCACCTCGTCGCGGTCGCCCACGATGAGGGCCCCCGCGAGATCGCCGCGGTCGTCGGAGAGCTTGGCGACCTTGATGCCGAGGCCGCCGCGGCCCTGGAGGCGGTACTGCTCGAGCGCAGTGCGCTTGGCGTAGCCGCCCTCGGTGACGACGAACACGTACGGCACCTCGGGTCCGTCCTCGCCGGCAGGCCGCGAGTGGGCGACGACCGCGGCGTTGAGCAGCGTGTCGTCCCCTCGGAAGGACATGCCCTTCACGCCCGAGGTCGAGCGGCCCATCGGGCGCAGCGTGTCGTCGGCGGCCGCGAAGCGCAGCGACATCCCCTTGCGCGAGACGAGCAGGATGTCATCGCCCTCGTCGACGAGCATCGCCGCGACGAGCTCGTCCTCCTCGCGGAGCTTGATCGCGATGACGCCGCGCGAGCGGTTCGTGTCGTACTCCTCGAGCGCGGTCTTCTTGAGCAGGCCGTCGCGGGTCGCGAGCACGAGGTACTTCGCGACCCCGTAGTCGCGGATGTCCAGGATCTCGGCGATCTCCTCGTCGGGCTGGAGCTCGAGGAGGTTCGCGACGTGCTGGCCCTTCGCGTCGCGGCCGGCCTCCTGCACCTCGTACGCCTTGACGCGGTACACGCGGCCCTTGTTCGTGAAGAACAGCAGCCAGTGGTGGGTCGTCGTGACGAAGAAGTGCTCCACGACATCGTCGGCGCGCAACTGCGCTCCCTTGACGCCCTTGCCGCCGCGGTGCTGCGAGCGGTAGTTGTCGCTCCGCGTGCGCTTGACGTAGCCGCCGCGGGTGACGGTGACCACCATCTCCTCTTCGGGGATGAGGTCCTCGATCGACATGTCGCCGTCGAAGCCCGGCATGATGTGCGTGCGACGCTCATCCCCGAACTTCGCGACGATCTCGGCGAGCTCCTCGGAGATGATCGAGCGCTGGCGCACCTCGTCCGCGAGGATCGCGCGGTACTCGGCGATCTCGAGTTCGAGCTCGGCCAGGCGGTCGAGGATCTTCTGACGTTCGAGGGCCGCGAGGCGGCGCAGCTGCATCGCGAGGATCGCGTCGGCCTGGAGCTGGTCGACGCCGAGCAGGTCGATGAGGCCGGCGCGGGCGGCATCCACGTCGGGCGAGCGCCGGATGAGCGCGATGACCTCGTCGAGCATGTCGAGCGCGAGGGCGTAGCCGCGCTGGATGTGCGCGTCCGCCTCGGCCTTGTTCAGGCGGTACTGGGTACGGCGCACGATGACGTCGACCTGGTGGTCGACCCAGTGGGCGATGAAGCCGTCGATCGAGAGCGTGCGGGGCACGCCGTCGACGATCGCGAGCATGTTCGCGCCGAAGTTGTCCTGCAACTGCGTGTGCTTGTACAGGTTGTTGAGCACGACCTTCGCGACCGCGTCGCGCTTCAGCACGATGACGAGGCGCTGGCCGGTGCGGCCCGAGGTCTCGTCGCGGATGTCAGCGATGCCCGAGATCTTGCCGTCCTTGACGAGGTCGGCGATCTTGATCGCGAGGTTGTCGGGGTTCACCTGGTACGGCAGCTCGGTCACGACGAGGCAGGTGCGGCCCTGGATCTCCTCGACGCTGACGACCGCGCGCATCGTGATCGACCCGCGGCCGGTGCGGTAGGCGTCCTGGATGCCCTTGGTGCCGAGGATCTGGGCGCCGGTCGGGAAGTCCGGACCCTTGATGCGCTGGAGCAGCGCCTCCTGCAGCTCTTCGCGCGAGGCATCCGGGTGCTCGAGGTACCACTGCGCGCCCGCGGCGACCTCGCGGAGGTTGTGCGGGGGGATGTTCGTCGCCATGCCGACGGCGATGCCGACCGAGCCGTTGACGAGCAGGTTCGGGAAGCGCGCCGGCAGGATCGACGGCTCGAGCGTGCGGCCGTCGTAGTTGTCCTGGAAGTCGACGGTGTCCTCGTCGATGTCGCGCACCATCTCGAGCGCGAGCGGGGCCATCTTCGTCTCGGTGTATCGAGGCGCGGCCGCGCCGTCGTTGCCGGGCGAGCCGAAGTTGCCCTGGCCGAGCGCGAGCGGGTACCGAAGCGACCACGGCTGCACGAGGCGCACGAGCGCGTCGTAGATCGCCGAGTCGCCGTGCGGGTGGAACTGGCCCATGACGTCGCCGACGACGCGGGCGCACTTGGAGAACGCCTTGTCGGGGCGGTAGCCGCCGTCGTACATGCCGTAGAGCACGCGGCGGTGCACGGGCTTGAGGCCGTCCCGCACGTCGGGCAGGGCGCGCCCGACGATGACGCTCATCGCGTAGTCGAGGTAGGACCGCTGCATCTCGAGCTGCAGGTCGACCTGGTCGATCCTGCCGTGGATGCCGGGACCCTCGGTGTCGGGAGTCTGCTCGTCGCTCATCGTTCTCGTTCCTTGCAGTCTGGGTCTCGATACGCCGGCCGGACGGGCCGGCTACTCGACCTTGATCGGATCGCCGCTGGCGCGGCTCGCGCGATCAAATGTCGAGGAAGCGGACATCCTTCGCGTTCTTCTGGATGAACGTGCGCCGTGCCTCGACGTCCTCGCCCATCAGCGTGGTGAACACCTCGTCGGCGGCGGCGGCGTCCTCCATGGAGACCTGCAGCAGCGTGCGGGTCTCGGGGTTCATCGTCGTCTCCCAGAGTTCCTGGTAGTTCATCTCGCCGAGACCCTTGTAGCGCTGGATCCCGTTCTCCTTCGGGATGCGCTTGCCCTTGGCGATGCCGTCGGCGAGCAGTGCGTCGCGCTCGGCGTCGGAGAACACGTACTCGTGCTCGGAGTTGGTCCACTTCAGGCGGTAGAGCGGCGGCTGCGCGAGGTAGACGTGGCCGAGTTCGATGAGCGGGCGCATGAAGCGGAAGAGCAGGGTCAGCAGCAGCGTCGTGATGTGCTGGCCGTCGACGTCGGCATCCGCCATGAGCACGATCTTGTGATAGCGCGCCTTCTCGGGGTTGAAGTCCTCGCCGATGCCGGCGCCGAACGCCGTGATCATCGCCTGGATCTCCGTGTTCGCGAGCGCGCGGTCGAGGCGGGCCTTCTCGACGTTCAGGATCTTGCCGCGCAGCGGCAGGATGGCCTGGGTCTCGGGGTTGCGGCCCTGCACGGCGGAGCCGCCGGCCGAGTCGCCCTCGACGATGAAGATCTCGGAGACCGAGGGGTCCTTCGACGAGCAGTCCTTGAGCTTGCCCGGCATGCCGCCCGACTCGAGGAGGCCCTTGCGCCGGGTCGCCTCGCGGGCCTTGCGGGCCGCCATGCGGGCCGTCGCGGCGCCGATCGCCTTGCGGATGATGTCGCGCGCCTGGTTCGGGTTGCGGTCGAACCAATCGGTGAGCTGGTCGGAGACGACGCGCTGCACGAACGCCTTCGCCTCGGTGTTGCCGAGCTTCGTCTTCGTCTGGCCCTCGAACTGCGGCTCGGCGAGCTTGATCGAGATGACGGCGGTGAGGCCCTCGCGAATGTCCTCGCCCGTGAGGTTGGCGTCCTTCTCCTTGAGGAGGTTCTTCTCGCGCGCGTACTTGTTGACGAGCGTCGTCATGGCCGCACGGAAGCCCTCTTCGTGGGTGCCGCCCTCGTGGGTGTTGATGACGTTCGCGAACGTGTAGACCGATTCGGTGTAGGCCGTGGTCCACTGCATCGCGACCTCGAGCGCCATCCCGCGTTCGGCGTCCTCCGACTCGAAGTCGATGATCTCCTCGTGGATGACCTCGCTGCGCTTGGCCTTGTTGATGTACTCCACGTAGTCGACGAGACCGCGCTCGTAGAGGAAGGTGTCGTGGCGGGGTCCCTGCGTCTCCGCGTCGGCGTCGCCGTCGAGATCAAGGTCGTCGAGCCCGTCGAGCTGCTCGGTCGGCCGGAGGTCGGTGAGCTCGATGCGGAGGCCCTTGTTGAGGAAGGCCGTCTGCTGGAAGCGCGTGCGGAGCGTCTCGTAGTCGAACTCGACCGTCTCGAAGATCTCGGGGTTCGGCCAGAACGTGATGGTCGTGCCGGTCGCCTCGGTGGCCTCGCCCTTGGCGAGCGGCGCCTCGGGGACGCCGACGTGGTAGCGCTGGGTGTAGAGGTGGCCCTGACGGCGCACCTCGACGTCGAGTCGCGTCGACAGCGCGTTCACGACCGAGGAGCCGACGCCGTGCAGACCGCCGGAGACGGCGTAGCCGCCGCCGCCGAACTTGCCGCCGGCGTGCAGGACGGTGAGGACGACCTCGACCGTCGAACGACCCTCCGTCTTGTGGATGTCGACGGGGATGCCTCGGCCGTCGTCGACGACGCGGATGCCGCCGTCGGGCAGGATCGTGACGTCGATCGCGGTCGCCTGGCCCGCGAGCGACTCATCGACGGAGTTGTCGACGATCTCGTACACCAGGTGGTGCAGTCCGCGGGGGCCCGTGGACCCGATGTACATGCCGGGACGCTTGCGAACCGCTTCGAGGCCCTCGAGCACCTGGATTGCGTCGGCGCCGTATTCGGGCTCGGCCTTCGTCGGTTCCGCTGTCATAACTGAATCGGGCTCCTGACCGTCGATTGGCGACATCCGATTCTAACAGTGCAGGGCTCTCGAACAGCCCGAGAACGCCCCTCTCCGGGGATTTCTTTCCGCCGGTGACCGTTTTCGTCGGCTCAGCCGTAGGTATCGCGCGGACCGCGCCCTGGAACCGATCTGGGACCCTTTTTCCAGGATGGCGCGTCCGGCCCTTGAAAGCGGATCGACTGCACCCCCGATTCGGGGAACTTCTCGAGGATGCGCGTGACGAGACCGGCCTGCACCAGCCGGAGCTGCACCGCCCAGGCCGTGGACTCGCACTTGACCGCGAGGACCGGGCCCTCGACGGCGAGCGGCTCGGAGTGCGCGGCGATGTCGGCGCCCGCGATCTCGACCCACGACGCCAGCAGCGCGTGCTGGGA
Source organism: Agromyces seonyuensis (assembly GCF_009789225.1). Lineage (GTDB taxonomy): Bacteria > Actinomycetota > Actinomycetes > Actinomycetales > Microbacteriaceae > Agromyces > Agromyces seonyuensis. The sequence continues at coordinate 62,495 of NZ_WSTA01000006.1, read as the reverse complement.
GAGCGGGGCGCTCCAACCGAGTTCGCTCGTGAGCTTCGCGAGCGCGTCGCCGAGCGGGCGCGGGTCGCGGCCGGGCGTGAAGGGCAGGTCTTCGGTGGGCTCGTGCCGACGCTTCGGCCGCCGCCGCGGCGCCTGCTCGGCACCGCCGAAGATCTCCCGGAAATGCCGGTAGACGCGCTCGGCCTCGGCCAGCGGGTCGGGCCGCGCGTCGTGCTGGGGGTCGACCGCCGTCATCCGTCCGCTCCCTCCGTGGCCTCGGTCCCATCCTCGCCGTCGCCGGTCCCATCCTCGCCGGTTCCGGGGACATCGCCAGCCGGGGCGACCGCGACGACGTGCTCGCCGTCCTGCTCGAGGATGCGACCCGCGTCGATGTGCACGAGCCGCGCGGCGAGCTCGGTCGGGACGTCCTCGAGCACGGCGGCCGTGATGAGCACCTGCTCGTATCCCGCGATCGCCGCGGCGAGCCGCTCCCGTCGCCGTCGATCGAGTTCGGCGAAGACGTCGTCGAGCACGAGCACGGGGTCGCCCGCCGGGGAATCGCGGCGGAGGAGTTCGGCGCCGGCCAGACGCAGCGCGAGTGCGAACGACCAGGACTCGCCGTGGCTCGCGTACCCCTTCGCAGGCAGCCCGTTGAGCTCGAGGAGCACATCATCGCGGTGCGGACCGACGAGCGTCACGCCGCGCTCGAGCTCGCGCCGACGCACGGACGCCAACGCCGTACGGAACCGGTCGGCCGTGCCCGCGTCGGCGGGGAGCTCGGCCGAGGCCGCACCGCGGTCGCGGTCGTCCTGCTCGCCCGCGCCGTCGATGGAAAGCTGCGGTGTCAAGGTCGGACGGTGATCGGCGTCCACGATGCCCGCATAGGCGAGACGCACGGGCTCGGCGAGTTCGGCGACGAGCCGGCTTCGACGGTCGATGAGTTCGGTGCCGAACTCCACGAGGCGTTCGTCCCAGATGTCGAGCGTGGTCAGCTTGTCGGCCGCCGTGCCGCGCGCCTTCGCCGACTTGAGCAGCGAGTTGCGCTGCCGGAGCACGCGGTCGTAGTCGGCCATGACGCCCGCGAGGCGCGGGCTGAGCTGCACGAGCAGCTCGTCGAGCAGTCGACGGCGCTGACCGGGCTCGCCGCGCACGATCGCGAGATCCTCCGGGGCGAACAGCACGGAATGGCAGTAGCGCGGCAGGTCGCGCGGCTTCGCCGGCGAACGGTTCACCTGTGCGCGGTTCGCTCCCGAACGATTCACCTGGAGTTCGACGAGGATGTCGCGGCCGTCGTGCGACAGCAGGGCACGCACGATCGCGGCATCAGCTCCGGCCCGGACCAACGGCTGGTCGGCGGACACCCGGTGCGAACCGAGCGTCGCGAGATAGCCGATCGATTCGACGAGGTTGGTCTTGCCCTGGCCGTTGCGGCCGACGAGGACGGTCGGGCCGGCATCGAGCTCGAGCTCCGCTCGTTCGTAGTTGCGCCAGTCGGTGAGCGAGAGCCGTGCGACGTGCATCGACGCACTCCTCCCGCTCGAACCGACCGCCTCAGGGTACCGGGCGCTCCCGACACGACCGATGCGGCGGCCGGCCCGAGGAGGGCGGTCGCCGCATCCGTTCCGGTTCAGCGCAGCAGCAGGTTCGGCTGCAGCAGGTAGCGGTAGCTGTCGGTGCCGGCCTGGTCGCGCGACGTCTGCGCGGTGATGAGGACGGGGCCCGGCTTGTTGGGGTTCTCGGTCTTCGTGAATGAGATGCGCACGTACTCCGAGTGCACGGCGCCGAGGCCGTCGAGGAGGAACTGCGGCTTCAACGAGACGACCACCTCGTCGCCGGTGACGATCGCGTCGACCGTCTCGGACGCCTGGGCCTGCTCGCTGCCGATGGCCTCGAGCTTCAGGCCGTCCTCGCCGAACGAGTACCGCAGCGCGGCCTCGCGCTCGAGCACGAGGGAGACGCGCCGAGTGGCTTCGATGAGCTCGGCGGTGTTGAGCACCGCGTAGTTGTCGACCGTCTCGGGGAAGAGCCGACGCACGGGCGGGAAGTTGCCCTTGATGAGCAGCGAGGTGACCGTCTTCTTCTCCGCCGAGAAGGCGATCAGCTGGCGGTCGTCGCGCGCTGTGATCGAGACGGAGATGTTGCCCGAGTGACCGAAGGTCTTGCCGACCTCCTGCAGCGTGCGAGCCGGGACCAGCGCGGTCGCGGCGTCTTCGCCTGCGGTGCCGCCGTCCCAGTCGATGTCGCGGATCGCGACGCGGTAGCGGTCGGTCGCGACGAGGCTGAGGCGGTTGTCGGCGATCTCGAGCTGCACCCCGGTGATGACGGGCGTGACGTCGTCGCGAGATGCGGCGACGGCCACCTGCGAGACGGCGTCCGCGAAGTCCTCGGCCGGCACGAGGCCCGTCGGGGCATCGATCTCCGGGATCGCGGGGTACTCCTCGACCGGCATGGACAGCAGCGTGAACTTGGCGCTGCCGCACGAGACGGAGATGCGGGTCTCCTCGGTGACGAAGCGCACGGGCGCGTTCGGGAGCTTGCTCGCGATGTCGGCGAGGAGTCGGCCGGAGACGAGCACCGTGCCGGGCTCCTCGACATCGGCGGCGATCTCGGTCTGCGACGACACCTCGTAGTCGAAGGACGACAGCACGAGGCCCTCGTCGGTCGCCTGGATCAGCACGCCCGAGAGGATCGGCAGCGTCGTGCGCTGCGGCAGCAGCTTCACGGCGAACGAGACGGCCTCGCTGAACACGTCGCGGTTGACCTGGAACTTCACACGTTCTCCCGTCGATCTCGTGGCTGCGCTCACGGGATCGGTGCACCCGCGCGCGCCCTCCAATGCTAGGGGGTGGGCCCGACGAGGCGCACACGCGGCGCCGTGCCGGGACGGATTGCACAAGTGTGGATAACTTGTGGATTGTTAACGAGCAACCCGCCTCGAATTGTTCAGTCCGGGGGCCGGCTTGTGAATTGGATGTCGGTCGCGACGACGGCTGCCCCGAGTCATCCGTGCTGTTAACACAGGACCTCCACAAAGGGGATCGGCTCGGATGCGCGGGTTCGCGCGGGTCGTACGAACTGTCCACAGTTTCCACACGCGTTAACGCTGTTAACAGACTGCTGTTAACACCACGGAGTTCCGACAACCTGAGGTTGTGGACGGTTCGGATCGAACCCGGGCTGCCGAGTCAGTCCGTCGCCGACTGCGCAGCAACGCGAAACGGCGCCGGCCGAGGGCCAGGCGCCGCATCGCGAAGCTTCGGATTCAGCGGATCCGGCTCGTCTGCTTGATCCGCGCCGTCAGCTCGGTGACCTGGTTGTAGATCGATCGGCGCTCCTTCATGAGCTCCGAGATCTTCTTGTTGGCGTACATCACCGTGGTGTGGTCGCGGTTGCCGAAGAGCTGGCCGATCTTCGGCAGCGACAGGCTCGTCATCTCCCGGCAGAGGTACATCGCGATCTGCCGTGCGGTCGCGACCGCCTGCGACCGGCTCGACCCGTAGAGGTCGTCGACCGTGAGCTTGAAGTAGTCCGCCGTCGCCGTGATGATGTCGACCGGCGCCACGACGTTGTCGGAGTCGTCCGTGATGAGGTCCTTCAGCACCGTCTGGGTGAGCTGCATGTCGACGGGCGTGCGGTTGAGGCTCGCGAAAGCCGTCACGCGGATGAGTGTGCCCTCGAGTTCGCGGATGTTCGACGAGACCTTCGTCGCCATGTACTCGAGGATGTCGTCCGGGACCATGAGCCGCTCGGACTGCGCCTTCTTGCGCAGGATCGCGATGCGCGTCTCGAGGTCCGGTGCCTGGACGTCGGTGATGAGCCCCCACTCGAATCGCGACCGCATCCGGTCCTCGAACCCGGTGAGATGCTTGGGCGGCACGTCGCTCGTGATGACGACCTGCTTGTTGTGGTCGTGGAGCGTGTTGAACGTGTGGAAGAAGGCTTCCTGCGTCTCGGCCTTGCCCTGCAGGAATTGGATGTCGTCGATCAGCAGGATGTCGATGTTGCGGTAGCGCTGCTGGAAGAGCGCGCCGCGGTTGTTCGCGATCGAGTTGATGAAGTCGTTCGTGAACTCCTCGGAGCTGACGTAGCGCACCCGGATGCCCGGGTACATCGACTGCGCGTAGTGCCCGATCGCATGGAGGAGGTGGGTCTTGCCGAGCCCGGAGTCGCCGTAGATGAAGAGCGGGTTGTAGGCCTTCGCCGGCGCCTCGGCGACCGCGACCGCGGCCGCGTGCGAGAAGCGGTTGGACTGGCCGATGACGAAGTTGTCGAAGCTGTACTTCGGGTTGAGCCGTGAGTCGCGCGGCGGTTCCGGGCTCGTGTGCTCGAAGACCGACTGCGGTGCGGCCGGCGTCGCGACGTCGTCGGCCGGCGCTCCCACGATGCCGATCGGTCCGCGGGGCGACGGCACCGGTCCGTCGGGCAGACCGGTGTCGAACCGGGGCGCCTCCTCGAGCTCCGGGTTCACGACGACGTAGAAACTCGTCGGCGCCTGGTCGAGCGAGGCCATCGCGGTGAGCAGGGCGACGCGCATCCGCTGATTGAGCATCGTCGCAGTGAAGTCGTTGGGCACCTCGAGGTAGAACGTGCCGCCGCCGATCCCCTTGGGACGCACGAGACCGAGGAACGCCTTCATGTACTCGGTGAGCGCCTCGTCGTCGTCGAGGCGTCCGAGCACGGTCGCCCAGATCTCATCGGCAGTCGGCTCGTCGGCCATCGTTCCCCGCATCCCTACGTCATGTCGCGCCGCTCATCGTTCCCCCGACGATGCAGCGAGCGGCACGAGCTCGATTCATCCACACTGTTATCCACCGCCACCGCAGGCGAAGCCGGGAAACCGGCGGAATCTCGCGGAACAGGTTGGGGATAACTCGGACTGACAACGTATCGGAGTGCGACCCTCCGGCCAAATAACTCGCGCACAGCCTGTGGACCGATGCGTGTCGCGGCGAGCGGATGCTGAGTATCGGGCGATAATCGATGGTTTCGGCGCCGCCGGGCTTTGTCCGCCAGGGCGTCATGCCGTAGGGTAATGAGGTTGACCCACGCCCAACCAGGGCGCTGAAGTTTCCCGGGCCGCCGCTGCAGTTGTGCGATCCGAGGACAAAACCCCCGTTCGGAGCACGAAATGACCAAGCGCACGTTCCAGCCCAACAACCGCCGCCGCGCCAAGAAGCACGGCTTCCGCCTGCGCATGCGCACCCGCGCCGGCCGCGCCATTCTCTCGGCCCGCCGCAGCAAGGGCCGCACCGAGCTCTCCGCCTGAGCCTCGGTGCTCGCCAGGGCCAACCGTCTCACGAGCGCCGAGGACTATCGCGTCCTCGTCCGCCGAGGCGCACGGTCCGGAGGCGCGCACATCGTGAGCTACTACCGCATCACCGGCACCGGCGTTCCGGCCCGCTTCGGATTCATCGTTTCGAAGAAGGTCGGCAACGCCGTTTGTCGTAACTCCGTTCGGCGACGCCTGAAGGCGGCCAGCCGCGGTCTCGTCGACGCCGGCTTCTCCGGCGTCGATGTCGTCTTCCGGGCGCTGCCCTCCGCCGCTGACGCCGGGTGGGATGCCCTCGAGCGCGATGTGCAGAAGACCGGGCAACGCACGGTCCGCACGGAAGAGCACTGACTCATGCGCAGCATGCTGTCGACGGTCGCGTATCTCCCGCGGAATCTCGCGGTCGTGCTGCTCGTCGGCTACCGGAAGCTCATCTCGCCGCTCTACGGCGACGTCTGCCGCTACTACCCGTCGTGCTCGGCCTACGGGCTCGGATCGGTGCAGCAACGCGGCGTCCTCGTCGGCAGCGGTCTGACGCTCTGGCGCATCCTTCGCTGCAACCCCTTCGCGCGCGGCGGCATCGACGAGGTGCGCACCGGTCGGCGCGGCCCGTTGCGCATCACCCCGTTCGGTTTCGTGGTGCCCGGCGAGGGCGTCCCCGCCGATCATCATGCGACCGGGCACCACCACCACACGGGTACAGACCTGCACGAGCACCCGACCTCCGCTCGGCTCACCGACTCCCCCGCACTGTCCCGAAAGGACTGATCCCCGCCCATGGACTTCATCGGCATCATTCTCTGGCCCATCAAATGGGCCATCGAGTTGCTCCTCGTCTCCTTCCACTCCATGTGGACGTTCTTCGGGATGGACCCGGACAGCGGTGTGACGTGGGTGCTCTCGATCGTCGGCCTCGTGGTCGTCGTGCGCGCCGCCCTGATCCCGCTCTTCGTGAAGCAGATCAAGAACCAGCGCCGCATGCTCGAGGTCGCGCCGCAGCTGAAGAAGATCCAGGACAAGTACCGCGGGAAGAACGACCAGTTCTCCCGCGAGGCGATGTCCAAGGAGACGATGGCGCTCTACCAGCAGACCGGGACCAACCCGCTCTCCTCGTGCTTGCCGCTCCTCATCCAGATGCCGATCTTCTTCGGCCTCTTCTCGGTGCTGAACGACGCGTACAACAAGGGCACTGCCGGCGTCGGCCTCCTCTCGCAGGATCTCGCGCAGTCCTTCGCGCACGCCGAGTTCCTGGGTGCGCCCCTCAGTTCGACGCTCGTCAAGGCCGTCAATGAGGGCGGCCCGTGGCAGGTCATCGCGATCGCCGTCACGATGATCGTGCTGATGACCGCGTCGCAGTTCATCACGCAGCTCCAGATCGTCTCCAAGAACATGTCCGAGGAGACCAAGGCGAGCCCGATGTTCCGGCAGCAGCGCATCCTCCTCTACCTGCTCCCCTTCGTGTTCCTCTTCTCCGGCGTCGCCTTCCCGCTCGGCGTGATGTTCTACTGGCTCACCACGAACTTCTGGACCATGGGTCAGCAGTTCCTCGTGATCCGCAACATGCCCACGCCCGGTAGCCAGGCGGCGAAGGAGCGCGAGGAGCGTCTCGCCCGCAAGGGCAAGCTCGTCGTCGACGAGGGCGCCGGGGGCCCGACGATCGTCCTCGAAGAGAAGAAGCCGACGCAGCGTCAGCAGCCGATGAGCAAGGCACGCGCGAAGAAGCAGCAGGGCACGACCGGCCGGCCGGCCGCGGCCGACGGCACGAACGACACCGGGAAGTGAACGACATGACGGACATCCAGGCCGAAGCCCAGCCGGAGACCACGGACCTCTCGCAGCTCGAAGCGGAAGGCGACATCGCCGCCGACTACATCGAGGAGCTGTTGGACATCGCCGATCTCGACGGTGACATCGACATCGACGCTCGGAACGGACGCGCCTACCTGTCGGTCAATGCCACGTCCGGCGCCAACCTCGCAGTGCTCTCGAAGCCCGAGACCGTCGGTGCGTTGCAGGAGCTCACGCGTCTCGCCGTCCAGGCGAAGACCGGTTCGTTCTCGCGCCTCATCCTCGACATCGGCGGCTCGCGCGACGCGCGCAAGTCGGAGCTCGGACGCATCGTCGATCGCGCGGTCGAGAAGCTCGAAGCGGGCGCGACTGAGGCGGCACTCCCCCCGATGTCTTCGTACGAGCGCAAGCTCGTGCACGACCTGGTCGCCGAGCACGGGTTCCACTCGGAGTCCCGCGGCGAAGGCGCAGACCGCCACACGGTCATCTCGCGCACCGCGTGATGTTTCACGTGAAACGGACTGGATGCGCGCATGAGTGACGTCGAGCAGCCGGAGGCGGCCCAGGTCGCCGCTCCGGCGGTCGTCGAAGCCGAGCCTGCCGCGGCTGCTGAGTTCTTCGGCGAACACATCGACGGCGTTCGTGCGTTCGCCGCGGCGTTGACGAAGCACGGCGAGGAGCTCGGGCTGATCGGCCCGCTCGAACTCCCCCGCCTGTGGACGCGACACCTTCTGAACAGCGGGCTCGTCGCTCCGCTGCTCCGGCCGGGCCGTGTTGCCGACGTCGGCAGCGGCGCCGGCCTGCCCGGCCTGGTGCTGGCGATCCAGCGTCCTGATGTCGACTTCGTGCTGATCGAGCCCATGGAGCGGCGCGTGGCGTGGCTCGAGCGGCAGGTCGCGGAACTCGGACTGCAGAACGTGACCGTCGTCCGTGCTCGCTCCGAGGAAGCGCGAATGGATGACTCCTTCACGCAGGTCACGGCGCGCGCGGTCAGCGCGCTTCGCACGTTGATCCCGATCACCGCTCCCCTGCTGAAGGATGGCGGCGAGCTCGTGCTGATGAAGGGCTCGAGCGTGGAGCGCGAGATCGACGCCGCCGCCAAGGTGTTCCGCAAGTACCGGGTGACTGAGCCCGAGGTTCTGGTCCTCGGTGAAGGCATCGTCCCGGAGGCCGAACTCACGCGAGTGTTCCGCGCGATCGTGCACTGAGCACCGGCTTTTCGAAGGCCGTGTCCCGCGAGGGATGCGGCCTTCGTCGTTCGTTCGGGCAGGTTCGTCTGGGTGACGCAGGGCGGCTCTGTTGGCTCGCGCCGAGGTCGGCTCGCTGTGGTCGGGAGTCACGCGGGTGCCGTTCGTAGCTTCGCCGTCACGTCCGTCGGTGGGCGGCGTCCTCACCGCGCGTTGGCTCCGGACGGTCGTCGCCGGCATGGAGTGCGGTTGCTGGGCAAGGGCGGCAGCCGGCGGTCTAGCTCTCTCGCGCTTCGGATGCCTGCGCTGCGTGCGTTTGGTGTCTCGTCGATGCGGTGAAGCTCAGTCTGATCACCGCACGCTGCCGCGCAGCACGACCGGCTCATCCCGTTGCCGGCGGGGTCCGTCGGAGGGCGTGAATCGCATCGCCCGTGCGACGGTTCGCGGTACTGCCGAGCCGTCTCCGCGAGCCTGCCGAGGCGCTGCTTCGCGCTTCCTCGGCGGTGATGCTCGGAGGGATCCCGATGGGGCGCCGTAGGCGGAGGGCCGGAGCGAACTCTCGGTTCACGGTTGTCAGCCGGGATGAGTTTCGGAATCGACCTGGCTCGGCGGCGTCGGCAAGGCCCTACTGGGGAGGGTACGAATCCTGCATCCTCGGTCGTCACGTGGGGGGACTGACCTGAAACCAGCTCTGCTCGCTGCTCCTGCAGGGAGCCCCTCGCGGGTCGAGGTGCTTGGAGCGAGAGTCCGGCAGTTCAGGTGAGACGTGCGCTTGCGGCTCCTGAACACCCGTCTCCGCCCATGCGGGATCTCCCTGAGTGCGCTGAGGCCGGATGGGTCGTCGCAGTGGTCCAGTTCGTCACTGGTCGCCGAGCGGCTCACTACTGCTTGTCGTCGTCGGGCGGTGGCTTCGTCGGGAGACGTGAGGGCGAGCCGGACGCGGGAGTCATCCGAGGGAAGCCGCCGGGGCCCGCCGAGGGAAGCCGTCTGACGGGGTCCTGGCGACCGAGGCGGTAGGAGGTTCGGGGCTGGTTGACGGTGTCGGCCGGACATTGTTACGACTTCCCGACGCACGTTCCTGAGTCTGCCTGCCGCTGATGCCCCCCGGGTCTGTGGCGATTGCATTCTCGGCGGCGGTGTCCTGGGGATGTTGTCGCCGGCACCTTCTCGAAGCCTCGCGTCCCCCGCGCACCTCTGCTTCCACTTCCGATCCTCTTCCACCTCTGCTTCCTCTTCCGAGCCTCTTCGTCGCTGCCCTGGTCTCGTAGTTTCGCGCCGGAGTTGCGGAGTTCGCGCATCGGTCCGTCACGGTCAGGGCAGCCTTCGACGCGGTGGTGCGAGGACGGGCCCGTCGAACGGATTCGGCGATGTTTCACGTGAAACACCCGGCGCGTCCTGACGTCCTCCCACTCGACTCGAGATCGCTTCCGAAGCCTCGGGTTCCGCAGCATCGAGTTGCCAGGGCTTCCCTCGGACGATTCCCCACTTCGCGAGCAGGCTGTCGTGCTGGAGGGTTCTCCCCTGACTGCGCTGCTCCCAGCCAAGCCGTCCCATCGGCACGCGAACAGACCCGCGATACGCGTTGCTCTCGCGCGTGCTCTTGACGCTCAGTCGCGCCGGACGTCGACGGACTACTAGAGGCCTCGATGTGGCGCGCGGTCGATCAGTCGGTCGGCACGGTGGAGCGGGTTCGCTTTGCCCCCGTGCGCTGCAGTGGACCTGTGAGATCAGGGTGTTCAATGGAGTCGGTCGAGGCGGCGAAGGTGCGAAACGGTCCAGCTGATGACGCGAGCCACGCACTTATACACAGCAGTTCTCCACAGGATTATCCACGGGAGTTCTCCACAGGTCTGTGCATAACTCGAGGCTCGATCTGTGCATAAGTCGGGCGGATCGGCTCCCAACGCGGCTGTTCCGCAGGTTTCCAGCGTTCTGGGGGTGACGGCCCATGGTGAAGTCCGAACGTGTCCACGGAGGGCGAAGACGTTCTCCACATCCGTCCTCCACAGTTGAGAACGGGTCGAGGCCATCCGCGCCGACGTCGGTCATCGGTGTGTCGTCGGTCGACGGATAGTCTTGGGTAGCGTGTCGGATGCTCGTTGAGCAGGTCCGACGAAGCGGTCGGAAGGGGCAGCGAGATGGCGGGTGACGGCGGTCGCGGATGGTTCCGCAGGCGGAGCCGTCGGCCGGCGGATGAGTCGCCGACGACCCTCGCACAAACTGCCTCGTCGAAGTCGGCCACCGAAGGGGCGATGCAGCCGGATTCGTCCGCACCCGCGCCGCCGGTGATCGCTTCGAGGCCCCCGGTCCAGTCGGCAAGTGAACCGGCGAGTGCCTCGGCACCGGTCGTCATCGCTGTGACGGGAAGCGAGACGGAGGTTGACGATGCACCTCAGCGGTCGTCACACCACTCCCCCACTCCGTACGGGGAGACGAACGACCCGGTGCGTCGAGCTGAGGTGTGGGCCGGTGCAGACCCCACAGAGCACTATGCCGAGTTGATCGACGGTACCTACCGTCATGAGCCGCAGGTACTGAACGGATACTCGGTTCGAGCTGACGGACAGCGCAGCCCAGCTGCTCGCATCGACTGGGATGCAGCGACTGCGGCTGCTCTCGACGACGCGGGTGACGACTTCGCTTCTGGATTCGACCCGCTGGCGCAATGGCGAGATGCCCCGCCTCGAGAAGGCGACGCGCAGGAAGCCGCGCCGACTCAGGACCCGGCGGAGTCCGAGATCGAAGCTGTCTCGGAGGCCGGAGTCGACCCTGCTCCTGCTGGAGACGTCCGCGTCGCGACTACCGAACAGACGGTCGAGCAGCGGAACGAGCCTGAACTGGACGCGGTCGTCGACGTGGACGCCGAGGACGGTGCTCGGCCTGAGTCCGAGGTCGGATCCGAGTTCATGTTCGAACGCGAAGAGCGACTGAAGCTCACTGCTCCCTCGTCGACCGTCACGGATGGAATTCTCGCGGTCGGTGTCGACATTGCCGACAGCGAAGACGACGACACTGTCTCCGATGCACCGTTTGCGGCAAGCGAGGCTGACGTGAGTGGTGTATTGGATGCGACTCCCGAAGTCGAACCCCATGTGGACGCCTCCGCGACCGACGAGACCGAGCATGCCGACCAAGCGAACGCGTGGAGTTCCGCGGGCGACGACACCGGTGAGGAAGCCGGCGTCGACGAGGGGGTCGAGACGTCGGGCGCGGAATGGACGGCGATCCAGGCGAGCGATCGGGACCTGTGGGCCCCCCGTCCCATGGACGCGACCGACGGCAATGCGAGTCAGACGCTCGAGGAAGCGGCGACTCCGCATGCCGCGACGGCCACGCACTCGGAGCAGACGGGTCAGGACTGGGCGACCGCTGAGTCTGGCGACAACGAGTACGGAGACGATGGGGCCGACGGTGCTGAGTCTGGTGGCCTTGGGCCTGGCGGCGTCGGAGACGGCGACGACCGTGCGGCTGACGCCGCTGAATCCGACACTGCTGAGTCCGACGGCCTCGAGGTCGGAGACCGTGAGCCTGACGGCGTTGAGTCCGACGGCACTGGGGGCGAAGGCGACGGCGAAGAACCGGCCGGCGAGGTCGATGCTGAGAGCGAGGCGGCTCTTGCGGTGGCGGATGGCCCTGCTTCGTCCGAGTCGGCGTCTGCGTCAGCGTCGGCAGTCGATCAGTTCCTCGTCACCCCGCCGCCTCCGATGACATCCGAGACCGCGGCCGCTGACCAAGCCGCGGCGGTGCCGACGTCGGAAGCGACCGGTGGCCGCATGCTGGATGCGGATCTTCGCGCGCACACTGCACCCCCCGGCACCCGACGGCTCGCTCCCGAGGTTCCACCCCCCGCCGATGTTTCACGTGAAACATCGCCCCGATATGGAGGCACTCCCCTGGCCGACGCACTCGCCGACGAGACTCGACGCCGGATGGCGCTCGAACGTGAGCAGCTGCCGCTGCCGCAACAGGCTCGAATCTTCACCATCTCGAACCAGAAGGGCGGCGTCGGGAAGACCACGACTGCGGTCAACCTGGCTGCAGCCCTCGCGCGTGCCGGTGCGAGGGTGCTGGTCATCGATCTCGACCCGCAGGGCAACGCATCGACCGCACTCGGCGTCGAGCATCGCTCGGACATGCAGAGCGTCTACGAAGTGCTCGTCAACGATCTCCCCCTCGCTGAAGTCGTGCACCCCTCGACCGAGCACGAGCGACTCTTCTGCGTTCCCGCGACGATCCATCTCGCCGGCGCCGAGATCGAGCTCGTCTCGCTCGTAGCACGCGAGCAGCGCCTCCGCCGCGCACTCGATGCCTATCTGGCGAACGTGGACGAGCCGTTCCAGTACGTGTTCATCGACTGCCCGCCGTCGCTCGGCCTCCTCACGATCAACGCATTCGTGGCAGCACGCGAAGTGCTCATCCCCATCCAGTGCGAGTACTACGCACTCGAAGGCCTCTCGCAGCTCCTCAGCAACATCGATCTGATCCAGAAGCATCTGAACAACGACCTTCGGCTCTCGACGATCCTGCTCACGATGTACGACTCCCGCACGAATCTTGCGCAGCAGGTCGCGCAGGAGGTCCGCGAGCACTTCCCGGAGCAGACGCTCGAGACGATCATTCCCCGATCGGTTCGTGTCTCCGAGGCGCCGAGTTACGGGCAGAGCGTGATCAGCTACGACTACAGCTCGACGGGATCGCTGTCGTATCGTGAGGCAGCGGCCGAGCTTGCGCGTCGCGGTGAAGAGACGAGAGGCGACTGATGGCAGCGAAGCGAACGGGACTCGGACGCGGCATCGGCGCACTGATCCCGACGATCTCGGAGGAGCAGCGCACCGCTGAGCGTCCGATCGACGTCTTCTTCCCGGACTCGACCGCAACGCCCTCTCCCCCGGCGGAACCGGCGGAGAGCTCCGCCGTCGATGCCGATGTCGCGACCGAAGAGCCGATCGTCCCGGCTCAGCCTGCGAGCGAGGACGAGGCACTGCTCACGGTCCCGGGTGCTCGACTGCTGCAGCTGGACCCCGAGTCGATCGTGCCCAACGCAGCGCAGCCGCGGAGCGTCTTCGACGAGCAGGACCTCGCGGAGCTCGTCCACAGCGTCCGGGAGTTCGGCGTCCTCCAGCCGATCGTGGTGCGTCCCCACCCGGACCTGGACGGCAAGTACGAGCTCGTCATGGGCGAGCGTCGACTTCGGGCGACGAAGGCTGCAGGCCGGACGAGCATCCCTGCGGTGGTCAAGGACACCGCGAACGAGGACATGCTCCGCGACGCCCTGCTCGAGAACCTGCACCGATCGCAGCTCAATCCCCTGGAAGAGGCGTCCGCCTATCAGCAGCTGCTCGAGGACTTCGGCATCACGCAGGAGCAGCTGGCGGATCGCATCGGGCGATCTCGACCCCAGATCTCCAACACGATCCGGCTGCTGAAGCTCCCTGAGAAGGTGCAGCTCAAGGTTGCCGCCGGCGTGCTGTCCGCGGGACACGCTCGCGCGATCCTCTCGGTGAACGAGCCGGAGGCCATGCAGCACCTGGCGGACAAGATCATCAACGAAGAGCTCTCCGTGCGTGCAGCTGAGGCAGTGGCGACTGCTGCGCCGACCTCCAAGCGCGCGAAGCCGGCAGCGGGGCGTCGCCAAGAGTTCTTGGACGAAGCCGCTACTCGGCTCGGGGACCGCCTCGACACTCGGGTCAAGATCTCGTTGGGTGCGCGAAAAGGCCAGATCAGCATTGATTTCGCCAGCGTTCAGGACCTCCGACGGATCCTCGGAGAGCTCGGCGACGATCTGTCCGGCGTCTGATCTTCGGTTCGAAGTACAGCGGAATGGGCCCGGTGTTTCACGTGAAACACCGGGCCCGTTCCGTGTGAATGGACGGACGCCGAACGCGCCGCTCAGGCCGAGCGTGATGCCGCGTGGGCGACCAGCACGTCGTAGACGTCCGCCTGCGTGCGGCCCGCAGCACGTATCGCGAGGGGGGCGATCGACGTCTCCGTCAGGCCCGGAACGACGTTGGCCTCGAGGAACCAGGGCGTGCCGTCCTCGTCGACGATGAAGTCGATCCGGGACAGGTCGCCGAGCCCGAGCGCGCCGTGCGCCGTGATCGCGGCTCGAGCAGCGGCTTCGGCATGGTCGTCAGGGAGGCGGGACGGTGCGTAGAAGGTCGTCTCCCCCGCGGTGTAGCGCGCCTGGAACGTGTAGACCCCACCGGTCGGCACGATCTCGACTGCCGGCAGGGCGACCGGACCGTCGCCTTCATCGACGACCGTCACGGCGATCTCGGTGCCGAGGATGCGGCGCTCGACGATGGCGACATCGTCGTAGACGAACGCCTCGACCATCGCGCGGGGCAGTTCATCGGTCGAGGAAACGATCGAGACGCCTTGCGCCGAGCCGCCGGATCCCGGTTTCACGACGACCTCGCCGGGCATCGCGCTCCGGAGGACCTCAAGCACGCTGGGGGCGCCGAGCTCCCGGAACGTCTCGTGGGAGAGCACGATGTTGTCGGGTACCGCGACGCCGGCGCGGGCGACGACCTCGGATGCTGCGGGCTTGCGCCACGCGAGACGCGCCGCCTCTCCGCGAGACCCGACGACCGCGAGACCGAGACCGTGGAGCAACTCGAACAGCGAGCCGTCCTCGCCGGAGGAACCGTGCAGTGCGGGGAACACCACATCGGGGCGGTTCGCCGCGAGGTACGGCAGCAGTGAGGCATCCGGATCGCGGACGATCACGCGGTGGCCCGCTTCCTGGAGTGCATCGGCGACACGACGTCCCGAACGGATCGAGATGTCGCGCTCGTGCGAGATTCCGCCGGCGAGGACGACGATGTCCAGCGGCCGTTTCACGACGGCGGTCGACTCGTCGGCGGCTGCGTCGATTTCGCTCATGATCAGGGTTTTCTCCTGGTTCTCGAAGGGAGTGCGGCTCAACGGAGGTCCGACGGCGGCGTCGAACCGTAGTCGGGTGCAGCCGGAAGTTGCAGTCGACCCGTGCCGGCGAAGGTGTCGAGCAGATCGAGCTCGCCATTCACCACCGTCGCGAGGCGGCGGACCCCTGTGCGGATCGCCTCGGGCGTCGGATAGCAGAACGACAGTCGCATCGCATGGCGCCCGCGTCCGTCGGCGAAGAAGGCAGTGCCGGGGGTGTACGCGACCAGTTCGCGGACCGCGCGCGGCAGCATCTGCTTGGAGTCGAGCATGTCGGGCAGGGTCACCCAGACGTAGAAGCCGCCGTTGGGATTGGTCCAGCTGAGTTGCGGCAAATGCTCTGAGAGCGCCTCGATCATCGCATCCTTGCGCTCACGGTAGACGCCGCGGAAGCGGTCGATCTGCGCGCGCCAATCGGCCGTCGCAAGGTACTCGGAGACGACCATCTGCGAGAAGGACGAGGGCGACAGGATCGCCGACTCGGCCGCGAGGATGAGTTTCTCGCGAATGGCGTGCGGCGCGAGTGCCCACCCGACACGGAACCCCGGGGCGAGTGTCTTCGAGAACGAACCGAGGTAGATGACGCCTTCGGGATCGAGGGAGCGGAGCGCGTTCGGGACCGGCTCGTCGAAGTGCAGCAGGCCGTACGGGTTGTCCTCGAGGATGAGGATCTCGTTCTCGCGGCAGATCTCGATGATCTCCGGGCGTCGCTCGGCGGACAGGGTCACGCCGGCCGGGTTGTGGAAGTTGGGGATCGTGTACAGGAACTTGATCCGACGGCCCTCACCTCGGAGGCGCGCGATCGTCGCGCGAAGGGCATCCGGGATCAGACCGTCGTCGTCCATCGCGACGTGCACGACGTTCGCCTGGTACGAGCGGAAGACGCCGATGGCACCGACGTAGGAGGGCGCCTCGGCGAGGATGACGTCGCCGGGATCGATGAAGAGCTTGGTCACCAGGTCGAGCGCCTGCTGAGAGCCGGTGGTCGTGACGATGTCGTCGACGGATGCCTTGATGCCTTCGAGCGCCATGACCTCGAGGATCTGCGCGCGAAGCTCGGGAATCCCCTGTCCCCCGCCGTACTGCAGAGCGGTCGGGCCGTTCTCCACCATGACGCGCTGCATGGCGTCCTGGATGAGTTCCTGCGGCAGTGCGGAGACGAACGGCATGCCGCCGGCGAGCGAGACCACTTCGGGTCGCGACGCGACGGCGAACAGAGCTCGGACCTCGCTGGCGGAGAGCCCGGAAGCTCGCTCCGCGTAATTCGCGTACCAAGGGTCGAGATTGTCACCGGTCCGCTGCGGGACGCCGTCAGTGCTCACTTGCGATTTCCGTTTCTGCTGGGATCTTCATGGTATGCCCGTGTTCCCGAGGGTCCGATCCGCGGGTCATCCCGCGACCGGGCCGCTCTCCGGTCCGTGGCATCCTCGCCGGCGCGCAGTTGCCGCCGGGATGCAGAAGACCCGCCCGGCTTTCGCCGGACGGGTCTTCGTACGAATCGACCGCCGACTACGCGATGTAGGCGGCGAGGTCGGCCTCGAGGGCGGGCTTCGGCTTGGCGCCGATGACGGTCTGCACGACCTCGCCGCCCTTGAAGACCTTCATCGCGGGGATCGCGGTGATCTGGTACTTCATGGCGAGGCCGGGGTTCTCGTCGACGTTGAGCTTGACGATGTCGAGCTTGTCGGCGTGCTCCGAGGCGATCTGGTCGAGGATCGGGCTCACCGCGCGGCACGGACCGCACCACTCGGCCCAGAAGTCGACGAGCACGGCCTTGTCGTTCTGGAGGACCTCGGCCTCGAACGTGGACTCGGTCACTGCACGTGCACTCATGGATTCTCCTTTGTCAGTGCGTCGGCCGCGGGCCGGCGCCGGTGTTCGGCGGTCGGATGCCACAGGGCGTCCGGCCGTCAGGTCAGTTGGCCGCCACGGCGACTGGAACGGGCTCCGCGTCGACGGACTCGGCGTCCTCGAGGCCCGCGAGGAAGACCTCCGCGTCGAGCGCAGCGGCCGCGCCCGAACCGGCGGCGGTGATCGCCTGACGGTAGTGCGGGTCGATGACGTCGCCGGCGGCGAACACGCCCTCGACGGACGTCTTCGACGTGCGACCCTGGACGGCGATGGTGCCCTCGACGGTCAGGTCGAGCTTGCCGTGCACGAGGTGCGTGCGGGGGTCATTGCCGATGGCGACGAACAGGCCGTCGAGCTCGAGCTCGCGCTCCTCACCCGTGACCGTGTCGCGCAGCTGGACGCCGGTGACGGCGGACGCGCCGCGGATCGCCGAGACCTCGACGTTCCACACGAACTCGATCTTGGGGTTGTCGAACGCGCGCTGCTGCATGATCTTCGACGCCTTGAGGCTGTCGCGGCGGTGGAGGACGTAGACCTTGTCGGCGAACTTCGTGAGGAAGTTCGCCTCCTCCATGGCCGAGTCCCCGCCGCCGACGACGGCGATCGTCTTCTGACGGAAGAAGAAGCCGTCGCACGTGGCGCACCAGGACAGTCCGTGGCCCGAGAGGAGCTCCTCCTCCGGCAGGCCGAGCTTGCGGTAGGCCGAGCCCGTGGCGAAGACGAGCGTCTTCGCCTCGTGGGTCTCGCCGTTGCCGAGCTTCACGCGCTTGACCGGGCCGGCGACGTCGAGCTCGACGACGTCGTCGTAGACGACCTCGGTACCGAAGCGCTCGGCCTGCGCCTGGATCTTCGTCATGAGGTCGGGGCCCATGATGCCCTCAGGGAAGCCCGGGAAGTTCTCGACCTCGGTCGTGTTGACGAGCTCGCCGCCCACCTCGACGGACGAGGCGATGAGCAGCGGGGTCAGTTGTGCGCGTGCGGCGTAGATCGCGGCGGTGAAACCGGCAGGTCCGGAACCGATGATGATGATGTCGCGCAACCGAGGCTCCTCGAAATTCGTCGAGCACCTGTGGTTCAGGCGCACGAAGTGGTCAACACAGTGTAGGCGTGCGATATTCCGAGCCGCCCGAGCGTGACGGCGGGTGCCCGCCTCGAGAGCCGGATGTCGGTCAGGAGGTCGTCAACGCCGGCGCAGCCGGGCGAGCACCGGCTCGGCGAAGCCGCGGAACTCCGGGGAACGGAGCAGCCAGAGACCGCCGAAGTAGAGGACCGACATGACCGTGCCGACGAGGACCATCGTCACGATCGCGCTCCAACGCGAATCGATCGCGAAGCCGCCCGGCACATTCACCCCGAGGGCGAGCACGATCCCGATGCCGGCGGCGGCCGGCAGGATCAGCGCGGCGACGGAGCGAACGACGGCAGTGGCGATCCGGCGTCCGTCGAGCAGGCCGAGCCGGCGCCGCAGGACGACGAGCGACACGATGACCTGGACGGTCGAACCGAGGGTCGTCGCGAGTGCGATCCCGACGGCGCGATACTCCGCCGGCAACGCGAGGGCGGCGAGCGAACCCAGGCTGAAGACGCTCACTTGCACGATGGTGATGAAGAAGGGCGTCCGGGTGTCGCCGAGTGCATAGAACGTGCGCTGGACGACGAAGAGGACGCCGAAGCCGAGCAGGCCGATGCCGTAGGCCATGACGAGCCAACCGAGGGCACGCGACTCGGCGAATCGCGGCTCGAACACCGCGGCGAACGGGAAGGCGACGGTGATCAGCACCGCTTCGGCCAGCACGATGATCGTGCCGATCCCGCGGATCGCACTGGAGAGGTCGGCACGCACATCTGCGATGCGGTCGGCCGCCGCATGCGCGCTCATCCGGGTGAAGTAGGCGGTCGCGATCGACATCGTGATGATCGAGTGCGGGAGCATGAAGATGAGCCAGGCGTACTCGAGTGCTGCATTCGCCGCGGCACCGGCAGACGAGGCGGTTCCGGCCACGTTCGCCTGGACGATCCCCGCCACGGTCGAGAGCAGCAGCATCCCGAACGTCCAGCCCGCCATTCGGCCCGCACTGCGCAGCCCCACGCCCCGCCAGCGGAAGTCGAATCGGAAGTGCAGTCCGACGCGCCTCCAGAAGACGAAGAGGACGAGTGCCTGCACCGCGATGCCGAGCGTGGCCGTGCCGCCGACGAGGGCGATCATGCCGATGGTCCAGTCGCCGGCCGTGCGGTTCACCTCGTCGGCGAAGCCGAAGACGAGGCCGAAGACGGCGAAGCCGACGATCGACACGACGTTGTTGACGACCGGTGCCCAGGTGTACGGTCCGAAGCTCGAACGCGCATTCAGCACTTCGCCGAGGATCGCGTAGAGGCCGTAGAAGAAGATCTGCGGGAGGCACCAGTAGGCGAAGGCGACCGCGAGGTCGAACGTCTCGGGCGCGAGGGTGCGACCCCAGACGAAGGTGAGTGCCGGAGCGAGGAGCGTGGCGATCAGCGCGGCCGCGGCGAGCAGGACGATGCTGAGCGTGACGAGCTTGTTGATGTACGCACCGCCGCCGTCGGCGTGCGAAGCGGACCGCACGATGAGCGGCACGACCACGGCCGAAAGCACGCCGCCGGCGACGATGGTGAAGATGATGGTCGACAGGCCGTTGCCGACCGAGAACGCATCGGCGCTCGCTCCGACGACGCCCAAGGACGCGGCCAGCACCATCGACCGGACGAACCCGAGGAGTCGGGAGACGATCGTCCCCGACGCGATGAACGCGCTGGCCCGTCCGATGCTGCGATCAGCCACGCGGTGCCTCGTTCGGCTCGCCCGCGGTGTCCGGGCGCTCGTGCGCGTCGTCGTCGCGGTCCCCGTGCAATTCGGAAGATTCCTTGTCGGGCATGGATGCCGCACCGCCCTGTTCGCTCGATGCCATGGCAGGCATGTCGCCACCGTCGCCATGGTCGTCGTGTTCCGCGCCTCGCTCGGCCCGGCGTCGGCGGATCGACCGGAACACGCCGAAGGCCAGGAACCCGAAGGCGCCGATGGCGAGCACGACGGCGCCGATGCCCTCCCAATCAGCGTGCACGTTGGCCTGGATGACGACCGGTGATCCCACCGCCACGCCGGTCGGCGATTCGAGGCGCACGGTCAGCCGAGTCTCGCCGTTGCCGATGCCGGCCGCGACCGGAATGCGCGCCGTGGCGCGCGAGTTCGCCTCGACGGTGAGTTCGACGACGTCCTCCACGATGAGCCGGCCGTTGTTCGGCGTCGCGGAGACCTCGACCGTGGCCGGATACTCCAACTCGTTGGCGACTTCGACCGTGACGCCGACCTCGGAGGAGATGACGAGGACGTCGGCGGCCGGGACGACCGAGACGGCGTCGACCGTCGCGCGCGACGAGTCGAGGTAATCGTCCGTGGCGGTGATCCAGAGTGCGGGCATCGCCGCGACGCCGTTGGAGAACGAGCCGAGGAGCGAGCGTCGCTGCTGATCGGTCAGTGGCGCGGGGTCCTCGAGGACCGTCGCGAACTCGGTCACCGCATCCTCGGCGGAGAGCATTGTCGCCGCCGTGGCAAGGTGTGCGTCGTCCGCGGAGCCTTCCGGCAATGCGCGGGCGGGAGCGTCACCCGCTCCCGCCTGGGCGAGCGTCGAGGCGCGCACCCAAGGCAAGGCGTCCGTCTCGGCGAGGACCATGCTCAAGCGGCTCGGGCTCCCGGCGGCTTCGCGGTTCACGGCGGCGAGGACCGTGCCGCCGGTCGATTCAGAGCGTGCAAGGACGGCGAGTCGGGCTGCTGCTCGTGCGGCGGCCGCCCGGTACGTCGCGTCGGACGTCGCCTCCGCAGCCTCCTGGTAGTCGGCGGACAGTTCCGCGTCAGCCAGCAGGCTGAGGCCGCCTTCGACGGTCGCGGCGGCGGAGGCGCCCGCTTCGACACCGAGATCGCCGGATCGGATGACGGTGGTGAGCCCGGCGGTGGAGTAGAACGCGGCGTCGCCCGCGATCGCCGTTCCGTCTGCGGGCCAGGCGACGTCGACGCGGGAGAACGGCCAGCCGGCGAGGGCCTCGGCGACCGGATCGAAGGCGGCAGCGTCCTCGCCGTTCTCGTCGCCGTCCGTCGTGGGCTCGGCGGTGGCCGTCGACGTCGGCTCGGGAGCGGCGTCGGAGTCGGAGGCGCCGGGCGTCGGCGTCGCGGTCGGCGACTCCGTTTCGGGCACATCGACGAGGAGGCTCGCCGCGGTGGCCTCACGGAACCCGAGGGGCTGGAGCGGGGACTCGAGCTCGAGCCGCGCCTGGAGTCCGAGGTCGGCGTCGGCGTACTGCAGCGGGAACGTCTCGTTCGACACCCCGCTGAGACGCTCGAGCCATGCGGTCGCCGACTCGGGAGCGCCGTCGCCGAGCACGAGGATCGACGCGATGAGTCGGGGATCGACGCCCACGGCGACCGACCGATCGGCCAGCGCATCGAGCTGCCGGGAGAGCTCGCCGGTCGACGCCGTCAATTCCTCGAGGTCCTCGGCGGAGATGAGGCCGTCGGCGGTAGCGGGTGCGACGAGAGCGGCTACCGACGCGAGCCCGACGGTCCCCGTTGCCCCCTCGGACCACACCGCGGTTCCGCGCCCGTCCGCGACCGAACTGCCGGCCGTGCTGAAGGTCGCGCCGAGCCCGATCGGCGTCACTTCGTCGACGCCGGGATCCAAGGCGGAGATCGGCACGCCGAGGGCGACGGTGGCGGAGTCGCCGGGGAGGATGACTCGCGTCTCAACCCTGCCGAGTTCGGCTCCGACAGGGGCCGAGTCATCTGCCGTGAGCCAGGCGTCGAGCTCGTCGTCGTCGTCGAGGGCGCCGGCGGCGGTGAACAGCCGGACGCTGCCGACGCCGATCGTGCGGTCGGTCGAGTTGTCGATCTCGACGAGCAGTTGGGCCTGGGCGGCGGGGTCGGCGGCCCGCGTCGCGTCGATCGTGGACGTCGAGGCCAGTGCGACGGTGAGGGTGACGGTGCCGTCCTCGGCGACCGCGGACGGCGTGGCCGCGAGCGCCGGGAGTGCGGCGTCCGCGAGCATGGCGCCGCCGAGCATCCCGGCCCCGAGCGCTGCGACGAGCGCGGCGGAGCCGAACCGGCGCATGGGCACGGCGAACGGGCTCCGCGAACGCAGGCGCACCGGAACGGCGCCGTCGGGTCGGCGGAGTCGACGCACACGGTTCGACTCGGGCAGCATGCTGGCGATTCTACGGTGGGGCGGCCTGTGCTCACGGTGGGGCGTTCGCGCCCTCCCGCCTACGATGGAGGGCATGCAGAGTGTCGCGGCAGCCCTCGATCGGCTGGGCGAACTGGCCGCCTCCCCCGCCGTCTCCACCCTCGCCGACGCCTTCGAGGCGGGGGGCCACGAACTCGCCCTGGTCGGCGGCCCGGTGCGGGATGCGTTCCTCGGTCGCCCGGTGCACGATCTCGACTTCACGACGGATGCGACGCCGGAGCAGATCCTCGGCATCGTGAAGCCCATCGCCGAGGCCCACTGGGACATCGGTCGCGCGTTCGGCACGATCGGGGCGAAGATCGCCGGCGAGACCGTGGAGATCACGACGTACCGTGCGGATGCCTACGACGGAGCGTCGCGCAAACCCGACGTGGTCTTCGGCGACTCCATCGAGGACGACCTGGTGCGGCGCGATTTCACGGTCAACGCCCTCGCCCTCCGGCTGCCGAAGCTCGAGCTCGTGGACGTCGCCGACGGGGTCGGGGACCTCGTCGCGCAAGTCCTGCGCACGCCGTCGGCGCCCGAGGTCTCCTTCGGCGACGATCCGCTCCGGATGCTCCGCGCGGCGCGGTTCGCGTCGCAACTCGGCTTCGAGGTCGAAGCCGGCACGCTCGCCGCGATGACGGAACTCGCGCCGGCGATCGAGCGCATCTCTGCGGAGCGGGTGCGCGACGAACTCGCCAAGCTCCTCTCGACGGACGACCCGATCGCGGGTCTGCGGCTCTTGGTCGACACCGGTCTGGCCGGTTTCGTGCTCCCCGAGCTGCCGGCGTTGAAGCTCGAGGTCGACGAGCACCATCACCATAAAGACGTCTACGAGCACTCGCTCACGGTTCTGCGGCAGGCGATCGGACACGAGGTTTCACGTGGAACGCTCGACTCCCCCGACCTCGTCCTGCGGCTCGCCGCCCTGCTCCACGACATCGGAAAGCCCCGCACCCGTCGGCTGGAACCGGGTGGTGCGGTGTCGTTCCACCACCACGACGTCGTCGGCGCGAAGCTCGCCCGCAAGCGCCTGCGCGAACTGCGATTCGACAACGACACCGTCGACGCGGTGAGCCGGCTCGTCGAGCTGCACCTGCGGTTCTTCGGGTACGGCGACGCGGGGTGGACCGACTCCGCAGTGCGACGCTACGTGCGCGACGCCGGCGACCAGCTCGAGCGACTGCACATCCTCACGCGCTCCGACGTGACCACCCGCAACCGCCGAAAGGCCGAACGGCTGGAGTTCGCCTACGACGACCTCGAGCGCCGCATCGCGGAGCTCGCCGCCCAGGAAGAGCTCGACGCGGTGCGCCCCGAGCTCGACGGCCAGCAGATCATGGAGATCCTCGGCATCCGCCCCGGTCCCCTCGTCGGCGAGGCGTACAAGTTCCTGCTCGACGTGCGACTCGACGACGGGCCGATCGGCGAGGACGCCGCGCGCGAACGCCTCCTCGCCTGGTGGGCCGTACGCGACGCCTGATCGGTGTCGGTCTCGATTGCGTCTCGTCCGGGCGAGCACTGGGGTACGTCCACCGCGGCCGCCCATAAGATCACGCTGCGCGCCCCGAACCCGCGCACAAAGGACGAATGTTCATGACCAAGCGAACCCTCCGCACCACGGTCGCCGCGACCCTGCTCGCCGCCGCCGTGCCGCTCGTGCTCGTCGGGTGCGCCGACCCGGCGGCCGTCGCCGATGCCGCCCCGAGCACGGTCATCACTGAAGCACCCGTCGAGACGGGGGCGACCACGCCGGAACCGACGCCGACGGAGACGACGACCGCGGTGGATCCGGCCGATTACCGGTGGACCGCCGCGCTCGAGGAGCAGTTCGCGGGTCAGTTGGGCTCGAACGTCGACCTCGAGGACGGTGTGGTGTTCGACTCCCCCTCGGGCAACCTGCACTGCAAGATCGACCCCTCCGAGCGCACCGACGGCGGCGGTGCGGCGCTGCTCTACGGCTGCAGCATCGACGAGCGGGACTGGGAGTTCGCATCCGAATCCGAGGGCGACCCGTGCTATGGCGCGCAGATCGCGTGCGGGCGCGGCATCGAAGCCACTGCGGGCCAGGGAGTCTGGCCGCTCATGAACAGCGGCGTCTGGACGCCGAACGAGGTCGTCGACACCGGTCTCGTGCTCCCCTACGGCAGCGAGATCTCCTTCGAGGGCGTGACGTGCACGTCGGAAGAGGCCGGCGTGACGTGCATCGAGGATGACTCGTCGCACGGGTTCGCCATCGCACGCGACCGCAACGAGATCTTCTGACCGGCCTCGACGAGGCATCCTGAGCCCTGCCTGGGCCCGACTGGAGACTCGAGGGATCGTCGGGTAGGCTGTTCAGGTTGCCCGTGCGCCCTATTCGGGGCCTCCGCGGTGCGACGCATGCATTGAACCCTCCTGTCGCAGAAATACTGCGACCGTTTGAGTCCGAAGGAGGTGGGTGAGTCATGCACCAGTACGAGTTGATGGTGATCCTCGATCCCGAGATCGACGAGCGCACGGTTGCTCCCAGCCTGGACAAGTTCCTCAACGTCATCCGCAACGATGGCGGCACTGTCGACAACGTCGACATCTGGGGACGTCGTCGTCTGGCGTACGAGATCAACAAGAAGGCCGAAGGCATCTACGCCGTCGTCGACTTCCACGCCGAGTCCGCGACCACGGATGAGCTCGACCGCCAGCTGAACCTCAGCGAGGCCGTCATGCGCACCAAGGTCCTGCGCGCCGAGGCCGGCATCGCCCAGAAGGCCGCCGTGGCCAAGGCCGCCGAGGCCAAGGCCGCCAAGAAGGCCGCTTCCGCGGCCAAGGCGACTGCCAAGAAGGACGCCTAGTCCCGATGGCCGGCGAGACCGTCATCACCGTGGTGGGCAACCTCACCGCCGACCCCGAGCTGCGCTACACGCAGAACGGGCTGGCGGTTGCCAACTTCACCATCGCTTCCACTCCTCGTACGTTCGACCGCGCGTCGAACGAGTGGAAGGACGGCGAAGCGCTGTTCCTGCGTGCGAGCTGCTGGCGTGAATTCGCCGAGCACGTCGCAGGTTCGCTCACCAAGGGAACCCGTGTCATCGCCTCCGGGCGTCTCAAGCAGCGTTCCTACGACGACAAGGACGGCCAGCGCCGTACCGTCATCGAGCTCGAGGTCGACGAAGTCGGCCCGAGCCTGCGGTACGCGACCGCCAGTGTGACCCGTGCCTCCGGAGGAGGCGGCGGTCGCGGTGCGGTCGGCGGCGGCGGCTCGTATGGCGGCAACGCCGGCGGCCAGTCCTACGGCGGCGGCTCCGACGAGCCGTGGGCACCTCGCACTCCCGGTGGCAACGCCGGCGGCGACGTGTGGAACGCTCCGGGTACCGACTACTCGGACGAGACCCCCTTCTAGGCCTTCGGGCCGCGCGCACAGCGTGCCGAATCGGCACCGGCGGCGCGAAACCTCACGTATTTCAGAACAGGAAAGACTATGGCTGGAAAGAGCAGCGGCGACCGCCGCAAGCCCCGCGGAAAGGGCGCGAAGAACGCCGCCCCCGCGAAGTCCGTCAAGGTCGGCGTCATCGACTACAAGGACGTCGCGACCCTTCGGAAGTTCATCTCCGAGCGTGGAAAGATCCGCGCCCGCCGCATCACCGGTGTCTCCGTGCAGGAGCAGCGTCTCATCGCCAAGGCCGTCAAGAACGCCCGCGAGATGGCCCTTCTGCCCTACTCGGGCTCCGGCCGCTAAGGAGCACGAAAATGGCAAAGATCATCCTCACGCACGAGGTCAACGGCCTCGGTGCTCCCGGTGACGTCGTCGAGGTCAAGAACGGCTACGCCCGCAACTACCTCGTCCCCCAGGGCTTCGCCACGCCGTGGACCCGCGGCGGCGAGAAGCAGGTCGAGCAGATCAAGGCCGCCCGTGCGGCCCGCGAGCTCCACTCGCTCGAGGACGCCCAGGCCCTCAAGGCCTCGCTCGAGTCGACGAAGGTCAAGCTCACGGTGAAGGCCGGCCTTGGCGGCCGTCTCTTCGGCTCGGTCAAGCCCGCCGACATCGCCGCTGCGGTCAAGGCCGCCGGTCTCGGCGAGATCGACAAGCGCAAGGTCGAGATCCCCTCGGCCGTCAAGTCGACCGGTGACCACCAGGTCATCGCGAAGCTGCGCGACGACGTGTCCGCGACGATCACCCTCCAGGTGATCGCGGCCAAGTAAGTCGCACCCGCACGGAGGAGGCGGCGCCGGGCTCATGCCCAGCGCCGCCTCCTTCCGCATTCCGGGTCGCGCCCGGGATCGGAACGAAAGAGGCCCTGGGTTCCCCCAGGGCCTCTCGTCGTCGACGCGTCAGTTCAGGATGAACGTGTACGTCTTCGCGTTGCCGGCGACGTCGAACACCACGAGGGTGTTCTCACCCTGCACGGCGCCGAAGACGCCGGGCTTGATGAAGTTGACGTCGGACCAGACGTTGTCGGTCAGGTTCTTGACGACGCCGTTGAGCTCGACGCGGTCGATCTTCTGCGCGTCGTAGAGCTTGTACGAGACCAGGTCGTAGGCCCCGTTCGACGCCGCCTTCGTGAAGGATGCGCCGTCCTTCACCGTGGCCGTGGGCTTGGTCGCATCGATCGAGAACGCGAACGTGCCCGTCTTGGCGATGTTGCCGGCGAGGTCGGACGCGTTGTACTTGACCGTGTAGGCGCCGTCGGGGAGCGACACGGTCGCCGTGTGCGTCGCGGACTTCGCGCCGGAGGCGGCGGTCTGCGTGCTCTTGACGAGCTTCCCGTCCTGGTAGATGTTCGCGACGACCCGGGCGAGACCGCGCTCGTCCGTGGCATCCACCCGCACCTGGAGCGAGGGGAACGGACCGGCCGTGGTCGGCGTGACGAGCGTCGCGACCGGCTTGGTCACGTCGTTCGGCACCGGCACAGCGGCCCCCTCGGGAGCGGCCCAGTGGATGGCGCGGGCGAGGTCGCTGAACGCGCCGACCGGGTGGTTGCGGAACGTCGGGCTCGTGCCGAAGACGAACGCCTTCGAACCGGCAGGGCTCACCGCGGAGAACGCCGACGCCTTGCCGGCGGCATCCGCCTGCGAACGACCCGTCGACGACGCCCAGTGGCCGGAGACGAAGGGGTCGCCGCTCGCGTATGTCTGCTCGACGACGGCGTTCGCGCCGAGACCCGTGAACCACGTGAAGGGGTAGCCGAACGCGGTGTCCTGCGGGTAGTCGCCGAGCACGCCTTCGGCGGGGGTGTCGACGCGCATGATGCCGTTCGAGCCGCTGGTTCCTGTCGTCCCCGACGCGCTCGTGATGCCGTAGGTGTTCACGAAGGTCGAGCCGGCGGTTCCGCGACCGACGACGGGCTTGCCCGCCGCCAGGTAGGCGTCGAGCGCGGCGCGTCCCGCGGCCTGGGCGCCGCTGAAGGTGAGGTTCGAGCCCACGTAGAGCACGTCGATCGACGTCAGGTCGACGGCGCCCGACGTGATCGTCGCGGCGCTCACGGGGATCGCACCGGCGAACCCGAGCTTCGCGAGCGCATCGCGGTCCTCGAACGTGCCGGCGTAGCCGACGGTGACGGAGCTCAGCGCAGTGCTCTCCTCGTCGGCGAGGGCGAAGCCGTCGATCGCCGTGAAGTCGACGCCGTAGATCTCGGCGGCGGCCTCGGCGGCGGCGTAGCTCGCCGCGTCGGAACCGAGGATGATCGTGCCGTCAGCCAGCTGCGAGAGCGCGATGCCGTCCGCCAAGAGCTCGTTGACCGCCTGGTAGTCGGCGACGCCGCGCGGCTCGAACGAGAGGTAGGTGCCCGCGGCCGGGATCGACCCCGAGAGCGGGGCATCCTCGACCGGCACGAGCGCGGTCGTCGGAGCGGCATCCGTCGTCGAGCCGACCGACGCGACGTCGGCGCCCCAGAGGAGGGAGAGGCTCCACGCCGAGATGTCGTACATGTCGGGAACGCGCTCGGAGATGTCGCTGCCGTCGTCGAGCAGCACGTTCGCGAGCCCGCGGACGGGCTGATGCATGTCGACGTAGTAGGAGCCCGCCGCGTACGTCGTGCCGTCCGCGGTGAACGGCGCCGTCGTCCTCGAGACCTCGATGCCGTGCACGAGGAGCTGCTGCACGAGCGTCTCGGCGTCGGAGGCGGAGCGCTGCGTGTCGTCGACCGGGATGACGTAGGCGCGCGGGTAGTCGGCGTTGTAGACGTCCGTCTCGTCCCAGATCGAGGTCCACTCCGCGGGCACGCCGGGGGCGAGGTCCTCGGGCGCGACATCGGCCGGGATCACACGGCTCTCCTCGCCCGCGAGGCCGCGGCGGAAGATCTCGATCTGGTTGTCGAGCAGCGAGTCGCGGTGCTCCTGGACGTAGTCCGACACGGTGTCGACGACGATCTCGGCGACCTCGATGTTGATCTTGGCGCGCGCGGGCTGGTCGCCGCTGCGGCCGAGCGGGAGCTCGACCGTGTTCGTGATCGCGCCCTGGTACGCGACGTACTGCGGGGCGAAGATCGGGGGCCAGTCATCCCACCCGGCGCGCTGGTCGCGGAACGGGATGTTGATGAAGCCCGTGTTCGTGGTGGTCGTGGCGCCGGTGGAGGGGTTGTAGTACGTGTTGCCCGGGATGTTCGCCGCGGTCACGCGCTCCTCGATCTCGAGCGCCGTGGCGTAGGCGTGCGGGACGAAGAGGTCGTACTCGTAGTTCTCGCCGTGGGGCGGCCCGCACGGCTCGACCTGGAGCACGTTGGTGTAGCCGTGCAGGTCGATGAAGTAGGTCGGCTGCAGGATGCTCGCGAGGTCGCGGACGACGGATGCCTCGGCCGTCGCGCCCGTGATGAAGTCGCGGTTGGGGTCGTACCCGTTGGCGGTGGCGCGCTGTCCGAGCGCGCGGCCGTCGGGGTTGTTCGTGACCGTGAAGTACAGGCGGTTCTTCGAGATCAGGTCGAGCACCGCGGGGTCGTCGCTCGTCGCGAGGTCCTCGATGTAGTTGAGGGTCGCGTCCGTGCCCTCCCACTCGTTGCCGTGGATGTTGCCGTTGTACCAGATGGGCACCTTGTAGCCGGCCTGGAGGGCGCTGTCGGCGGATGCGGCCGCCGGGTCGTGCTTGATCGTGTCGCGCCACACCGCCTGCTGCGCGACCTCGGCCGCCGTCTCCGGCGCCGTGACGGTGACCATGTAGATGTCGCGGCCGAGGGCCGACTTGCCGACGACCTGCGCCGAGACGCGATTGCTCGACGCCATGACGCCGTTGAGGAAGGGCGCGATCTCGTCGTACGGCATGACGCCGCGCGCGATCGAGGCGTCGGTCGGCAGGTCGGGGACGACCTCGAGCACCGGCTGCGTGGGGTACTGCGCGGGCATCTGGATCTGCGGCGAGACCGGTCGGACGATGTCC
Source organism: Agromyces seonyuensis (assembly GCF_009789225.1). GTDB lineage: Bacteria > Actinomycetota > Actinomycetes > Actinomycetales > Microbacteriaceae > Agromyces > Agromyces seonyuensis. The sequence goes on along the minus strand of NZ_WSTA01000006.1, from coordinate 32,921 downwards.
AGGACCGGGGGCTCGACCGCGGCGAACGCGGGCGTTGCGATGACGGCCGACGTCAGGACGACGGCCGTCGTGCACACACCCGCGAGGGTACGTCTGAGCACGGGTACTCCATTCGGTTCTGCTGGCTCGCGGACGGGGCCCGGCGCGCGAGGTCGGCGTCCGCCGACTGGAGACCGGCGGATGCCTGTGTTTCAGTTGTGGCGAATCTATGGATTGCGTATTACGTCTGACAACCCCCCGGTTACGGGCGTGTGTCGGAGCGCAGCGAGCGCCGGGTCGTGATCACGCTGCGTCTACACCCGATCCGCCCTCGGCGGCAAGCGGTACCTGAGGAATGTTCGTGAGAGTTGTGCACAGGACACGCCGAAGGTGTGCACGGGTTCGGAATTGATTTCCACACACACCTGTGGAATCAGAAAACACCCGGTCAAGCTGGAATCACAGCGGTGTAGTTCGGCCTGATTCCACAGTTCTCCACAACCCCTGTCCACATCTTCTCCCCCACCTCCGCGCAATTGTCCCCAGAGTTATCCACAGGCCGGGTTGCGCTGTGGATCGGCGCTACATAGCGTGAGTCCGCGCACGAACCCGGGGGCGTCCGTGCGTGTCACCGATGGATGTCGGCGGTCGGTGCTGGACTGTTCACGTCGAAGCGAAGAGTGCAGGCCGGGCGCTGTTCGTCGTGCCTGCGTCATCCATGCACGAGGAGAAAGCTGAGGAAGCCCGAGTTGTCGATCGCGCACCTGGTACCCGAATCCGGAGACGTCCGTCACGGCGCCGAGCGCACCCCTCCGCACGACCTCCTCGCCGAGCAGTCCACGCTCGGCGCGATGATGCTCTCCACCGACGCCGTCGCGAACGTCGTCGAGACCCTGCGCGGGGTGGACTTCTACATCCCCAAGCACGAGGTCATCTTCAACGCCCTCCTGAACCTCTACTCGCACGGCGAGCCGACCGACGTCATCGCCGCGACCGACGAGCTGACGAAGTCGGGCGAACTGGGCCGCGCGGGCGGCGTGGAGTACTTGCACACCCTCACCGCGATCGTGCCGACCGCGGCGAACGCCGGCTACTACGCCGAGATCGTCGCCGAGCGCGCGCTGCTGCGCCGGCTCGTCGACGCCGGCACCCGCATCGTCCAAATGGGGTACTCCGGCGAGGGCGAGGTCGTCGACCTCGTGAACAACGCGCAGGCCGAGATCTACTCCGTCACGGGGTCCGTCGAGACCGAGGACTACGTCCCGCTCGGCGAGGCCGTCACCCAGGCCATCGAGGAGATCGAGGCGGCCAAGCACACCGACGGCAAGATGACCGGCGTGCCGACGGGGTTCGCGGAGCTCGACGACCTCACGAACGGCCTCCACCCCGGCCAGATGATCATCGTCGCCGCCCGACCCGCCATGGGAAAGTCGACGCTCGCGCTCGACTTCGCGCGGGCTGCGGCCATCCACCACGACGCGCCCACCATCGTCTTCAGCCTCGAGATGGGCAAGTCCGAGATCGCGATGCGACTGCTCTCGGCCGAGGCGTCCATTCCGCTCCAGTCGATGCGCAAGGGCACCGTCGACTCCCGCGATTGGTCGACGATCGCCCAGGTGCAGGGCCGCATCGCGGGTGCGCCGCTCTACATCGACGACTCCCCCAACATGACCCTCGTCGAGATCCGGGCGAAGTGCCGCAAGCTCAAGCAGCGCGTCGGGCTCAAGATGATCATCATCGACTACCTCCAGCTCATGACGAGCGGCAAGCGCGTCGAGAGCCGCCAGCAGGAGGTCTCGGAGTTCTCGCGTGCGCTGAAGCTGCTCGCGAAGGAGCTGCAGGTGCCGGTCATCGCGCTCTCGCAGCTGAACCGTGGCCCCGAGCAGCGCGCCGACAAGATGCCCGCGATCAGCGACCTCCGCGAATCGGGCTCGATCGAGCAGGACGCCGACATGGTGATCCTGCTGCACCGCGAAGCGGCCTACGAGCGCGACAGCCCCCGAGCCGGCGAGGCCGACCTCATCGTCGCCAAGCACCGCAACGGCCCGACCCGCACCGTGACCGTGGCGTTCCACGGCCACTTCTCCCGCTTCGCCGACATGCAGCAGCTCACCTGATTCCCACCGGATGACGGCGAGCCGCGTCGGCGGCCCCCGAAGAACCCGAGACAACCCGGAACACATCGGGCCCCGCCGCGAGGCGGGGCCCGATCCATTGAGGAACGCGCGATGCCGGACTGCTCGGCCTTCGTCGCCCGCTTCGCGACCGGCCGGCGCCCGCTGTACGACTCCCTCGGGTTCTCGCGCGGGGACATGACGGGACGCTTCCGCATCGTGCCGGCGACGTCTGGAGCAGGCGAAGCCCGTGGACTGAACCGCCCGGCTCGGTGCGGAAGCGCCGAGAAGCCGGGTCCGTTCTCGGACGGGACGGACTGCGTTGTCGACGCCGTCCTCGGGCGGGCGACGGAATCCCCGGGGTCCTTGTAGGTTGGCACCCGCCGGACGGGCCGCCGCTCGGCCGCAGGTTCCTGGGGTGGGAGGACGGTCGATGACGGAGGCGGTACCGCGCACGAGACGTGCGCCCGATGTGCGGCGCGTCACCGGCGTCGCGTCGATCGTGGTCGCGGTCGCGCTCGCCTTCGAGGGGGCGCGGCAGTTCTTCGAGGGCGCCCGGCCGGGGCTCACCGACGCTGCCGGGCTCGAGGCGTACTTCGAACGCACGGCGAACGGGACGCTCGCCGTCGTGCTCGCCGACTCGATCCTCATGACGAGCCTCATCGTGTTCTTCGGCGGGTTCCGGCAGCTGGTCACCTCCCGCAACCCCGAGCTGTCGTGGGTCGCCGACATCGGCTTCGGCGCGGGACTCGTCTACGTGGCTGTCACCCTCGTCGGCGACGCCATGTCCGGCGGAGCCGGGCTCGACGCCGCCGAAGGGCAGGCCGACGGGGTCGTCATCCGCGCGCTCATCGAGGGGCACATGCTCCTGTTCGGCTCGATCGGATGCATCCTGACCGCGCTCGTCATGGCGTCGGCGGGCTACCTCGTGCGCATGACCGCGGTGCTGCCGCTCTGGACGGCCGTCTTCGCGTACGTCGCCGCCGCCCTGAACCTCGCCGCGGTGCCGACGATGTTCGGCGGGACCGACGAGGCCGACCTCTTCTCGGTCGGCGGGTGGGCGAACGCCGTGCTCGCGGTGTTCCCGTTCCTGCTGTGGGTAGTGATCGTCGGCATCCACACGATCAGCGGCACGGTGCACCACGACGCGTGGCGCCGGCGCAAGCGGCTCCCGGAGACCGGCCGGACCGGCTGACCGGCTGACGGCTGACGCGACTAGCGGGCGGCGTCGAGCGCGGCCGCCGTGATGAGGCGGAGCTTGTCGGCATCGGCGGGCTCGGGCGCCGGGTGGTAGATCGCGACGGTCAGCTGCTGCGCCTCGGCGACGATGAGCTTCTCGCGATGCAGGTGCACGAGTCCGACGACCGGATGCTCCAAGCGCAGCAGCGCCCCGCGCCGGCCGCCGATGTCGTGGCGGTCCCACAGCCGCCGGAACCGCGGGCTCGAGAGGGAGAGCTGTCCGACGAGTTCGATGAGCCGCGGGTCTTCGAGGTCGGTGCCGACGGACTGGCGGAAGGAGGCGACGATCCCCTCGGTCGCCTGGTCCCAGTCCACGAAGAGGTCGCGCTCGTCGGGGTCGAGGAACACGTCGAGGAGCCGGTTGCGGCCGACGACGAGCCGGGGCGAGAGCGCCGCGGCGGGCGCGTTCGCGGCGAGCACGTCGAGGTAGCGGCCCTCGACGAAGGCGGGCAGCGGCAGGTCGGCGACGAGCCGTTGGACGCCGATCGGCACGGTCACCGCGGGCGGACGGCGACGGCGGGGACGCGTCGGCGCGGTGCCGAGCCGGAGCAGATACGCGGTGCTCTCGTCATCCAATCGGAGCACCCGGGCGACGGCTTCGAGCACCTGGGCGGACGGGTTGCGGTAGCGGCCCTGCTCGAGCCGGAGGTAGTACTCGTTGCTGATGCCCGCGAGCATCGCGACCTCCTCACGGCGCAGTCCGGGCACCCGGCGCACGCCGGAGACGGGGATGCCCGCCTGCTCCGGGGTCACGAGATCGCGGCGGGCGCGCAGGAACTCGCCGAGGGAGTTCGTCGCGTCGTCCACACCTCACCCTAGGCACGGGGTGCGGCCGGCCGCATGGGCGTGCCGCTACCAGGAACGCGGCGGCACTGGTTGGCGCCCGGCGCGCGGCGGAGGCTGGAGGCACCCCAGAGATACGGAGAATCGCATGCCTGCCCCTCGAGTCCTCGTCACCGGTGGATCCGGTTTCATCGCCGGCCACGTCATCCTCGCCGCCCTCGACAGCGGTGCCCAGGTGCGCGCGACGCTGCGCTCGCTCGACACGGCGGACCGCGTCCGCACCGAGCTCGAGCGCGCCGGGATGCCGGCCGACGCGCCCCTGACGTTCGTCGTCGCCGACCTGCTCGCCGACGACGGTTGGGCGGCCGCGACCGACGGCATCGACGTGGTGCTGCACGTCGCGTCCCCGGTCATGCCGGGGCATGTCGAGCACGAGGACGACGTCATCGTGCCCGCTCGCGAGGGCACGCTCCGGGTGCTGCGCGCGGCGCGGGACGCCGGCGTGCCGCGCGTCGTGCTGACGAGTGCGTTCCACGCCGTGAGCTGGGGGCACCCGCACGACGCGCACGTCTTCACCGAGGACGACTGGACGGTGCTCGACGGCCCGGGCGTGGACGCGTACGGGAAGAGCAAGACCCTCGCCGAGCGGGCCGCATGGGAGTTCGTCGAGCGCGAACCGGACGCGCCCGCGCTCACGACGATGCTGCCGGTCGCCGTCATGGGGCCGCTGCTCGGCGGCGCCGTGTCGGGCGCGAACCACATCGTGCAGAACCTGATCGAGGGCGACCTGAAGACCCTCCCCGACCTCTACATCCCCATCGTCGACGTCCGCGACGTGGCCCGCGCGCATGTGCTCGCCATGACGAACCCTGATGCGGCCGGGCAGCGCTTCCTGCTCTCCAACGGGCCCGCGCTCTCCATGCGCGACATCGCGACGACGATTCGCGACGACCTCGGCGATGCCGCGCCGAACGTGTCGACGCGCGCGGTGCCGAACTTCGTCATCCGCATCGCCGCGCTGTTCTCTGCGCAGGCGCGCTCGGTCGTGCCCGACCTCGGCTGGTCGAAGCGCACCTCGAACGAGCGGGCCCGCCGGGTGCTGGGCTGGGCGCCCCGCGACCCGCGCGAGGCCGTCCGCGCCGCCGCGGAGAGCCTCGTCGGGCGGCGCCCTGCCGGCATCCGGTAGGCGCGAAGGCCGATTCGGCGCTCGATTCTCGAATCGATTCGATAAACTCGGGAGGGCCCGGCGACCGCCGCGTGCCGCTCCCGCCGACTTCCCGTTCGAGAACCCGATGGCCAGAACCCTCACCAGCGGCGCGCCCTGGCGCGTCATCCTCGTCTTCGCCGTGCCGCTGCTCGTCGGCAACGTCGTGCAGCAGCTCTACCAGGTCGCCGACGCGATCGTCGTCGGCCGCCATCTCGGCGTCGACTCGCTCGCCGCCGTCGGCGCGACCGGCAGCCTCCTGTTCCTGCTGCTCGGATTCGCGTGGGGCGTCACGTCGGGCTTCGCGATCCCGACGGCGCAGGCGTACGGCGCGCGCGATCACGACGCCGTCCGCAGGTCGGTCGCGATCGGCACGGCGCTCACCGGGGCGATGAGCGTTCTGCTGACGGTCGGCGCCCCGCTGCTCGCCGAGCCGGCGCTGCGGCTCATGCAGACGCCGGAAGAACTGCTGCCCGAGGCCGTCGTGTTCACCCAGGTGAGCTTCCTCGGCGCCGCCGCGATCATGTTCTTCAACTACCTGTCGGCGATCATCCGCTCGATCGGCGACTCGCGCACGCCGCTCGTGTTCCTCGCGATCGCGTGCGCGCTCAACGTCGGGCTCGTCGTCCTGATGGTCGGCCCGCTCGACTGGGGCGTCGCCGGGGCCGCGCTCTCCACGGTCGTCGCGCAGGCCGTCTCGGTGCTGCTCTGCCTCGAGTACGCGCGCCGTCGGCTGCCCGTGCTGCACCTGACGCGGGCGTCCTGGCGCTTCCCGAAGGCGGAGCTCCTCGAGCACCTGCGGGTCGGCCTGCCGATGGGGTTCCAGGCCTCGATCATCGCGATCGGCACGATCTCGGTGCAGGTCGCCTTGAACACCCTCGGCGCGGACGCGGTGGCCGCGTACACGACCGCTTCGCGCGTCGACTCGATCGCCGTCGCCCTGCTGCAGTCGATCGGCCTCGCCGTGTCGATGTTCGCCGCCCAGAACTACGGTGCCCGCCGCCCCGACCGCATCCGCCGCGGCGTCGTGCAGTCCGTCTGGATGTCGATCGCCGCATCGGTGCTGCTCGGCGCGATCCTCATCGCGTTCGGCGCGCAGCTCGTGCGTCTCTTCGTCGGCGACGGCGCTGACGCGGTGGTCGACCAGGCGGCGACGATGCTCGCCGTCAACGGCTTCACCTACTCGGCGCTCGGCGTGCTCTTCGTGCTGCGCGGCGCCCTGCAGGGCCTCGGCCGCACCGTCGTGCCCACCGTCACCGGGGTCGTCGAGCTCGTGATGCGGGTCGGCGCGGCCGTCGCGCTCGGCGCGGTGTTCGGCTTCGTCGGCGTCGTGTGGAGCAACCCGCTCGCGTGGCTCGGCGCCGTCGCACTGCTCATCCCCGCGTACGCGATCGAGCACCGTCGGCTCGCGCGGATGCGCGTCGAACCGCGCACCGCGACCCCGACGACCCCGATCCCCGTCATCGGGCCCGTCGACGGCTCCATGACCGTGGATGCGGTGGTCACCGGTGCGATCCCCGTCCAGGAGCCGAGGCTCGCCTCGCTCGACCTCGCGGGGCGGGCGCGGCGCGGGATGCTGCGCCGGGACGCCCGACCGAGAACCCGGGCGCGGCGCTGACGGCGCCGTCCGGCACCGCGCGGATCAGGCCCGACCGGCGCCCTCCTGCCGGAGCACCGCCGCGAGCTTGATGCGGTAGACCGCGAGCACGGCGAACAGGGCGTTCACGTCGAACTTCTCGCCCGTCGGGTCCTCCAGTTCCTTCAGCCGGATCGGCCGGATCTTCGCGACCTCGGCGACCTGCTTGTGGGTGGCCCGGCCGCGGGTCTTGACGAGCAGATCCGCCAGTGCGGCGCGGTCGCCGAGCACCCGGTGCGTCTCCCGCGCGAGGTCGATGCGGCTGTGCCCGATGTGCAGGTGCCCGCAGTGGGTGCACCAGTACCAGTTCGTCGTCGGGTCGTCGCGGAGGTTGCCGGGGATCTCGCTCTCGCTGCGGTAGCGCCGCTTGAACTCCCAGCGACCGCCGCGGTCGGTCTTGCACTCGCGCGGCGCCGCGGCCGCGTCGGCATGCGGTTCGGCGAGCCCGGCGCACCGCGGCGAGCAGTGCAGGCCGAGGTAGACCGGCGCGCCCGGGCCGCCGAGCTTCTTCGCGCAGGCCTTGCAGCGCTGGCGTTCCGGGAAGAGCTTCTCGGGCATCGGTCGGCGGTCTCCTGTCTCGGCGCGGGGCGCCCGTGATCGTTGCGGGACAGAGCGAACCTAGCGAGCACCTCGGACGCCGAGAGTCCGGCCCGACCGCCCGCCGGCCGCTGACCCGCGATCACCTCGGAAGACCCGGCGCTCGACACCCGGCCGTGCGCGGGTGTTGACTCCACGGCATGACGGATGCCACTCCGAGCCCGGTTCCCTCTCCTCGCCCGATCCGCCGCGCCCTCGGCGCCGTCCTGCTCGTGAACGCGGTGCCCCACGGAGTCGCCGGGGTGCAGGGCCGCCCGTTCCCGAGCCCGTTCTCCGAGGAACCGGGAGTCTCGCCGTCGAGTCCCGCAGCGAACGTCGCCTGGAGCGCCGTCAACGCCGTCGGCGGCCTGTGGATGCTCCGCGGCGGAGCGCGTACCCGGCGCGAGCGGGTCGCCGTCGGCGTCGGGGCGGTCGCGATGGCGTTCGTACTCGCGTCGTGGTTCGGCGGCGTAGACGAACGGTCCCGGCCGGGTGCGCGGCGCCGGTAGCGATGCATCGTCCGGAACCGATCGGGCTCGCCGAGCGGGAACGCGTACTGCGCACGACGGACGATTGGAAGAGAAGGGAGTCGGTCGGTGACTGCACTGCAGCGACTCGAGCCCGGCATGCGGGTCGTCGTGCGGTACATCCTGCCCACCGGCCAGGCGACCGACGCGCTCGGCCCGTTGGTCACGATCGACGAGCGCGAACTCGTGGTCGACGGCAAGCGCGGTCTCGAGACGATCCCCCGCGGCGCGGTGATCGCCGCCAAGGAGGTTCCGCCCGCTCCGGCGCCGCGACCACGCGGCTGAGCGCGGCGGAGACGATCGGTCCTGAGGGGTTCCGCCGCGCCGGTAGCGATGTATCGTCCGGTATCGGCGGAGGGGCGGGAAGCAGGTCACCCGACCCGTCGGTCGAGTAGCGCAGCGTATCGAGACCCGGCGGATCGACTTCCAGGGTCTCGATACGCTCCTGCGTCGCTACTCGACCGGCGGTGGGGGCGGGTCTCGATACGCTCCTTCGTCGCTACTCGACCGGCGGTGGGGCGGGTCTCGATACGCTCCTTCGTCGCTACTCGACCATCGAGGAGGTTGCAATGAACACGCAAGGGAACGACACCGGCGGGGCATTCGGTGGGCCGCGCGGCTTCGGCGGCGACGGCGGCTTGGGCGGGGCGAATCTCTGGGATGCGCTGCAGGGGCTCCGCGACACGTTCGAGCAGAAGGTCGGGCCGCGCATGGGCCGCGGCGACGTGCGCACGGCGATCCTGGCGCTGCTCGCGGTGGAGCCGATGCACGGGTACCAGCTCATCCACGCGATCGAGGAGCGCACCGGCGGGCTCTGGAAGCCGAGCCCCGGCTCCGTCTATCCGACGCTGCAGCTCCTCGCCGACGAGGGGCTCGTGACGGCCGAGGAGGCGAACGGCAAGAAGGTCTACTCGCTCACCGACTCAGGGCGCGAGGCCGCGGATGCCGCGGCGGACTCCGCTCCCTGGGCGAGCCCGGCCATGGCGGATGCCCGTCGCTCCGGCGAGCTGCCGAAGGCGGGCATGAAACTCGCGCAGGCGGTCGCCCAGGTCGCGCGGGGCGGCACCCCGGAACAGGCCGAGCAGGCGGTCGCCGTGCTCGACGAGGCCCGGCGTAAGCTCTATTCGATCCTCGCCCAGGACTGACCGGATGCCGTCGGCCGGCGGCGAGGCGGAGTCCGGCAGGGGGAGCCGATGACCGACGCCGCGAACCCGCGCGCCCGCTACCGGCGGATCATGCGCTTCGCGGTGCGCTACCTCGTGCAGGAGTGGTGGTTCGAGCTCGTGCTGCCGCGCTTCGGCCTGGAGCGGCTCTCGGCGCGGAACCGCACGAAGCGGTTCGTGGGCATCGCCCGCAAGTTCCACGGCCTGGCCGTCGAGCTCGGCGGCCTCATGATCAAGGTCGGTCAGTTCCTCTCCTCACGGCTCGACGTGCTGCCGCCGGAGATCACCGACGAGCTCGCAGGCCTCCAGGACGAGGTGCCCGCGGCCGACTTCGCCGCGATCCGCCGCCTCGCCGAGGCCGAGCTCGGGATGCCGCTCGAGCGCGCGTACGCCGCCTTCGAGCCGGCGCCGCTCGCGGCCGCCTCGCTCGGGCAGGTGCACCGCGCCCGGCTCGCGCCGGAGGTGGCCGAGGATGCCGGGTTCGCCGAGATCGTCGTGAAGGTGCAGCGACCCGGCATCGAGGAGATCGTCGAGGTCGACCTCGCGGCGCTCCGGCGCATCGCCGGCTGGTTGCAGCGGGTGCGCATCGTCCGCGAGCACACGGATGCGCCGGCGCTCGTCGAGGAGTTCGCCCACACGAGCCTGCTCGAGATCGACTACCTGCACGAGGCGGGCAACGCCGTGCGCTTCGCGGAGGACTTCGCCGAGGATGCCCGGGTATCGGCGCCGGAGGTCGCGTGGGAGCGCACGACCCAGCGCGTGCTGACGCTCTCGGACGTCACGGCGATCAAGATCGACGACCGCACGGCCCTCGAATCGGCGGGCATCGCGCCGCCCGCCGTCGCGACCGAGCTCGCGCGCATCATGTTCGACCAGCTCTTCGACCACGGCTTCTTCCACGCCGACCCGCACCCCGGCAACATCTTCGTGACCCCGGTGCCGACAGCCGTCGCCGCGTCCGGGCCGGCGTCCCCCTCCGAGCCGGTCGAGGGTACGCCGGCCTGGAAGATCACCTTCGTCGACTTCGGCATGATGGGCGAGGTCCCCGAGGATCTCCGCGCGGGATTGCGCCGTCTCGTCATCGCCATCGCGGCGCGCGACGGCAAGGGGCTCGTCGCGGGCATCCAGGACATCGGTCTGCTGCTGCCCTCGGCCGACACCGCCGAGCTCGAACGCGCGATGACGGAGCTGTTCGCGCGCTTCGGCGGCATGGGCTTCGCCGAACTGCAGCGCGTCGACCAGCGCGAGTTCGTCGACTTCGCCGACGAGTTCGGCGAGGTCATGCGCACCCTGCCGTTCCAGCTGCCGGAGAAGTTCCTCCTCATCATCCGGGCGATCTCGGTGACCTCGGGCGTGTGCAGCTCGCTCGACCCGGAGTTCAACATCTGGAACGCCGTCGAGCCCTACGCCGACTCGCTGCTGCGCGACGAGCAGGGCGGCGCGGTGCGCGCGTTCGGCCGGGAGGCCCTCGCGACGCTCGGCATCGCGGCACGGCTCCCCCGCCGCATCGACGGGCTCCTCGCCGACCTCGAGCGGGGCCGCGTCCCGGTGCAGACGCCCGGCGCCGACCGGCACCTGCGCCGGGTCGAACGGATGCTCGCCCGCGTGATCTCGGCACTCCTGTTCGTCGGGCTCTTCGTCGGCGGGGCGGTGCTGCACGCGTCCGACGCCGTGTTCGGCACGGTGCTGCTGTGGGTGTCGGCGCTGCCGCTGCTGCATGCGCTCTTCGCCGGACTCGTCCGTCGACCGCCGGGCTGGTGAACCGGTCGTCGGCAGCCGGGAGTTCCGTACCGGGGTGAGACGATGAACGGATGACGCAGACCATCGTGCTCACCGGTGCCGGCTCGGGGATCGGGCGGGCGCTCGCTCGGCGGCTGGCCGATCGCGGCGACCGGCTCGTGCTCGTCGCCCGCGACGCCGGCCGGGCCGCGGACGCCGCCCAGGAGTTCCCCGGCGCGACGACCCTCGTCGCCGACCTCGCCCGGCCGGAGACGATCGAAGCCGCGCTGGCGGCCGCCGAGCTGCCCGCGACCGTCGACGCGATCGTGCACGCCGCCGGCGTCGTCGACCTCGGTCCAGTCGCCGCCCTGCCCCTGGCGGCCTGGACCTCGCAGCTCAACGTCAACCTGATCTCCCCCGCCGAGCTCACCCGGCACCTCCTGCCCGCCGTGCGGGCCGCGCGCGGCCAGGTGCTCTTCGTCAACTCGGGCGCCGGCGTCGCCGCGCACCCCGACTGGGCCGCCTACGGCGCCTCGAAGCACGGGCTCAAGGCGCTCGCCGACGCGCTGCGCGGCGAGGAGGCCCGCCACGGCGTGCGAGTCACGACCGTCTACCCGGGCCGCACGGCGACCCCGATGCAGGCGCGCGTGCACGAGCAGGAGGGGCGCGACTACGAACCGGATGCCTGGATCGACGCGGAATCCGTCGTCACCGGCATCCTCACCGCGCTCGATCTGCCGCGCGACGCGGTCATCACCGACCTCTCGATCAAGCCCGGACCCCGGTGACGGACATGACGAACCCCCTCCGCCTCGCCACGATCGGCACGAGCAGCATCACCGAGCGCTGGATCGCCGCGGCGCACGGCGTCGACGGGCTCGCCGTCACCACGGCGTACTCGCGCGACCGGGCACGGGCCGAGGCCTTCGCCGCGGCGAACGGCGTGCCGCGCTGGAGCGCCGACCTCGACGGGCTGCTCGGCTCCGACGAGATCGACGCGGTCTACCTCGCGACCCCGAACGGCCTCCACCTCGAGACGGCGCTCGCTGCCGTGCGCGCCGGCACGCACGTGCTCGTCGAGAAGCCCGCCGTGCCGACCGTCGTCGAGTGGGAGTTCCTCGTCGCCGAGGCCGCCGCGCACGGCGTCGTCGTGCTCGAGGCGATGCGCAACGTGCACGATCCCGGGATGGCCGCGATCCGCGGCCTGCTGCCGGAACTCGGCACCCTCCGGCTCGCGTCGTTCGCCGTGTGCCAGCGCTCCGCGCGCTACGACCTCGTGCTCGCGGGCGAGCGTGTCAACATCTTCGACCCCGAGCTCGCGGGCGGCGCGCTGCTCGACCTCGGGGTATACCCGATCGCGGCGATGATCGAGCTCTTCGGCGAGCCGTCGGCCGTGTCCGGTTCGGGCATCCAGGTCGCGAGCGGTGCCGATGGCGCCGGATCGGCCGTGCTCGGCTACGACGGCTTCGTCGGCACGGTCGCCTACTCGAAGATCACGGCGTCCGAGCGTCCGAACGAGATCCAGGGCGAAACGGGCACGCTGCTCGTCGACCGCATCGACCTGCCCCGCCGGTTGACGCTCCAACTCCACGACGGGTCGACGCGCACGGTCGAGGTTGACGGCGAGACGAACAACCTCGGGTACGAGACCTGGCGGTTCGTCGACCTCGTGCGGGGCGACGCGGATGCCGCGGCCGATCACGCGCGCACGCTCGCGACCCTCCGCGTCGTCGACGCGCTCCGCGGGGTGCACTGAGAGTTCGCCCTCCGACCCGGCGGGAAGCCTGTGCTTTCGCGTTCGCCCGGGGCATCCTTGACGGATGCAGCGACAGGTGGGCTCCCGAATCGTCCTCGACGTCACCGAGCCCGCGGACCTCGTGTTCGCGATCGCCGTCTCCCGTGCCTACGATCCGGATCGCGAGCTTCTGGAGATCACGCTCGATGGCGAGGCCGTCGAGATGCACGAGGTGGATGACGTCCACGGCGGCCGCCTGCACCGCGTCGCGGTCGGGGCCGGCCGGCTCGAAGCGGCATACTCGGCTGCGGTCGGTGGCGGGCGCGCCGCCGACGGCCCGGAAGTCGAATTGCTGCAGTATCTGCGGCCGAGCCGGTACGCCGAATCCGACGCGCTCGCGCCGACCGCGGCGGCCGAGTTCCGCGGTCTCGCGGGGTCGGCCGAGCTGCTCGCGGCGGTGTCGTCCTGGGTCGGCACCCGCCTGGCCTACGTGTCCGGTTCCTCGCAGCCGACCGACGGCGCCGAGCGCACCCTGCTCGCCCGGGCCGGCGTCTGCCGCGACTTCGCGCACCTCTGCGTCGCGCTCCTGCGCGCCTCGGGCGTGCCCGCCCGCCTCGTCGCCGTGTACGCGCCGGGCCTCGATCCCATGGATTTCCACGCCGTCGCCGAGGCCTGGGTCGACGGCGCCTGGCGGGTGGTCGACGCCACGACGCTCGCCCCCCGCAGTTCGCTCGTGCGCATCGCGACGGGCCGGGACGCCGCCGACACGGCGTTCCTCAACGTGGTCTCGGGGCGTGCCGACCTCGTCTCGGTCGAGGTGAACGCGATCGCCGACGGGCTGCCCGACGACGACGTGACGGAGCTCGTCTCGATCGGGTGAGTCCGCGAACCGGGCGCCACCGTCACCGGATCGGACTGCGGGTACCCGTGCGACCGTGGGGCGACGGTTCGCCACGGACCGGCTTCACGACGCGGATCCTCCGTCCGTGCTCCGGGGAGCCGCGGCGAAGTCCGTGCTCCGGCTGACGTCCGCCCAGGCGGCCGCTTCGTCGGCGCGGGCGCGATCGCCCGCGATCGCACGGTCGACCGCATCGGAGCCGAGCGGCAGTCGCAGCGGCAGCTCGGCGCGGTCGACGAGACCGGCGAGCACTGCCGCCGCGCGCGCCGGATCGCCGGGCTGGGTGCCGTCGTTGGCCCGGCGGTAATCGTTGAGGGCCCCAACGGTCGAGGCGTAGTCGGCGCCGGCGTCGAAGATGCGCATCGAACCGCCCTGCCAGTCGGTGCGGAACCCGCCCGGTTCGACGATGACGACACGCACGCCGAACGGCGCGGCCTCGGCCGCCAGCACCTCGGAGAACCCCTCGACGGCGAACTTCGCGGCCTGGTACGCGCCGAGGCCCGGCGTGCCCCCGATGCGGCCGCCGACGGAGGAGAACTGCAGGAACAGCCCGGAGCGCTGCGCCCGCATGATCGGCAGGGCGGCTCGGGTGACGTTGACCACGCCGTAGAAGTTCGTCTCGATCTGCCGGCGGAACACGTCGGCCGGCATCTCCTCGATGGCCGCCGTGTCGGCGTACCCGGCGTTGTTGACCACGACGTCGAGCCGGCCGAACCGGTCGAGCGCCCGGGCGACGGTCCGGTCCGCCGCCTCGGCGTCCGTGACGTCGAGTTCGGCGAGCAGGAGGCGATCCGGGCCGAACCGCGTCACGAGCGGGGCGAGCTCGCTCGTCGAGCGAGCGGTCGCGACGACGACGTCGCCGCGCTCGAGCACGGCGTCGACGATGGCACGGCCGAAGCCGCGTGAGCTGCCGGTGACGAGCCAGATCCGGGGCTGCGAGGTGGACTGTTCGGACATGTCGGTGCCTTCCCTTCGATGTCGCGGCACTGCAGCGCCGCGTCGGAGTCGATCTCGTGGACGATGCTCCTCGCCGGGAGCGGAAGGCGCGCCCGGGTCGCACCCTGGCCAGTGCCCCGGGGGTTGCCGGGGGCCCGGCCAGTCGGGTGCACCGGCGCAGGGAGCGAGCGGTTCCCGGGACGTTGGGGGAATGGATACCCAAGCCGATTCATTCGCCCCGGAGACGCGTCCGCGCTTCTCCCGCCTCGCGCACCTCGCGCTCAAGGCCGCCGGCATCATCGCCGCGCTCATCGTCCTGGTCGCCTGCCTGTCGGAGTTCGCCGTGCCGGCGCACGCCCAGGAGGTGCGGACCGCACCGGCCCACGCCGGTCCGCCGCCGACCGCGGTCGACATCGACTCCGGCCGCCTGCAGGGCGTCGCGACGTCGACGGGGGTCGAGTTCCGCGGAGTCCCGTACGCGGCCGCCCCCGTCGGCGACCTCCGCTGGGCGCCGCCGCAGCCGGTCGCCGCCTGGTCCGGCATCCGTGATGCGAGCGCCTACTCGCCGGTCTGCCCGCAGGCGCCGCCCAGCCCGAACGGCTCGAGCGAGGACTGCCTGTACCTGAACCTCACGGTGCCGGCGGCGGCCTCCGCCGGCCGGCTTCCCGTGATCGTCTGGATCCACGGCGGCGGCTTCGAACTCGGCGAGGGGGCCGACTACGAGGCGTCCGACCTGGCCGGCAAGGGCGCGATCGTCGTCACGATCAACTACCGCCTGGGTTTGCTGGGCTTCCTCGCGCACCCGGCGCTGGCCGCCTCGCCCGGCGCACCGACCGGCAACTTCGGGCTGATGGACCAGCAGGCGGCGCTCCAGTGGGTGCAGCGCAACATCGCCGCGTTCGGCGGGGATCCCGGCAACGTGACCATCGCGGGCCAGTCGGCGGGCGGACTCTCGGTCGCGATGCAGCTCGCTTCGCCCGGCGCGACGGGGCTCTTCCATCGGGCCATCATCGAAAGCGGCGCCTTCGCGCCCGAGCAGAAGTCGCTCGCCCAGGCCGAGGCCGAGGGCATCGCGTCCGCGACGGCGGTGGGCTGCGCCGATCAGACGGCCGAATGCCTGCGCGGGGTCCCGGTCGACGTGCTCGTGGCCGAACAGCCCGTCTCGATCACGCCGGGAGTGGTCGACGGCGCCGTGCTGCCCCGATCGATCGGCACGGCGATCGCCACAGGCCGCTTCGCCCGCGTCCCCATCCTCAACGGGGTGAACACCCAGGAGGAGCGCCTGTTCGTGGCGCTGCACGCGAGCGTCACGAAGGGCGCCACAGCCGGCCTGCCGGCCACCATCGACGCCGGGAACTACGTCGACACGATCGCCTCCAACTTCGGCGTGAGCCAGCGCACGGCGAAGCTCATCGCGGCGACCTACCCGCTGCGTTCTTTCGCATCGCCCGCCCACGCGTTCACGACGCTCAACTCGGACGCGAACTTCTCGTGCCCGGCGATCGCCCTCAACGCCGCCGCCGCGACATGGGTGCCGACGTTCGCCTACGAGTTCAACGACGCCGAAGCGCCGCAGCTGTACATCCCCGACGTGCTGGGCCCGCCGCTCGCCGCGACGCACCAGTCGGAGCTCGCCTACCTGTTCGACCAGCCGAACGCGCCCATCCCGGGCTCGCTCTCGCCGTCGCAGGAGCAGCTCGCGAACGCGATGCAGACGGCCTGGGTCGCCTTCGCGGCCTCCGGATCGCCGTCGACCGACGCGACGCCCTGGCCGAAGTTCGACCTCCTCCATCGCCGGGTGCTCTCGCTCGACGATCCGACCCCTGCGGTCGAGACCGGCTTCGCCCAGGACCACCGCTGCGGCTTCTGGGCCGGAGTCGCCCTGCTCGGCTCCCGCTGAGCCGGCGGCCGCGTCGCGGCCCGTGGTCCCGGGGCGTCCCCGGGGCCCCGGGCCGCCCCTCCCGGGGCCGGTCCCCGGGGATTGCACCGGCGCATCGGAACGCGCGTCGGCGAGATCGTCGAATCACCCCGCCGCAACCGCGGACGGGTCACGGGTCAGCCGGCCGTCCGGTCACAGCTGACGAGAACGAAGGAATCACCTCATGACCATCCAGGACACCGCCGCCGGACCCGCAGTGCGCACCGGCCGAGTCGCCGTCGAGGGCGACGCCATCGTCTACGACGTCCGCGGCACCGGGGAGCCGATCATCCTGCTGCCCGGCACGCCCGGCGATGCGAGCGCGTACGCGCTCATCGCGGACCCGCTCGCCGCGGACCGCACCGTCATCACCTACGACCCGCGCGGCTTCGGCCGCAGCACGGGACGCGAGCCCCGCCGATACGAGATCGGCCAGCAGGCGCGCGACGTCGTCGCCGTGCTGCAGGACGCCGGGATCGACCGCGCGCTCGTGTTCGGCAACAGCGCGGGCGCCGAGGTCGGACTCGAGCTCGCGAAAAACCACCCCGAGGTCGTCGCGGGACTCGTCGCGCACGAGCCGCCCGTGATCCGGGTGCTGGGCGACGCCCACGACTTCGAGGCGCGCATCGCGGAGATCTACCGCACCGCGTGGGTCGAGGGACCGAAGCCGGCGATGCTCGACTTCCTGCTGCTGACGCAGCTGCCCTTCAACGCCGGCAAGCCGTTCACGCAGGCCGAGGTCGACGCCATCCGGCCGAACGCCGCGGGTCTGCCGGGCTTCGATTTCGCCGACTTCTACGTGAAGTACCAGATGCTGCCGCTCACGAGCTACGCGCCCGACCTCGCCGCGATCGGCGACCAGGGCGTGCCGGTCGTGCTCGGTGCCGGCGAACAGAGCCTCGACCTGCCGTTCGGCCGTACGTCGCTGCGGATCGCCGAAATCCTCGGCCGGCCGTTCGTGACCTTCCCCGGCCACCACGGCTCGCACACCGACCCCGCCACGGCCGACGCCTGGCTCGCGACCCTCCGCCGCGCGCTCGCCGCACTCTGACGCTCCATCGCATCTCGACACGAAGAAAGCAGGAACGACATGTCCCAGATCATCACGGGCCCCGCCGCGGGCCGCACCGGCGATCCGTTCGCCGACCTCCTTCACGTCGACGCCGGCGAACTGAACGTCGCCTACGTCGACGCCGGTCCGGCCGACGGCACGGCCGTGCTGCTGCTGCACGGCTGGCCCTACGACATCCGCAGCTTCGGCGAGGTCGTTCCCCGGCTCGTCGACGCGGGCTACCGGGTGCTCGTCCCGTACCTCCGCGGCCACGGCGGCACCGTCTTCCGCGAGGAGGACGCGCTGCGCAACGGCCAGCAGGCCGTGGTCGCCGCCGACGCGGTCGCCTTCCTCGACGCCATCGGAGTCGACCGTGCGATCGTCGCGGGCTTCGACTGGGGCGCGCGCACCGCCGACATCGTCGCGGTGCTGCATCCTGAACGGACCATCGGGCTGGTCTCCGTCAGCGGCTACCTCATCGGCAGCCAGGCGGCCGGCGCCGCACCGCTGCCGCCCGCCGCCGAGTACCAGTGGTGGTACCAGTTCTATTTCGCGACCGAGCGGGGCCGGGTCGGCTACGACCGGTATCGCAACGACTTCGCCAAGCTCATCTGGCGTCTCGCGTCGCCCCGGTGGGCCTTCGACGATGCGACGTTCGAGGCGAGCACGGCGGCGTTCGACAACCCCGACCACGTCGCGGTCGTCATCCACAACTACCGCTGGCGGCTCGGTCTCGCCGACGGCGACCCGCGCTTCGACGAGGTCGAGGCGCGCCTGGCGGCGGGTCCCGTTGTCTCCGTCCCGGCGATCACGCTCGAGGGCGACGCGAACGGTGCACCGCATCCGGATGCCTCCGCGTACGCGGCGAAGTTCTCGGGCCGCTACGAGCACCGGCTCATCGCCGGCGGGGTCGGGCACAATCTGCCGCAGGAGGCGCCGGGCGCCTTCGCGCAGGCGATCATCGACGTCGACGGGATGGGGCGATGAACGCCCCGGCGCCGCTCGCCGCCACGGCCCACCGTGCGGCGTTCCGGCTGGGAGATCCCGCTTCGGTCCTCCTCGGCTGGACGATCACCCGGTTGCGCACCGTGCCCGCCACCGGCTCGGGACTCGGCGCTACCGGGCGCTCGCCGCGCCTCCTCGATCCGACGCGGCCACGGAGCACGTTCATCACGACGTCGGCGGACGCCGGCGACGCCGAAGCAGCGGGAGTCCGCTCATGAGCGCCGCGCAACCGCTCGTCGTGCTCGTGCACGGCGCCTTCGCCGAATCGGCATCCTGGAACGGCGTGCTCGAGCATCTCGACGGGCTCGGCATCGACGCGGTCGCCGTCGCCAATCCGCTCCGCAGCCTCGCGGGCGACGCCGCGTACGTGCGCGACGTGGTGGCGGCCTCCAGCAGGAAGGTCGTGCTCGTCGGCCACTCGTACGGCGGGATGGTCATCTCGGAGGCGGGCGCCGGCGACGATCGCGTCGTCGGGCTCGTCTACGTCGCCGCCTTCGTGCCGGAGCACGGTCAGAGCGCCCTCGAACTCTCGAACAGCGAGCCGGGCAGCACGTTGGGCGACGCCCTCGTGTCGTACCCCGTCGCCTCCGGCGGGAACGAGTTCGCGATCCGGCTCGAGGCGTTCCACGGCCAGTTCGCGGCGGACGTCCCGGCGGCGACCGCCCGCTCGATGGCGCTCACGCAGCGCCCGGTCACGGAGGCCGCGCTCACGGCGGGCCTGCAGGCCGAGGAACCGGCATGGCGCCGTGCGCCGTCGTGGTTCGTCTTCGGCGATGCCGATCGCAACATCCCCGTGGCGGTGCACCGCGCCGGCGCGGAGCGGGCCTCGTCTCGGGGCACTTGGGAGCTCTCCGGTGCCTCGCATGCGCTCGGGGTCTCGCAGCCGGCCGCCGTCGCCGCGGCCATCGCGCAGGCGGTCGCGGAGGTCTCGACGACGGCTCGACCGGCGGTTCCGGGGGTGAGGGCGATATGAACGGGACGCGTACCGCGCACGTGCCGCGCGCTCCGCTCCGGGATCGCCGTGCGGTGGCCGAGGTCGAGCGGGAGGCGCAGGGCGCCGAGAACGCCGGGTCGATCTCGATCACCGAGATCGAGGCGATCGAGCACCTCACGACGGCGCAGTTCGATCTGATGGTCGCCCGCGCGTTCGCGCCCGGGCCGGTCGGACGGTTGGAGACGCGGTCGTTCGGCGACCGGCTCCTCGCCGCGCTCGAGCGCCTGGCGACGGGGATGCTGCTGCCGGGCAGTGCCTCGCTCGCCCTCGCGGCGGGGGCGCCGCTCGGCCCGATGTACCCGTTCATGTGGGGGTACGGGCAGTGGCACGACCCGCGCGACTGAGACGCGGACGGAAACGGCGGGTGCGACGGGGGTGCGCACCCGCCGTTCGCGTCCCCGCCGACGGTGGTCAGCGGCGGGAAGCGGGCGGCGCGACCGAGCCGCGTTCGACGAGCCGCACCCCGAGGGTGACGGGCACGCGGGGGCCCTCGCCGCGCTCGATCTCGTCGAGGATGATGCGACTCGCCTCGGCGACCTTGGCCGGCATGTCCTGCGCGATGGTCGTGAGAGCCGGGGTCGTGTAACCCGAGACGTCCAGGTCGTCGAAGCCGATCACGGAGAGGTCGCCGGGCACGGAACCGCCCGCGTCGGCGATGCCCGCCATGAGCCCGACGGCGAGGATGTCGGCGGTCGCGAAGACCGCCGTGACGTCGGGGTGGTCGTCTCGGAGGCGCTGTCCGAGCTCGCGCCCGTCCTGGAACGTCGTGAGGGCCTCCTCGACGACGAGGTGCTCGGCCGGGATGCCGGCGGCGACGCACGCCGACCGGAAGCCGTCCCAGCGCTGCGCGACGACGCCGCTCGCCCGTCGCGCGGGGCCGGCGAAGAGCAGGCGGCGATGCCCGGCCTCGGCGAGCCGCGCCCCGGCGAGCCAGCCGCCGCGGTGGTCGTCGGTGCGCACGCCGACGGTGCGCGGGTTGGCGGAGTAGGAGTCGATGGCGACGAGCGGCACCTCGTCGATGCGGATCCGGTCGATCTTCGCGTCGTCGAACTCGACGAGGATCGCGCCGTCGAGCGACCAGCCGCGCACGGCCTGGGCGATCTCGTCCTCGTGCTCGATGCCGCGCAGCAGCACGTGGTAGCCGTGCTTGCGCAGGTGCCGTTCGATGCCGCCGATGACGGCGACGGTGTGGGGGCTCACGAGCAGGTCGTCGTCGGGGCCGACGGGCACGAGCGCGGCGATGACGTGGGAGCGGGTCGCGGCGAGGCTGCGGGCGGCGATGTTCGGCACGTAGCCGAGCCGGTCGGCGATGCCGCGCACGCGCTCGATGGTCTTCGCCGAGACCCGCGCCGACTTGCCGTTCATGACGTTGGAGACGGTCATGACGCTCACGCCGGCTTCGTCGGCGATGTCCCGCAGCGTGACGGTCATGGGCTCCCCTCCTGGCACGGCGAGCCCGGGATCGCGCGATTCGGGCCGTTCCGGCGCTTCGGCGAGTGTACCGATAAATCCCCTGGCAGTGCTGCTTGACAACGGCATTGGACCTCGCATATCTTCGGCGCGGTTGGTGTATCGCTAAACCAACCCGGGGCGAAGGAGGCCCGAACGGATGATCGACGAGGATCTGCAGACCGCGGGGCGCCCCGACGCCCCGGCCGCCCCGGCCGCCCCGGCCGACGACTGGTGGCGCGACGCCGTGATCTACCAGATCTACCCCCGCAGCTTCGCCGACGGCGACGGCGACGGCACCGGCGACCTCGCCGGGGTGCGGGCCAAGCTGCCCTACCTCGCGGAGCTCGGCGTCGACGCCGTCTGGTTCACCCCCTGGTACGTCTCCCCCCTCGCCGACGGGGGCTACGACGTCGCCGACTACCGCGCGATCGACCCGGTCTTCGGTTCGCTCGCCGAGGCCGAGGCGCTCATCGCCGAGGCGCGCGAGCACGGCATCCGCACGATCGTCGACGTCGTCCCCAACCACGTCAGCGACGCGCACCCGTGGTTCCAGGCCGCCCTCGCCGCCCGCCCCGGCTCCCCCGAGCGCGAGCGCTTCTGGTTCCGCGACGGCCGCGGCGCGAACGGCGAACTGCCGCCGACCGACTGGGTGTCGAGCTTCGCCGGCGGCACCTGGACCCGCACCGAGGATCCCGACGGCACCCCCGGGCAGTGGTACCTGCACCTCTTCGCGGCCGCCCAGCCCGACCTCAACTGGGACCACCCCGACGTGCGCCGCGAGCACGAGGACATCCTGCGCTTCTGGTTCGACCGCGGCGTCGCGGGCATCCGCATCGACTCGGCCTCCTTCCTCGTGAAGGATGCCTCGCTCCCGCAACTCCCGACGGGCGTCATCGCCCCGGGCGCGCACCCCCACCAGGACCGCGACGAGCTCCACGACGTCTACCGCGCCTGGCGCGCGATCGCCGACTCCTACGACGAACCGCGCGTGCTCGTCGGCGAGGTCTGGCTCGAGGATGCGAAGCGCTTCGCCGACTACCTCCGTCCGGACGAGATGCACAGCGCCTTCAACTTCGACTTCATGACGCGGCAATGGGATGCGCGCGAGCTCCGCGAATCCGCCGAGCGCACGCTGCGCGAGCACGAGCCCGTGGGGGCACCCGCGACCTGGGTGCTCTCCAACCACGACGTCACCCGGCCCGTCAGCCGTTACGGCCGCGCCGACTCCGGCTTCGCGTTCGACCGCAAGCGCTTCGGCACGCCGACCGACGTGGAGCTCGGCACCCGCCGCGCCCGCGCGGCCGCCCTGCTCACCGCGGCGATGCCCGGTGCGCTCTACGTCTACCAGGGCGACGAGCTCGGACTGCCCGAGGTCGACCTGCCCGTCGACGTGCTGCAGGACCCGATGCACTTCCGCTCCGAGGGCGTCGACCCCGGGCGCGACGGCTGCCGCGTGCCGCTGCCCTGGTCGGGCACGGCGGCGCCCTACGGCTTCGGCACCGCCGACGGCGCCCGGACCTGGCTGCCTCAGCCGGGCGACTGGGCCGCGCTCACGGTCGAGGCGCAGTCCGCCGATCCCGACTCGATGCTCGCCCTCTACCGGGCGGCCATCGCGCTGCGTCGCGAACGGCACGACCTCCGCGGCGCCGAGCTCGAGTGGCTCGACCTCGGCGACGACGTGCTCGCGTTCCGTCGCGGCGAGCACACGGTCTGCATCGTCAACTTCGGGGCGACGGCGCTGCCGCTGCCGCCCTTCCGCGAGGTGCTGCTCGCCAGCATCCCGCTCGACGGCTCGGCGCTGCCCGCCGATGCCGCCGTCTGGCTCGACGTCTGAGCCCGGCGCCCCGCTCCACCGCACCTCCGCACCGCACCACCACTCCAACGCTGCACAGCATTCGAAAGGAACTCGGACAATGACGTTCAAGATCACCCGGGCCGCCGCCGCCGGCGTCGCCCTCGTCTCCGCGGGAGCGCTCCTCGCGGGCTGCTCCGCCACGGGCGCCGACGACGCGTCGGACGGCACCGCCACCGTCACGGTCGCGATCGACGCCGGCCTCGAGCCGGAGGCGCGCGAGAACTTCGACGCCCGCGTCGAGGCCTTCGAGCAGGCCAACGAGGGCATCACGATCGAGGCCCAGGAGTACACCTGGACCGGCACGACGTTCGCCGCCGACCTCGCGGGCGGCACCCTGCCCGACGTCTTCACGATCCCCTTCACCGACGGCCGCGGCCTCATCGCGGGCGGGCAGCTCGCCGACATCAGCGCGCTCGTCGCCGAGCTGCCCTACGCCGACGAGTTCAACCCGAACGTCGCCCAGGCCGGCCAGGCCGCGGACGGCTCGCAGTGGGCCATCCCGATCGCCGCGTACGGCCAGGGCCTGCACTACAACCGCACGCTCTTCGAGGCGGCGGGGCTCGACCCCGACAACCCGCCGACCACGTGGGAGGAGGTGCGCGAGGCCGCCGATGCAATCAGCGAGGCCACCGGCGAGGCCGGGTACGCGACGATGACCTCCTCCAACACGGGCGGCTGGATCCTCACGACCCTCGTCGACGCCTTCGGCGGCCGTACCGAGTCCGACGACGCGAGCGCCCCCGAGGTCGACTCCGCCGAGGTGGCCGAGGTGCTCGAGTACCTCCACGCGATGCGCTGGGACGACGACTCGATGGGCTCGAACTTCCTCTACGACTGGTCGACCATCAACCAGGACTTCGCGGCCGGCCGCATCGGCATGTACGTCTCGGGCGGCGGCAACTACGGCAACCTCATCACCCAGAACGCGCTGAACCCCGACGACTACGGCCTGACGACGCTGCCCCTCACGGGCGACGACCCCGGCCTCCTCGGCGGCGGCACGCTCGCCGCGGTGAGCCCCAAGGCGAGCGAGGCCGAGCAGGCCGCGGCCGTGAAGTGGATCGACTACTACTACATGGCCAAGATCGCCGACGAGGACGAGGCCGTCGCGACCGCGAAGCTCGCCGCCTCGCTCGACCAGCCGGTCGGCGCTCCCGAGCTGCCCGTCTTCGGTGCCGACCAGTACGCCGAGTACCAGGGCTGGATCTCCCCGTACGTGAACGTGCCCGTCGACCAGATGGCGCCGTACACCGACGCGATCTTCGACCAGCCGCTCGTCGCCGAGCCGCGCGTCGCGACCCAGGAGGTCTACGCCCTCCTCGACAGCGTCGTGCAGGCCGTGCTCACCGATCAGAACGCCGACATCCCGGCGCTCCTGGCCGGCGTCCAGGCCCAGGCCGAAGCGCTCTACGCGCGCTGATCCCGCGCCGGTGCCCCGCCTCCCGCGAGGAGGCGGGGCTCCGAACACCCCGCGTTCCGAGAACGAGCAGACTGGCACGGACATGATCGACACCCCACCGACGACCAGGACGTCGTCGCCGCCGGCCGAGACGGCCCGCCCGGCCGGCGCACGGGCATCCGGCGATCGGATGACCCGACGCCGCGGACCCCGCGCCTGGTTCCGCGGCGACGGACCGCACACCCTCGTCTTCCTGCTGCCGTTGCTGCTCTGCTTCGGCCTGTTCTCGTGGCGGCCGATCCTCGACTCGGCGGTCATGGCGTTCCAGCAGACGAACCTCGTCACCGTGCCGACGTGGGTCGGCTGGGACAACTTCGAACGGGTGCTCGCCGACCCGCTGCTCGGCACCGCCGTGCTGAACACCCTGTGGTTCGCGGCGCTCGCGATCGTGCTCGGCTACCCCGTGCCGCTCGTGGTCGCCGTGCTCATGAGCGAGGTGCGCCGCGGCAAGGGCCTCTTCAGCGCGCTCGCCTACCTGCCGGTCGTCGTGCCGCCGGTCGTCGCCGCGCTGCTCTGGAAGTTCTTCTACGACGCCTCCCCGACGGGCGTCTTCAACACGATCATCGGCTGGGTCGGCATCCCGCCGCAGCCGTGGTTGCAGGACCAGGCGACGGCGATGCCCTCGCTCGTGCTCTTCGCGACGTGGTCCGCCGCGGGCGGCACCGTCATCATCTACCTCGCGGCCCTCATCGCCGTGCCGCCGGAGCTCTACGACGCCGCGGAGGTCGACGGCGCGGGCGTCTGGCGCAAGGTCTGGCACGTCACGATGCCGCAGTTGCGCGGCGTGCTGCTCATCACCTTCATCCTGCAGATCATCGGCACGGCGCAGGTGTTCCTCGAGCCCTTCCTCTTCACCGCGGGCGGACCGGCGAACTCGACGACGACGATCCTGCTGCTCATCTACAAGTACGCCTTCCAGAACTCCCTCGGCGGCGACTACGGGGCGGCGACGGCGCTCAGCCTCATGCTCGCGGTCGTGCTCGCGGTCTTCTCGGCGGTGTACTTCCGAATCACCCGAAGCTGGAGCGACTCGTGAGCGTCGAACTGCTGCGCCGGCGCGTTCGCCGGCCCAAGCCCGCGGCGGATGCCCCCGACCGCGGCATCCTCTCGGTAGCCGACCGCCGCCGACGCGGCGTGCGCATCACGACCCGGGCCTCGCACACCGTGCTGCTCGTCTCCCTCATCGTCGTCGGGCTCGGGCCGATCCTCTGGCTCGCGAAGTCGGCGGTCACCCCGACGCAGGACACGCTGCGGCAACCCCTCGCGCTCTGGCCGAACGGCATCGACCTCGAGAACCTCGTGACGGCCTGGACCCGCGTCGAGATCGACCGCTACTTCGCCAACACGGTGCTGCTCGCCCTCGGCGTGTGGGCGGTGCAGGTGCTCGTCGCGACGACGGCGGGCTACGCGCTCTCGGTGCTGCGGCCGAAGTACGGCAAGGCGATCGTGGGCCTCGTGCTCGCGACGCTCTTCGTGCCGTCGATCGTGCTGCTCGTGCCGCTCTACCTGACGATCGTCGACCCGCCGCTCGTCGGCCAGTCGCTCATCAACTCGTTCTGGGCGGTGTGGTTGCCGGCGGGTGCGAACGCGTTCAACGTGCTGCTCGTCATGCGCTTCTTCGACGGGCTGCCGCGCGAGGTCTTCGAGGCCGCCCGTATGGACGGCGCCGGCCCGTACCGCCTGTTCTGGTCGATCGTCGTGCCGATGTCGCGGCCCGTGATCGGCGTCGTGTCGGTGTTCGCGATCATCGGAGCCTGGAAGGACTTCCTCTGGCCGATGCTCGTGCTGAAGGACCCGGCCGTGCAGCCCCTGTCGGTGCGCCTGCCGCAGTTGCAGCAGTTCATCGAACTCGACGTGTTCCTCGCGGCGCTCGCGATCTCGACGGTCATCCCGGTGGTGCTGTTCCTCGTCTTCCAGCGCCTGTTCCTGAACGGCGCCGGGCTGGGCGGCGCGGTCAAGGGCTGAGGGCGCCGGGACGCCGGATGCGAGATCCGGGGGCGGTCCGAAAGTGTCGGATGCGCGTCCCGGTTCGATCTTCTGCTCGACGTCGCTCCGGAGGAAGGTTGTTTCCGATCCGATCCGGATCTTCGGAGAGCCGCGAGAGACGGCTCGAACCGCAAGGAGCGTCCCGCATGAAGCCCACCATCGTCCTCGTCCACGGCGCGTTCGCCGACGCTGCGAGCTGGGGCCCCGTGACCCGAGTCCTCCTCGACGAGGGCTACGACGTGCTCGTCCCTCCGGTGTTCAACCGGTCGCTGTCGGGCGATGCGGAGTACCTCCGTCGGTTCGTGGAGCAGTTGGACCGCCCCGTCATCCTCGCCGGCCACTCGTACGGCGGTGCCGTCATCACCGTCGCCGGCGTCGCCGAGAACGTGGTCGGTCTGGTCTACGTCTCCGGCTATGCCCTCGACGAAGGCGAGAGCCTCGGGCAGTTGCAGGGCGGCTTCCCCGACTCGGACCTCGCCGCGAACCTCGTATACACGCCGTACACGCTTCCGGACGGCACCGACGGCACCGACGTCTCCGTGCAGATCGATGCCTTCCCTGCGGTGTTCGCCGCGGGCGTCGACCCCAAGACCGCCGAGGTGCTCGCCGTCTCGCAGCGCCCGCTGTCGGCGATCGCGTTCGGCGAGACCGCATCCGTCGCCGCATGGAAGACGAAGCCTGCTTGGGGCATCGTCTCCGTCGCCGACCACACCATCAACCCCGACGTGGAGCGGTTCGGCTACCAGCGCGCCGGCCTGCGCACGGTCGTCGAACTCGACGCACCCCACCTCGTCATGCAGACCCACCCCGCCGAGGTCGCCAAAGTCATCACCGACGCGATCGCCGAACTCGGCTGAACGACGACAGACGCACGCAGAACAACGGAAGGCAAGAACATGACATACGTGACGACGGATGACGGCGCGGAGATCTTCTTCAAGGACTGGGGCCCCACCGACGCCCAACCGATCGTGTTCCACCACGGCTGGCCGCTGTCGGCGGACGACTGGGACGCGCAGATGCTCTACTTCCTGGGCCAGGGGTACCGGGTCGTCGCCAGCGACCGGCGCGGCCACGGGCGCTCGTCGCAGATCGGCACCGGTCACGACATGGACCACTACGCGAGCGACGTCTCTGCCGTGGTCGAGCACCTCGACCTGCGCGACGCGATCCACATCGGCCACTCCACCGGCGGCGGCCAGGTCGCCCGCTACGTCGCCCGCTTCGGCGAACCGCAGGGGCGTGTGGCGAAGGCCGTGCTCGTCGCCGCCGTGCCGCCGTTGATGGTCAAGACCGACGCCAACCCCGAGGGGACCGACATCTCGGTGTTCGACGGCTTCCGCAGTGCGCTGGCCGCCAACCGCGCCGAGTTCTTCCAGGCGGTCGCGGCCGGCCCGTTCTACGGCTTCAACCGGCCGGGCGTGGAGGTCTCCGAGCCGGTCGTGGCGAACTGGTGGCGCCAGGGGATGATGGGCAGCGCGCTCGCCCACTACGAGGGGATCAAAGCGTTCTCCGAGACCGATCAGACCGCCGACCTGCAGGCGATCACCGTCCCCGTCCTGGTCCTCCAGGGCGACGACGACCAGGTCGTGCCCTATCAGGACGCGTCGCTCAAGCAGGCGGAACTGTTGAGCAACTCCACCCTCAAGATCTACGAGGGGTACCCCCACGGGATGCTGACGACCCACGCGGACGTCATCAACCCCGACATCCTCGCGTTCATCCGGCAGTAGCCCATTCTCGCGGCGCACCTCGACGACTTCGCGAGGTGCGCCGCGTTGCGGTCGCTTGTCGTTCCGCACATACTTGCCACATGGAAAGTGAGCGTGAGCCCACCGTCGCGGAAGCCGCGGAACTGCTGGGGCGGCACAACGAGATACGGTCACGAGCGGCGCGGCAGCGCGAATCCCGCGGGTCCGCGTGGCTGCAGGTCGTGGGCAGCGTCCTCCTGAGCGTCTACGTCGGCATCCTCCTCGTCATGTTCACCGGCTTCGACCCGCACGAGTCCGGCGGCGGACCCTCGCAGTACGTGCACCTGCTCCTCCTGCCGGTCCTCCTCTTCTGCGGCCTCGTGCAGGGCGCACGCGACCGGTTCCGTGTGCGAACCCGGCCCGGGGTCGGTCAGGTGATCATCGGCGCCGCTCCCCTCGCCGCGTTCATGGTCCTCACTGCGCTGAGCATCGCCGGGGTCGCGTATCCGTGGTGGCTGAACGCCCTCATCCCGCTCGTCCTGTTCGCGGCCACCGCCTCGCCCGCCCTGCGCCGACTGCGCGACCCGCAACCGTCCGCTGCGGACGACCGGTGGTCGACGCAGCCGCTTCCGCCGGTGACGCGCTGGACGACCGTCGCGATCGGCGCCGCCTTCGGCATCGGCTCCGCCGTCAGCACCTGGACGTGGGCCCCGCTCGTCTGGATGGCGATGTGGATCGCGCTGCTGATCGCGGCGATCGTCGGGTGGCGGATGCCCTGGGGGCTCCCCCGCACCGGCTTCCTCTGGGGGCCGGCGCATTGGATGCTCTACGGCGCGGCGACGGTCGTCCTGTTCGCGCTCGCCGCCGTGCTGAGCACCGTCGACACGGCGTCGATCGCGGTCCCGTTCGGCGCGGCTTCCCTCGCGTTCGCGCTCCTCGTGCTCAGTTCCGTCATCCCGCTCCGGACCGGTCGGTGATCGATGCCGCATCCTCGTCACCGATTGGACGACGCGTTCCAGACGCCCGTCCGCTTCTCCCTCATGGCGGCCCTCGACACACGGGCCGAGCTGGACTTCCGCACGCTCCGCGACCTCATCGAGACCGACGACCCGGCGCTCAGCAAGGCGATCTCGTACCTCGAGAACCTCCGTTACGTGAAGGTCACCAAGGGCTATGCGGGCAACCGTCCTCGCACGTGGGTCGTCGCCACGTCGAGGGGCATCGACGCCTTCCGACGCCACTTCGCGGCCCTGCAGGAGATCGCCCGGGGGCGAAGCGAACCCGTCGACTGAACGGTCGCCTGCCGGTGCGGCCCGCCCTACAGGGGTGAATACCCGAAGTACGACGCTGCGTGGGTTGCGCTGTGGCGCGCTTCGCCGGAGGATCTCGCTTCGCCGGTGGAGCCCCCTTCGCCGGTGGAGCTCCCTTCGCCGGAGGAGGATGGCGCGCCCAGCATCGACCGGGTGAGCTGCTGCCGTGCGCTGAGCAACCGCTCGAGCTCCGCACCGAGGTCGGCGTCGGTCGGTGCCTCCTTCCGACGACCGGCTCGAAGCACGCTCCGACGCATGAGTTCCTTCGCGAACGAGCCGGTGACGTCTTCGGCCCTCCGGGCTGCCTCGTCGAGCGCCGCATCCGTGAACGGCAGGTCGCGGGCGTACAGACGGAACAAGCGTTCCCGCTCGCCGAGCGAGGGAAGGGGGATCTCCACGGCGAGATCGACCCGCCCGGGCCGCTCCGCGAGCGCCCGTTCCAGCACATCGACCCGGTTGGTCGTCATGACGAACGCCACGTCCGCGTCGCCGTCCAGCCCGTCGAGGGCGTCGAGCACTTCGAACAGCAGCGGCTGCGGTGTGGCGTGCCGTTCCATGGCGACGAGGTCGATGTCCTCGAGGACGACGATGGCCGGCTGGAACGTGCGCGCGATCTCCGCCGCAGCCGAGATGAAGCGGATGCTGGAGCCGGTGAGCACGATCGCAGTGGTGTCGGGCGTCGCGCTGAGCAGATGCCGCACGGTCAGCGTCTTCCCGGTGCCGGGCGGACCGTAGAGGAGCACGCCGCGCTTGAGGTGCTGGCCGGCAGCGCGGAGTTCCTCGCGGTACGCGCCGATCTCGACGACGTGTTCGACCGTCTCCTCGAGCACTCCCTCGGGCAGCACGATGTCGCCGCGGGCGACGGCTGGTCGACGCAGGAAGGTCGCGCCCGCGTCACGGCCGTACTCGGTCGCCTCGAAGGAGAGCACCTTGCCGCGCAGCACGCTGTGCGCGACCATCGCAGATCTGAGCGCTTCGAGGAACTCCGCCGCCGTCGACGGATCCTCGGTCATGATCTCGACCATCGCGCTGGATCGCCCGTACTGCGGCGCGGACGCTCGTTGCGCCAACGCGAGCGGTCTGCCCTTGAAGGAGAGCAACCGGATGCCCAGGGACACCACCCGCCGGCCGGTATCCGGACCCGTCGCGCGTTCGGCGTAGTCGACCGGACCCGGCGCGTATCGGACGTGCGGGTTGCTGACCCACTCCGCGAAGCCCATGTGGTGGCGCTGCTCGCCGCCGCCGACCCCGAGCAGGCGGCCGTCGGCACCCGCGTCGAGGGCATCGAGCGCGAGGTCGAGGTCGACGAGCCGGTGGTCTGCGATCGGCTCGGTCACCACGGAGACCGTCGTCGCGTCGATGCCGAGGTGCTGACCGATGACTTCCCCGAGCGGGGTCAGTTTCGGCACGATCTCGCCTTCGACGACCTCGTTCACCCGCTTCAGGTACTGCCCGACGGCACGCATGAATTCACGGTCGTCCTCGTCCATCTGCTTCCCTCCGCGCTCCGATACCTGCCCACACCGTAGCGATCGGACCGACGTCGGTGGGCATGCTGCTCAGGGGGACCGCAGGCGATGACGGACGCGCCTCGACGGCGGCGGCGGGGCAAGCCCGTACCGAGCGCGACAGCGCCCCGGTGACGGGTCGTTCACCTGCGGAGCGGTGCGCGTCTGCAAAGCGGCGCGCGCTTGCGGAGCGGCGCGCGCCGCATCCTGTTCGGAGCGCCGCCGATCAGAGCTGGATGCGGAAGCGCCCGGCGCCGACGATCGCCGCGAGCCCGAACGCGATCGCCGTGACGACGGGCGCCGCGACGATGAGCAGCGGGATCGGGTTCACGAGGAACTTCGTGCCCTCCGGGCTGCCGACGTACGCGCCGAGCGGCACCGAGAAACCGCCTCCGCCTCCGCCGCTGCCTTCGCCGTGACCGGCCGGGACGGACGTGCCCTCCTGGGTGTCGCCGGACCCTTCACCGCCCCCGAACCCGAAGGCGACCCAGGCCACGGGCACGAAGTCCTGGCCGTTCAACGTGGTCTTCTCGCCGTACGCGACCTTCGCGCCCCAACCGGGCGCCGCCTCCGCCAGCGTCTCGCTCAGCTTCCCCATGGCTCGACGCTACGCGCGTCGCGGCGCGAAGATAAGCCCCAGTTCGAGGAAACCTCGATGAATTCGGGCCGCGGGCGGGGGTTTCGGGGGCGGTCCGCGTCGTCGCGACCGGGCGGAGCGTGCCCCTCGTCGCGCGCTGAATTGCCGCAGATCGAAAGAACGCACGATCTTCCAGGCGGATGCCCGTGAAACATCTCCCATGCAGGCAAGGCCGGTCCCTACGCTGACCCTCGTCCGACCGCCGCCCCCTGCGGCGAACCCGAGCGCGGCATCCCCGGCACGGCCCTGTTCCCCGGCGCCCTCGCGGGCGCATGCTTGGAGCAGCGCGGACATGCAGTGCTGCACTCGACGACGAGAAGGAGAACGACATGGCGCGGATCGGCGTGGTGGCCGAATACGCCGGCGAGGCGAGGGTCGCGGCGACACCGACCACGGTGAAGCAGTTGCTCGGCCTCGGCTACGAGGTGCTGGTGGAGACGGGAGCGGGTGCGCAGGCATCCTTCGCCGACGACGCCTACGCCGCGGCGGGCGCGACGATCGGTTCCACGGTCGAGGCGTTCGGCAGCGACGTGGTGCTGAAGGTGAACCCGCCGACCGACACCGAGATCGCCCTGCTCGAGCCCGGCAGCATCCTCATCGGCCTCTTGAGCCCGGCGTTCAAGCCCGAACTCGTCGCGGCGCTCGCCGCGCGCGGCGTCACCGCACTCGCGATGGACGCCGTGCCGCGCATCTCGCGGGCGCAGTCGATGGACGTGCTGAGCTCGATGTCGAACATCGCCGGCTACCGCGCGGTCGTCGAGGCCGCCAACGAGTTCGGCTGGTTCTTCACCGGGCAGGTCACGGCCGCCGGCAAGGTGCCGCCCGCGAAGGTGCTCGTCGCCGGAGCCGGCGTCGCGGGCCTCGCGGCGATCGGCGCGGCCTCGAGCCTCGGCGCCATCGTGCGCGCGACCGACCCGCGCCCCGAGGTCGCCGACCAGGTCAAGTCGATCGGCGGCACGTACCTCAAGGTCGAGGTCGAGGTCGAAGCCTCGACCGACGGCTACGCGAAGGCGACGAGCGAGGCGTACGACCGCCGCGCGGCGGAGATCTACTCCGAGCAGGCCGCCGACGTCGACATCGTCATCACGACGGCGCTGATCCCCGGCCGCCCGGCGCCGAAGCTGCTCACCGCGGCCGACGTCGCGAGCATGAGGCCCGGCAGCGTCATCGTCGACATGGCCGCCATCCAGGGCGGCAACGTCGAGGGCACGGTCGCGGGCGAACGCGTCGTGACGCCGAACGGCGTCGTCATCCTCGGCTACACCGACCTCGCCGCCCGCCTGCCCGCCCAGGCTTCGCAGCTCTACGGCACCAACCTCGTCAACCTGCTGAAGCTCCTCACTCCCGGCAAGGACGGCGAGGTCGCCCTCGACTTCGACGACGTCGTGCAGCGGGCCGTCACCGTCGCGCGCGACGGCGAGGTCACCTGGCCGCCGCCGCCCGTGCAGGTCTCCGCGGTGCCCGCCGCGGCCCCCGCGGCCGCGGCGGGGCGGAGGAGCACACGCCCGAACTCCAGCCGGCTAGGAAACGCCGAGGCCGGCGACGG
>NZ_WSTA01000059.1 GCF_009789225.1 Agromyces seonyuensis | reverse complement strand
GGCCGGTCGGCGGCCGCGCACGCCGCGTCCGGGCACGTCCCGCTCGACGGCGTGTGGCCCACCCTGCGCCTCGACGTCGACACCCCCGCCGACCTCGACGCGGCGCTCGCCCTCGGCGCCGGACCGGCGACGTGCGCCGCGCTCGGGTCGCCGCCCGGCCCGTCGGTCGAGTAGGCGGCCCGCCCGCTGGTCGAGTAGGCGCGCAGCGCCGTATCGAGACCCGTGACGTGGTCTCGATACGTTCCTTCGTCGCTACTCGACCGGCTCGATCGCTGGTCGAGTAGGCGCGCAGCGCCGTATCGAGGCCCCGTGACGTGGTCTCGATGCGCTCCGTCGTCGCTACTCGACCGGCGGGACGGTGCCGAGCCCCCGGCGCGCCTGCGCGAGGGAGAGCGCGTCGGCCGCGATCGCCGCGGTCTCCTCGACCGAGGTGAAGCGCAGGGGGCGGGCGATGACGTCGAAGCCCAGCGCCGAGAGGCAGTCGACGGCGTCGACGTCGGCCGTGTCGACGAGCCAGCCGTCGAGCAGGCCGTCGGCGGCGCGCAGGCCGTAGTACTCGGCGACCGCGAGCGCGCTCGTCTCGACGCCGATCGCCGTGAGGCAGACGTCCGCCATGCCGCGCAGCGCCGCGCCGCCGATGATCGGCGAGAGGCCGACGACCGGCGCCGTCGTGCGCCGGACCGCATCGGCGATGCCGGGGATGCCGAGGATCGTGCCGATCGAGACGACGGGGTTCGACGGCGCGACGAGCACGACGTCGGCCTCCTCGATCGCCTCGAGGACGCCCGGCGCCGGCACCGAGGACGCCATGCCCTGCTGCAGGAAGGCGCGCGCGGGCCGGCCCGCGCGGTAGCGCACCCACCACTCCTCGAAATGGAGGAACTCCGTCGCATGCGGGTCGTCGCCGCCCTCGAGCGGCACCTCGACGAGCGTCGGCACCTCGTGGTCGGTCGCGGGCAGCAGTCGGGCGCCGAGGTCCCAACGCGAGGCGAGCCTGGCGGTGGCCTCCGAGAGCGGCAGCCCGTCGCGCAGCAGCGACGTGCGGGCGATGTGCGTGCCGAGGTCGAGGTCGCCGAGGGTGAACCACGGCCAGCCGACGCCGTAGGCGGTCAGCTCCGCGCTCACGCGCTCCGACTCGTCGGCGCGGCCCCAGCCGCGTTCGAGGTCGTTGACCCCGGCGAGGGCGTACATCACGGAGTCGAGGTCGGGGCAGACGCGCAGGCCGGTGAGCCAGAGGTCGTCGCCGGTGTTGACGACGATCGTCAGTTCGGCGGCGGGGTCCGCGGCGCGCAGGTGCGCTCGGAGACCGAGTGCGAACTTCGCGCCGCCGACGCCGCCGGCGAGCAGAGTGATGCGGGACATGTGGGAGGTTCGATCGCTTCCGTAGGGCTGGACGCGTGCGGGTTCAACCGTCCGTCGCGGGTGCGAAGGCGAGCAGCGGCCTCCCCGTGAGGGGATGCTCGGAGCGGGCGGTCCGCACACCGTACACCCCGTCGATGACCTCCGGGGTGAGGATGGAGTCGGGTTCGCCCGCGGCGACGACCCGGCCGTCGGCGACGACGATCACGTGGTCGGCGTAGGCGGCGGCGTGGTTGAGCTCGTGCAGGGCGGCGAGCACCGTGAGGCCCCCTCGGGCGAGGCCCGAGAGCAGTTCGAGCGCGGCGAGCTGGGCGCCGACGTCGAGGTGGTTCGTGGGCTCGTCGGCGAGCAGCAGCGCCGGCTCCTGGGCGAGCGCGCGCGCGAGGATGACCCGCTGCCGTTCCCCGCCCGAGAGCTCCCGGAATCGGCGGTCGGCGAAGGCGCTCGCGCCCGCGTCGGCGAGCGCCCGCCCGACGACCTCGCGGTCGTCCGGGCCCGGCGCCGCGAGCGGCCCGAGATAGGGGGTGCGGCCGAGCAGCACGGCCTGTCGCACCGTCAGGTCGAGCTCGGTGTCGGCCTGCTGCTCGGCGAGGGCGATGGTGCGCGCCCGGTCGCGGCGTCGCATCGCGGCGAGTTCGTCGCCGGCCCACGCGATGCGTCCGCCGGAGGCGGTCAGGACGCCGGCGATCGCGTGCAGCAGGGTCGACTTGCCGGCGCCGTTCGGCCCGACGAGCGCGGTGAACGACCCGGGCTCGACGCTCGCCTCGACGCCGTCGAGGAGCAGCCGGCCGCCCGCGCGCACCTCGACCCGGTCGAGGTCGAGGCCGCGCGAGGCATCCGGTTCGCTCATGCGGGCCTAGCGGGAGGTGCGCGCGGTGAAGGCCGCGCGGCGCGCAGCGGACTCGGGGGTCTCGAACGCGCGCGCGATCGTGACGGCCTCGTCGTCGAGGGAGGCCTGGAGGCCGCGTGCGAGGCTCGCGATCGCGAGGCGCTTCGCCTGCCCGTACGCGTTGGCGTTGCCGGCCCACTCCGCGGCGATCTCGTCGACCCGACCGGCGAGCTCGTCGGCCGCGACGACCTCGCTGACGAGGCCCCACGAGTACGCCTCGTCGGACGTGAGCCGACGGCTCGTGAGCAGCAGCTCGAGGGCGCGGCGCTCGCCGATCGCACGCGGCAGCAACGCCGAGACGCCGCAGTCGGGGGTGAGGCCGACGTCGGGGTACTTGCCCGCGAAGCTGGATGCCTCCGAGGCGACGATCACGTCGGCGACGAGCATGTAGCCGAGTCCGCCGCCGACCGCGGGACCCTGCACGGCGGCGACGATCGGCTTCGACGTCGAACGGAGCAGGGCGTGGCCCTCGTGGATGACGTCGGCGAGGCGCTGCACCTCGCGGGCCTGTCCCTCGGCGCCGCCGAGTTCGCCCATCGCGACGAGGTCGCCGCCGGCGCAGAACGCGCGGCCCGCGGCATCCAGGATGACGGCGCGGATCGCGTCGTCGGAGGCGACCAGCCGGGCCGCATCGCGCCAGGCCTCGGCCGTGGCGCCGTCGATCGCGTTGAGGCGCTCGGGGCGGTTGAGGGTGAGGCGCGCGACGCCTGCGTCGACGCTGACGAGGAGGGGGGAGGTCATGACCCCGGAGTCTATTCCGGCGGGCCGGGGGCGCCGTGAGCGCTGCGGACGCCCACCGCGAACGGTCGCGAATCGTCGCTCAGGTGCGTTCGAAACGACAATTCGCGACCGTTCGCCGGTCGAGTCGCGACGAAGGAGCGTATCGAGACCCGCGTGCCGAACAGTCGGCTCGGTCTCGATACGCTTCGCTACTCGACCAGCGTCACGGGGTTCGCGCCTCGACCTGCGTGGCATGGGCTCCGCCCCTCGACCGGCGTGGCTCGTCACGACGAGCGCCGGTCCCGCAGCACGAGGGAGGCGAACACCGGGCCGCCGACGAGGGCCGTCACGATGCCGACCGGGAGCTCCCGCGGCTCGAAGACCGTGCGGGCGAGCGTGTCGGCCCAGATGAGGAAGATCGCGCCCGCGAGCGCCGACAGCGGCAGCAGCGCCCGGTGGCCGGGGCCGACGAGCAGGCGCACCGCGTGCGGCAGCACGAGCCCGACGAAGCCGATCGAGCCCGCGACGGACACGAGCGCGCCCGTGAGCAGGGCGGTCGCGCCGAGCAGCAGCCACCGCGTGCGCTCGACGTGGATGCCGAGTGCCGCTGCCGTGCGGTCGCCGAACGCGAACGCGTCGAGGGAGCGGGCCGCGCCGAGCAGCGGCAGCCCGATGACGAGCACCGCGCCGCCCGCGATGGCGACGCCCGCCCAGTCGGCGCCCGCGAGCGAACCGAGCAGCCAGTTGAGGATCTCGCGGTAGCTGTCCCCCGTGGCCGACCAGAAGATGACGAGGCTCGTGATCGCGCCGAACACGCTCGAGACCGCGACGCCCGCGAGCACCGTGCGTCCGGGGGAGATGCGCCCGCCCGCACCCGCGATGACGAGCGTCGCGGCGAGGGCGGCGAGCGCCCCGACGAAGGCCGCGAACGGCAGCGCGAGTGAGAGGCCGAGCACGAGCACGAGGACGGCGCCCACCGAAGCCCCGGACGACAGGCCGAGCAGATACGGGTCGGCGAGCTGGTTGCGGGTGACCGCCTGCATGACGACGCCCGCGATCGAGAGGCCCGCGCCGACGGCCGCGGCCGCGAGCACGCGCGGGAGCCGCAGCTCCCACACGATGCCGTCGCGGAGCGTCGAGAGCGTCGGGTCGGCGAGCCCGAGGTGCGCGGCGATCGAGGACCAGACCTCGGCCGGGCTGAGGCCCGCCGGGCCGATCGCGACCGCGACCACGATCGAGGCGAGGAGCAGGAGTACGAGGATGCCCGTCGTCGCAGCGACCCCGATCCCGCGTCGACGGCGCGCGCCGCGTGCGGCATCCGGATCGAGGGAGCCCGCGCGCGACGGGGCCGGTGCGCGCTCCGCGCGCACCGTCTCCCGCATCCGCTCGGTCGTCACAGGCCGAGGTCTCCCAGTTGGTCGACGAGGCTGCCGACCGTCTCGACGTTGCGCACGCCCGCCTCGCTCGCCGCGAACGGCACGGTCAGGTAGCGGTGCTCCCGCACGGCCGTCATCGCGGCGGTCGCGGGGTTCGCCTCGAGGTTCGCGATCTTCGAGTCGGCCGTGTTCCAGGTGGCGTCGACGAGCACGATGACGTCGGGATCGGCGGCGACGATCGACTCCCAGCCGGCGCTCGTCCACGTGTCGTGGACGTCGGCCATGACGTTCGTCAGGCCCGCCTGCTGCAGCATCATCTGCGGGGCCCCGATGCCGGCGCCGACGTACGGGGTGTCGGTGCCCGAGGAGTACCAGAGCGCGGAGAGCCCCGAGGTGCTCGGCTCGATCGCCGCGAGCTCGGCCTGCTGCTCGGAGACGAGGCCGGAGGCACGCTCGGGCACGCCGAAGATCGTGCCGGCCTCGACGATCTCGCCGAAGACGTCGCCGAACGTGAGCGGATCGGGCTGGTAGCCCGGCTCCTTGCACGCCGACGGCGACACGTACGTGCCGACGCCCAGGTCGGCGAGGACGGCCCGGTCGCCCGCGCCATCGGCGGTGAGGTTCGACTCCCAGCCGGCGTAGACGAAGTCGGGTTCGAGGCCGAGCACGGCCTCCTGCCCGGGCACCTTGTCGGAGACGACGGCGATGTCGGCCGCCTCGTCCGTCCACTCCTCGGGCACGGGGCCGTCGCTGAACGCGGATCCGACGACCAGGTCGCCGAGCCCGAGGGCGAGCATGGTCTCGAGGGTCGTCGACTTCACGGTGAGCACGCGCTCAGGGGCGGCGTCGACGGTCACCTCGGTGCCGCAATTGTCGATCGTGAGCGGGTACGCGCCGCTCGCGGCGGCGGCATCCTCGGTCGCCTCGGGCGCGGGCGCCGCGCTCGAGCAGGCGGCGAGCAGCAGGATGCCTCCCGCGGCGGCCGCGGCGGCGGCGAGGCGGCGGATCGGACGGTGTCGGGTCACAGGGGCCTTCCGGTTCACGGGGCCGCGAGGGACCCCGGGGTGCGGTGATGGCGTCGGCGCGAGCGCGTCGACGTGCGGAGCCGGATGCCGAGCGCAGGCGCACGGGCATCGCCGCGGCCGAACGCCGCGGACCGCACGGCCCAAATCCGGGCCGCGAGCACCGGTCAAACCCGACCGGGGGTCGTCCACCAGCGTACGCCCGCGCGGGCGCGTCCGTGCCGTCGCTCGCGACCCGCCCTACTCCTTGCCCATCGAGAGGCCGGCCCGCACGAGTTCCGGCACCGAGGCGTCGGGCAGGTAGGCCCGCACGATCGCGAGGCCGATGGCGCCGGCGTCGGCCCCGTCGCGGTAGACGAGGTAGAGCGGGGCGGGGCGCGGGTTGAACTTCTGCTTGAACTTGTGCAGCGAGCGGAAGCCGTAGACGGGTTCGAGGATCGCGCCGAGCCGGTCCAGGATCGCGGCGAGCTGCGGGCTGTCGACCGAGGCCGCGGCGGAGGCCGCCTCGGCATCCTCGTCATCGCCGTCGCTGTGCGCGAGCGGTGCGCCCGACAGCGAGAGGTAGGACGCTCCCTCGTCGCGGAAGAACCGCGCCGAGGAGGCGATGAGGAACTCCATCACGGGCGGGAACGTGCCGCCGTCACGACGCCGCATGAGGTCGAGCGTCCAGCCGTGCACGGAACCGTCGCCGCCGTAGACCGGCAGCCAGCTGAGGAACCCCTCGATCGAACCGTCGGCGGCCTCCGCGATCGCGAGCCGGACGGCGGGGTCGTCCGCCTCCTCGAGCGTGCCGAGGGTGAATCGCATCTCGGGCAGGCCCTTGTCGCCGACCCATTGCTCGGAGATCACCGAGAGCTGCGCCCGCACTGCGAACGACTCATCGGCGAACCGGGTCACCCGGAACCGGATGCCCTCGCGATCGGCGCGGTTGATCGCCGTGCGGACCGCACCCCACTTCTTGCCCGTGAACTCGAGGCCCGGCAGATCGACGATGGTGTCCTCGGCGACCTCGACCGCACGCCAGCCCGCCGGCAGCGCGGCGAGGACCCGCTCAGTGGCCCCGAAGACGCACGGCACAAGGCCGGCTCGCTCGGCGTCCATGAGGTAGCGGCGGAACGTCTCGTCGAACTCGTCGCCGGGGGCGATCGGGTCGGAGAGGGCGATCGCCGTGCCGTTGTGCAGCTGGTACGCGACGATGCCGTCGAGCTCCGAGGGCCGGTAGACGCGATTGTCGCGCCAGGTCGCCATCCACGACAACGGGCCGCCGCCGTCCCGCCGCAGACGCTCGCGGACCTCGTCGGTGCGGGTACCGGGCCGGTCGGCATCGCGTGCGCCGGGCATCCGCCGTCGCGCCCTCGCCGCGAAGGCGCGGCGGCACGCGATCAGCCAGACCAGGATGAACAGCCAGCCCGCCGACTCCGCGGCGCTGACGCGCAGGAGGTCGGGCTCGAAGCCGTCGGTCGGCAGCGAGGGGATGGCCGCGTAGGCGACCAGCACGAGGCCGGACAGCACGCCGAGCAGGACGTTCAGGCCCGCCCAGGCGAGTACGAGGATCCAGGCGCCCCGCGCGCCGCGGTGGATGCCGTAGGCGACGGCGGCGATGAAGACGGCATCCACCAGGACGCTCACCACGCTGCTGTCCAGGCCGCCGTCCGTGGTACCGAACGGACCGTGCGTGGGCACGAGGGCGAGGATGAGGTGGACGGCGCCGAGGGCGACGAGGCCGACCCAGGCGACGCGGCGCTGCTCGCGGATCGTCGGCCGGCGGAATCGTCCGACGCTGAGGGCGATGACCGGCACCACGGCGATGGCGTGCTCGAGGTCGGCGAGGTCGCCGATGAAGAGGAGGCCGACGACGCAGTAGGCGGCGATGACGAGCACCGCGCGGGCGCGCCATGGGCGGGCGAGGGTGAAGGCCGCCGCGGTCATGCCGGCGAAGAGGCCGCCCGAGGGGCCGACGTCGAGCACCGTCGCGAGCTCCTGCCCCCACGGCAGGCCGACCGCGGCGAGGACGAGGACGACGAGCGAGGCACCGAGCACCGCGATCAGCTGACCGATGCCGAAGACGAGGCCGGCCCGCAGCGACCCGCGCCGCCACTCGAGCCACCCGATGCCGAGCGGCACCAGGACCAGGAGGATCGCATAGCCCCACGGCTGGGTGACGAGGAACGTGCCGGTCACGGGAGTCCACCA
This sequence comes from Agromyces seonyuensis, assembly GCF_009789225.1. Lineage (GTDB taxonomy): Bacteria > Actinomycetota > Actinomycetes > Actinomycetales > Microbacteriaceae > Agromyces > Agromyces seonyuensis. Next base: position 16,786 of record NZ_WSTA01000059.1, on the reverse strand, counting down.
CCTGCCCGCCTGGAGCGAAGGCAGGCCGTAGGCGAAGTCGGGGTACCAGGCGGCGTCCTGAGCCGCGCTCGTGAAGCCGCCGGAGACGATGCCGACGACGACCAGCACGACGACGACGCCGATCGTGACCGGCAGGCGGCGGAGGACGCCGACGGGGCCGCCGAGCGCGCCCCCCGGCGTTCGATCAGCACTCATGGCACGAGTCTGCCGTTCCGCGGCCGGACGGAACAGAGGCGCACGGGGCTCGCGGCCCGCAGGGCAGTGCTCGGACGAGCATCCTGCTCATCTGCTCTTGCCGTGGGGTGATGATCTGGTCAACATTAATCACCGCGTCATCGGGGGTAACAGAACAGAAATCTCCCTGCCGGACGATCGCAAAACAGGCAGGAGGCGGCACGTCCGCACGCTCCACAGGCTGACACCCGACGGCTTCACCAGTCGGCTCCGGCACTCCCGGCGCCGTTCGAGAACGGAGGCAGTATGACGACCGTGCGAGCTGCGATCACGCAGACCACCTGGACCGGTGACAAGGAGTCGATGCTCGACAAGCACGAGCAGTTCGCCCGCGACGCCGCGGCCGACGGGGCGCAGGTGGTCTGCTTCCAGGAGCTCTTCTACGGGCCCTACTTCGGCATCACGCAGGACCAGAAGTACTACCGCTTCGCCGAGTCCGCCGAAGGCCCCATCGTGCAGCGCTTCGCCGATCTCGCGAAGCAGCTCGGCACCGTCATGGTGCTGCCGATCTACGAAGAGGCCGAGACCGGGGTCTACTACAACACGTCCGTGCTCGTCGACGCCGACGGCCGGATCCTCGGCAAGTACCGCAAGCACCACCTGCCCCACCTCGACCGCTTCTGGGAGAAGTTCTACTTCCGCCCCGGCAACCTCGGATACCCCGTCTTCGACACCGCCGTCGGCCGCATCGGCATGTACATCTGCTACGACCGCCACTTCCCCGAGGGCTGGCGCGAGCTCGGCCTGAACGACGCCCACATGGTCTTCAACCCGAACGCGACGAAGCCCGGGCTCTCGAACCGGCTGTGGGAGGTCGAAGGGCCGGCGGCCGCCGTCGCCAACGGCTACTTCGTGCTGCAGCCCAATCGCGTCGGACGGGAGGACAACGAGTACGGCGACCTCGCCGTCGACTTCTACGGCACGAGCCAGGTCATCGACCCGCGCGGCGACTTCGTCGGCGAGCGCGGCTCGGGCGAGCACGAGGAGGTGCTGGTGCGCGACCTCGACCTCGACATGGTGCGGCAGATGCGCGACGACTGGCAGTTCTACCGCGACCGCCGGCCCGACTCGTACACGCAGATCGCCAAGCCGTAACCAGTCGCTGGTCGAGCACGCACCCCGTTGGTCGAGTAGCGGCGAAGCCGCGTATCGAGACCACGTCACCGGATCTCGATACGGGCCTGGCGGCCCGACTCGATCAACGGGAACGGAACTCGATCAACGGATGCCTGAAAGGAGTCGCATCCAATGAGCAAGACCCTCATCACGAACGGCACGGTCGTCAACTCGACCGGCACCGCACTGGCCGACGTGCTCGTCGACGGCGAGACGATCGTCGCCGTCCTCGCGCCCGGCTCGACCCTGCTCGGCTTCGACGTCGCCGCCAACGTGGATGCCGTCATCGACGCGGCGGGCAAGTACGTCATCCCGGGCGGCATCGACGCCCACACCCACATGGAGCTGCCGTTCGGCGGCACCAACGCCTCCGACACCTTCGAGACGGGCACCCGCGCCGCGGCGTGGGGCGGCACGACCTCCATCGTCGACTTCGCCGTGCAGCGCTACGGCGAGCGCGTGGAGGACGGGCTGGCGGCCTGGCACGAGAAGGCCGCGGGTAACTGCGCGATCGACTACGGCTTCCACCAGATCGTCGGCGGCGTCGACGCCGACTCGCTCCAGGCGATGCGCGGCCTCGTCGACGAGGGCGTCTCGAGCTACAAGCTGTTCATGGCCTATCCGGGCGTCTTCTACTCCGACGACGCCCAGATCCTCCGCGCGATGCAGGTCGCCCGGGAGGAGGGCCTGCTCACGATGATGCACGCCGAGAACGGCCCCGCGATCGACGTGCTCGCCGAGCAGCTCGTGGCGCAGAAGAAGACGTCGCCGTACTTCCACGGCATCGCGCGCGCCTGGCAGCTCGAGGAGGAGGCGACGCACCGGGCGATCATGCTCGCCGACGTCACGGACGCGCCGCTCTACGTCGTGCACGTGTCGGCGAAGCAGGCGGTGGGCCAGCTCGCGTGGGCTCGCGATCGCGGCATGAACGTGTTCGGCGAGACGTGCCCGCAGTACCTCTACCTCTCGCTGGAGGAGCAGCTCGGCGCGGTGAGCGAGGAGTGGGGCGACTTCGAGGGCGCCAAGTGGGTGTGCTCGACCCCGCTGCGCGCCCGCGAGGACGGCCACCAGCACGCCATGTGGAACGCCCTGCGCACGAACGACCTGCAGATGGTGTCGACCGACCACTGCCCGTTCTGCATGAAGGGCCAGAAGGACCTGGGGCTCACCGACTTCCGGGCGATCCCGAACGGCATCGGCTCCGTCGAGCACCGCATGGACCTCATGTACCAGGGCGTCGTCACCGGCGAGATCACGCTCGAGCGCTGGGTGGAGCTCACGAGCACGACGCCGGCGCGCATGTTCGGCATGTACGGGAAGAAGGGCGTCATCCAGCCCGGTGCCGACGCCGACCTCGTGATCTACGACCCGAACGGGCACACGTCGATCGGCCTCGGCAAGACCCACCACATGAACATGGACTACTCGGCGTGGGAGGGATACGAGATCGACGGCCACGTCGACACGGTGATCTCCCACGGCAAGGTGATCGTCGACGACGGCGAGTACCTCGGCGCCAAGGGCGACGGCCGTTTCGTCAAGCGCGGCCTGTCCCAGTACCTCATCTGATCCCTCCGTCGCCGGTCGGGTCCCCGCTGATCGAGTAGGGCCGAAGGCCCGTATCGAGATCCGGTGGCACGGTCTCGATACGCGGCTCCGCCGCTACTCGACCAGCGGAAAGACCCCTCGATCGACGGAACGAAGAAACGAGACATCCATGGATTTCGGCGTCGTCCTGCAGACGAACCCGCCCGCCGCGCGAACGGTGCAGCTCGCGAAGCTCGCGGAGGCCCACGGGTTCAGCCACGTCTGGACCTTCGACTCGCACCTGCTGTGGCAGGAGCCCTACGTCATCCACTCGGCGATCCTCGCCGAGACGAACCGCATCACCGTCGGCCCGTTCGTCACGAACCCGGCGACCCGCGATTGGACGGTCACGGCGAGCGTCTTCGCGACGCTCAACGAGATGTACGGCAACCGCACGATCTGCGGCATCGGCCGCGGCGACTCCGCGGTGCGCGTCACCAACGGCAAGCCGACGACGATGGGCGAGCTGCGGGAGTCGATCCACGTCATCCGCGAGCTCGCGAACTCGCGGGCGGTCGAGTACCACGGCGCGACGCTCCAGTTCCCCTGGAGCCGCGGTTCCGAGCTCGACGTGTGGGTCGCGGCCTACGGCCCCATGGCGCTCAAGCTGACGGGCGAGGTCGGCGACGGCTTCATCCTGCAGCTGGCCGACCTCGACATCGCGAAGTGGATGATCCAGCACGTCAAGGACGCGGCCGCGAACGCCGGCCGCGACCCCGACTCGCTCGCGATCTGCGTCGCGGCGCCCATGTACATCGGCACCGACCGCGCGCACATGATCGAGCAGACCCGCTGGTTCGGCGGCATGGTCGGCAACCACGTCGCCGACATCGTCGCGAAGTACGGGGCGCACGGCGCCGTGCCCGACGCGCTCACCGACTACATCGCGGGCCGCACCGGCTACGACTACAACACCCACGGCAAGTCCGACAACGACCACGTCGACTTCGTGCCCGACGAGATCGTGGAGCGCTTCTGCATCCTCGGCACGGCCGACGAGCACCTCGAGAAGCTCGCCGCCCTGCGCGACCTCGGCGTCACGCAGTTCGCGGGCTACCTGCAGCACGACAACAAGGAGGAGACGATGCGCGTATACGGCGAGCGCATCATCCCCGCGATGCAGGCGCACGTGACGGCCAAGGCATGAGCACGACGAGCGTCGCCCCGGCACCGCCCGGCACCGAGGGGCAGGATGCTCCGCGCGCCGCGGCGCGCCGGCGGTCGGGAGGAAGGGGACGGCGCACCGCCGCCGCGTGGGGCTGGGGCGCGCTCGGCATCCTCGTGCTCGTGGTCGTGTGGGAGGGCTACAAGGCGCTCGCGCCCGAGGACGGCGTGCTCATCGGCGACCTGCGGGTGCTGCCCCGCACGACCGACCTCGCGATGCCGCACGTCTGGGAGATGCTCGGCCGGCTCGGCGAGCCGGTCACACGGGCCGAGGGCTCGCCGCTGCTCTGGGCCGCGGTCGCGCTCGCCGCGCTCACGACGCTCGGCATCGCCGCGGCCGGCTGGCTCGTCGGCCTCGTCGTCGGCGTGGGCTTCGCGCTCATCATGCAGCGCTGGCGCCTCGCCGAGTGGGGTCTGAAGCCGTGGATCCTCGTCAGCCAGGCCGTGCCGCTCATCGCGTTCGCCCCCGTCGTGAAGAGCTGGGGCTCGCGCGTCGAGATCGGTTCGTGGGAGTGGCCCGACTGGCTCTCGGTCGCGGTCATCGCGAGCTACCTCGCGTTCTTCCCCATCGCCGTCGGCGCGCTCGCCGGACTCCAATCGCCCGCGCGGCGCGACGTGGAGCTCTTCCGCACGTACGCGGCCGGGTACTGGTCGACGCTGCTGAAGCTGCGGCTGCCCGCCGCCGTTCCCTACCTGCTGCCGGCCCTGCGGCTCGGCGCGGCGAACGCCGTCGTCGGCGCGATCGTCGCCGAGGTGTCGACGGGCCTGCAGGGCGGCATCGGCCGGCTGCTCATCCAGTTCGCCGGGCAGGCGTCGGGCGATCCCGCGAAGGCCTGGGGGCCGATCTTCGGCGCGATCGTGCTCGGGCTCGTCGCCGCCGGTTCCGTCGCCCTGCTCGGACTGATCCTCAAGAACTACCGACGCGGGGAGGCCGCATGAACGCCGTGACCATCAGCGGGGTCGGCAAGACGTTCGACACCAAGGAGGGCACGACCGTCGCCCTCGAGGGCATCGACCTGACGATCGCCGAGGGCGAGTTCGTCTCGCTCATCGGGCCCTCCGGGTGCGGCAAGTCGACGCTCATGCGCCTCGTCGCCGATCTCGAGCAGCCGACGACCGGCTCGATCGAGGTCTTCGGCAAGACGCCCGACCGCGCCCGCCGCGACCAGGACTACGGCATCGCCTTCCAGCAGGCGGGCCTGCTGCCCTGGCGCACGGTCGCCGAGAACGTCGGCCTCCCGCTCGAGATCCACAAGACGGGCAAAGCCGAGCGCACGGCCCGGGTGGCGGAATTGCTCGAGCTCGTGGGTCTGTCGGACTTCGGCGGCCGCTACCCCGACCAGCTCTCCGGCGGCATGCAGCAGCGCGTCGCGATCGCCCGCGCGCTCGCCGAACGGCCGCGGCTCCTGCTCATGGACGAGCCGTTCGGGGCGCTCGACGAGATGACGCGCGAACGGATGCAGGGCGAGCTCGCCCGCATCGCGGGGGAGACCGGCGCGGCCGTCGTCTTCGTCACCCACTCCATCCCCGAGGCCGTCTTCCTGAGCGACCGCGTCGTCGTCATGTCGCCGCGGCCCGGCCGCATCACCGACGCCCTGACGATGTCGTTCGCCGGCAAGACCGGCCGCGAGGAGGGACTGCGGGAGCAGGCATCCTTCTTCGAGATGGTCACGGCGGTGCGCGAGGCGCTGCACCAGGGCTCGCCCACGACGGCCGTGCGCGGGGTCGAGACGCGATGAGCGCCGGCGCCGCCGAGATGCCGCCGGTCGTACGTCGACCGCGGGGGTCGCAGGATGTCCGTGCCCGCGCGACCCGCGAGCGCATCGGCCGGGTCGTCGCGCCGATCGTCGTCGGCCTCGCCGTGCTCGGCGTCTGGCAGTTCCTCGTCTCCGTCGTCGGGGTCAGCGACTACCTGCTGCCGAGCCCGGCGGCGATCGCCGAGGAGTTCGTCGCGTTCGCGCCCGCCATCCTCGCAGCGGCCGGGGTCACGGGTTTCAACGCGCTCGTCGGCCTCGTCGTGGGTACGGTCCTCGGCATCCTGCTCGCCTGGGCGGCCGCCCAGTGGCGCGCGATCGACGCCATGGCCGCCCCGGTCGTGGCGGCGCTCGCCGTCGTGCCGATCGTCGCGCTGGCTCCCGTGCTCAACACGATGTTCGGCGCCGACAGCCAGTTCGGCCGGCAGGCGATCGCCGCGATCGCCGCGTTCGTGCCCGTGTTCGTCAACACGCTGCGGGGGCTCCGCCAGGCGGCGCCCGTGCACCGCGAGCTCATGCGGGTCTACGCCGCGAGCGGCACCCAGACGTTCCGCACCGTGACGCTGCCGACCGCCGTGCCGTTCCTGCTCACGGGCATCCGCATCGCCTCGTCGCTCGCGGTCATCTCGGCGCTCGTCGCCGAGTACTTCGGCGGCCCGCGCGGCGGGCTCGGCTCCTTCATCTCCACGTCGGCGGCCTCGAGCGCGTACGCCCGCGCCTGGGCGTACGTCGTGGCGGCCATCGCGCTCGGCCTGCTCTTCATGCTCGCCACCGCGCTCCTCGAGCGGATCGTGCTCCGGCACCGACCCGCCGCCTGACCTGCCTCGATACCCGAACGAGGACGGAAACGCACCACCGCACCACCGCAGCACCTCCGCATCACTCACAGCACGCGAAAGGACTCCTCATGCGACACCGCTTCCGCCGGGCCGCGACCGGCGCACTCGCGCTCACGGCCGCACTGGCCCTCGCCGCCTGCTCCTCCTCCGGGGGCGACGCCGACTCCACCGACGCCGCCGACGGCGAGCTCACCCCGATCAAGCTGCAGCTCCAGTGGCTGCCGCAGGGCCAGTTCGCCGGCTACTTCGCGGCGGTCGACCAGGGCTTCTTCGAGGAGGAGGGCCTGGACGTCGAGATCATCCCCTCGGGCGGCGACATCGTCCCGCAGGACGCCCTCGCCAACGGCGACGTCGACTACGCGATCGCCTGGGTGCCGAAGGTGCTCGGGTCGATCGAGCAGGGCGCGAACCTCACCGACATCGCGCAGATCTTCCAGAAGTCGGGCACGCTGCAGGTCTCGTGGGCCGACTCCGGCATCGAGTCGGTCGCCGACTTCGAGGGCAAGAAGATCGGCTCCTGGGGCTTCGGCAACGAGTGGGAGATCTTCGCGGCCATGGCCGCCGAGGGCCTCGACTCGACGACCGTCGAGATCATCACCCAGGACTTCAACATGAACGCGTTCCTGTCGGGCGACATCGACGCGGCGCAGGCCATGACCTACAACGAGTACGCGCAGCTGCTCGAGACGGAGAATCCCGACACGGGCGAGCTGTACCAGCCCGAGGACTTCAACGTCATCTCGTACCAGGACACGGTCGGCGCCATGCTGCAGGACGCGATCTGGGCGGACACCGAGCGTCTCGAGTCCGACGAGGACTACCAGGAGACCACGGTCGCCTTCCTCAAGGCCGTCATCAAGGGCTGGGTGTACGCCGCCGAGCACCCCGAGGAGGCCTCGCAGATCACGATCGACGCCGGCTCCGGCTGGGGCCCGAGCCACGAGCTCTGGATGGTCAACGAGACCAACAAGCTCATCTGGCCCTCGCCCGCCGGCATCGGCATCATCGACGAGGACGCCTGGGCCCAGACGGTCGAAGGCGCCCTCGCGGCCGTCAACGAGACCGGTGCGCACCTCATCACCGAGGAGCCGCCGGCCAGCGCCTACTCGAACGAATGGATCCAGCAGGCGCTCGACGCGCTCGAGGCCGACGGCGTCGACGTGACGGGCGAGGGCTTCGAGCCGCTCGAGGTCACCCTCGAACCCGGCGGCAACTGATGACCCCGCCGGTCGAACAGCGCAACTGACCTGATCCCGTTGGTCGAGTAGCGCAGCGTATCGAGACCCGATCCGTGGGTCGAGTAGCGCAGCGTATCGAGACCTGGTCCGTTGGTCGAGTAGCGCAGCGTATCGAGACCTGGTGGGGTGACTCACCAGGTCTCGATACGGCGCCGGCGCGCCGACTCGACCGGCGGAGGCGCCCACTCGACCAGCGGATGCCCGGGCGTCGACCCGAGCGCTTACACTCGCAATGCACAGGCGAGGATGCCGGTTCGGGCGCCTCGTCGAACCCGTACGAAAGGCGGCGCCAATGAGCCTGCAACCCGACGACTCCGACCTCGACCAGCTCGCTCGCACGCTCGACGCGGCGCACGTCTTCCACTCGTGGTCGGCCCAGGGCGTGAAGTCCGCCCTCACGATCGCCGGCGGCAAGGGTGTCCGGGTCTGGGACCACGCGGGCCGGGACTACCTCGACTTCTCGAGCCAGCTCGTCAACACCAACATCGGGCACCAGCATCCCGTCGTCGTCGAGGCGATCCGCGAGCAGGCGTCCCTGCTCACGACGATCGCGCCGTCGACCGTGAACCTCGCGCGCGGCGAGGCCGCGAAGCGCATCGCCGGCCGCGCCCCCGAGGGCTTCGAGAAGGTCTTCTTCACGAACGGCGGCGCCGACGCGAACGAGAACGCGATCCGGCTCGCCCGCCTGTACACGGGCCGCGACAAGATCCTCTCGACCTACCGTTCGTACCACGGCAATACCGGCGCGGCGATCGTCTCGACGGGCGACTGGCGGCGCGTGCCCAACGAGTTCGCCCGCGGCCACGTGCACTTCTTCGGCCCCTACCTCTACCGCTCCGAGTTCTGGGCCGAGACGCCCGAGCAGGAGAGCGAGCGCGCCCTGCGCCACCTGCGCCGCGTCATCGAGTCCGAGGGTCCCGCGTCGATCGCCGCGATCCTGCTCGAGACGATCCCCGGCACGGCGGGCATCCTGCTGCCCCCGCCCGGCTACCTCGAGGGCGTGCGCGAGCTCGCGACCGAGCACGGCATCCTGCTCATCCTCGACGAGGTCATGGCCGGCTTCGGCCGCACGGGCGAGTGGTTCGCCTTCGACGCGTACGACGTGCGTCCCGACCTCATCACGTTCGCGAAGGGCGTGAACTCGGGCTACATCCCCGTCGGCGGCGTCGTCATCGACGACCCGATCGCGCACGCGTTCGACGAGCGCGTGTTCCCGGGCGGACTGACGTACTCCGGGCATCCGCTCGCGATGGCCTCGATCGTCGCGACCCAGGATGCGATGGAGTCGGAGGGCATCGTCGCCAACGCGAAGCGCGTGGGCGCCGAGGCGATCGCGCCCGGCCTCGCCGGCCTCGCGGCCAAGCACGACGTCATCGGCGAGGTGCGCGGCACCGGCGTGTTCCACGCCATGGAACTCGTCGCCGACCGCGCCTCGCGCGCCCCGCTCCCGGCCGCCGACATGGCCCGGATCAAGGGCGCCCTCGTCGAGCGCGGCCTCCTGCCGTTCGTGCAGGACAACCGCATCCACGTGGTCCCGCCGTGCGTCGTCACCGACGCAGACGTGGCCGAAGCCCTGGCGATCTACGACGACGTGCTCGCCACGGCCCTCTGAGTTTCTCGAAAGGAAACCGATACACCATGACCGAACTGGTCGAGCACTGGATCGACGGCGCCCTCGTCAGCGGGGAGAGCCCCCGCACCGGCCCCGTCTACAACCCCGCCCGCGGCATCGTGCAGCGAGAGGTGCGCCTCGCCTCCACCGCCGATGTCGACGTCGCCGTGCAGGCCGCGGCGCGGGCCTTCCCGGCCTGGCGCGATGCATCCATCGCGAAGCGCCAGCAGGTGATGTTCAAGTTCCGCGAGATCTTGAACGCGCGCTCCGACGAGCTCGGCGCGATCCTCACGAACGAGCACGGCAAGGTGCTCTCGGATGCCGCCGGCGAGATCGCGCGCGGCCTCGAGGTCGTCGAGTTCGCGTGCGCCATGCCGCACCTCACCAAGGGCGACTACTCCGAGAACGTCTCGACGGGCGTGGACGTCACGACCGTGCGGCAGCCGCTCGGCGTCGTCGGCGTCATCAGCCCGTTCAACTTCCCGGCGATGGTGCCGATGTGGTTCTTCCCCATCGCGATCGCGGCCGGCAACACGGTCGTGCTGAAGCCGAGCGAGAAGGACCCGTCGGCGGCGATCTGGATGGCGAAGGCCCTGCAGGAGGCCGGGCTGCCCGACGGCGTCTTCAACGTCGTGCACGGCGACAAGGAGGCGGTCGACGCGCTCCTGGAGCACCCGACGGTGCGCTCGATCTCGTTCGTCGGCTCGACGCCGATCGCGAAGTACATCTACTCGACGGCCGCGGCAAACGGCAAGCGGGTGCAGGCACTCGGCGGCGCGAAGAACCACATGCTCGTGCTGCCCGACGCCGACCTCGACCTCGCGGCCGACGCCGCGGTCAACGCGGGCTTCGGCTCGGCGGGCGAGCGCTGCATGGCCGTCTCGGTCGTGCTCGCGGTCGACTCCATCGCCGACGAGCTCGTGGCGAAGGTCGCCGAGCGCATGGCGACGCTGAAGACGGGCGACGGCACGCGCGGCTGCGACATGGGCCCGCTGATCACCCGCGAGCACCGCGACAAGGTCGCCGGCTACCTCGACACGGCCGCGGCCGACGGCGCGAGCGTCGTGGTCGACGGCCGCGGGATCGAGGTCGACGGCGAGCCCGACGGCTTCTGGCTCGGCCCGACCCTGATCGACCGCGTGCCGACCGAGTCCGCGGTCTACACCGAGGAGATCTTCGGCCCGGTGCTCTCGATCGTGCGCGTCGACGGCTACGAGGCCGGACTCGACCTCATCAACGCGAACCGGTACGGCAACGGCACGGCGATCTTCACGAACGACGGCGGCGCCGCGCGGCGCTTCCAGCGCGAGGTCACCGTCGGCATGGTCGGCGTCAACGTGCCGATCCCGGTGCCGGTGGCGTACCACTCGTTCGGCGGCTGGAAGGACTCGCTGTTCGGCGACGCCAAGGCGTACGGCCCGCAGGGCTTCTCGTTCTTCACCCAGGAGAAGGCGATCACGACCCGCTGGCTCGACCCGTCGCACGGCGGCATCGACCTCGGGTTCCCGCAGCACCGCTGAGGCCGCCGCACCGCTCGGCCGCCGCATCGCTGGGCCAGGATGACGCGAAGCGACGGGATGCCGCCCGTGGGGGCATCCCGTCGCTTCGTCGTTCAGCCGTTCAGCCGTTCGGCCGATCAGTCGGACGCGTCGGCGCCGAACGTCGCGAACGAGACCGCGATCTGCTTGGACGAGTAGTCGAAGAACGCCTGGTTCTCCCACGCATTGCCCGCGCTCGAGTTCGCGGGGTCCCAGCCGGCACCGGCCTGCGCGGTCCACGCGGGCTCCCAGTAGACGACGCCGATGCCGCGGCCGCCGGGGGCGGAGGCGACGACGTCCTGCACGGCGCGGGTCCACGCGGCCTGGCCGGCCGTCGACGCCGGGTAGCCCGAGACGAGCGAGCTCGACGACGAGACGACGTTGGTGAACGTCGGGGTGTCGTCCGTGAGCGTCCACGGGTAGGCGGTCTCGACGACCAGCACGTTCTTCCCGTAGCGGGCGCCGAGGTTCGTGATCTGCGTCTGCAGGTTGCCGAGCGAGCCGTGCCAGTAGCCGTAGTACGAAAGGCCGAGCACGTCGAAGACGACGCCGCGGGCGACGAGCGGGTCGAGCATCCAGGTGACGTCGGAGCCGACGTCGGTCACGTGGACGATCGTCTTCGCGCTCGGGAAGACCGCCTTCGAGGCGGCGATGCCCGCCTTGAGGAAGCCGGCGAGGCTGTCCCACTGGGCGGTGCTGTACGAGTCGGACGTGTTCACGTCCCAGGTCTGGCCGTAGGGCCAGAGGATGCCGGAGTTGATCTCGTTGCCGATCTGCACGTAGTCGACGGTGACGCCCGCGTTCTTCAGCGCCGTGAGCACCGACGTCGTGTGGTTCGACAGCGAGGTCGTCATCGTCGACACGGACTGGCCGGCCCACGCCGCGGGCACGCCCTGGGCGCCGGGGTCGGCCCACGTGTCGGAGTAGTGGAAGTCGATCATGACCTGCTGGCCGAGCGCTTCGGCGCGCTTGGCCGCGGTGACGACCTTGGCCGACGAATTGGATCCGTCCGCCGCGTTCACCCAGACCTTCAGGCGCACCAGGTTCGCGCCGGCGTTCTTGAATGCCGTGTACGGGTCGATCTGCGCGCCGGCGGCCGTGTAGTACTTCGCGCCCTGCTCCTCGTTCTTCGTCACGCCCGAGAGGTCGGCGCCGCGCACGGCGCGGGAGACCTTGCCGGACTTGACGGTGAGGTCGTCGATGTTCGCCCAGGCCCCGGCCGAGCCGGAGGTCGTGATGGCGAAGGTGCACGACGTGCTCGTCGCGTTCACGGGCACGGACAGGTGCACCCAGGCGTCGCCCGCGGTGGTGTCGGGAACAGTGCGCTGCGCGCTGCCGCATCCGGAGACGACGAGCTTGGTCGCCCCGAGTCCGGCACCGGACTTCACGACGGCGTCGAAAGTGAACCAGCCGGTGCCGGAGAGCGTCACCGCCTGCGAGGTCGTCACGCTCGTCGCCGACGAGAGGTAATGGGTGAGCTTGGAACTGCCGGAGTAGCCGCCGGATTCGACCTTCGACGCCGAGGTGGTCCCGGAGCGGGTCCAGCCGGCCAGCGCGGACTCGAATCCGGCGTTCGTGAACGTGTTCGTCGCTGCCACGGCGGGCGTCGCGACGAACGAGGTCGCGGCGACCGCGGCGGCGAGCACCGCCGTCGCGATCAGGCGCGACCGTCGTGCAGTGGGCTGCATGGGCATCCTCCTCGATGCATGCGGGTGAGGGGCGCGCGTCTTCGTCGACGGCCCGTCAGCCTGTGAGCGATCACAGTTCGTGATCGGTGAAACTTTTACCACGGCCCGGGGCGACGGCGCCAGCATCCGGAGCAACAGGGATCGAACTCTCATCGGCGGATCACGCTGGGCTGGGATCGCTCCGAGCAGGTCGACAGAACGGCGCGGTCCGGTGCCGTTCCGGAGGCGGCACCGGCCCGGGAGGCGGCGGGTGCGCCTACTCGACGGGCTTCGGCGGCAGCGTGATCGCCGCAGTCGTCGGGGTGGCCGCGGCCGCGGCCCGGTGCTCGGCTTCGAGCCGCGCCGTGCGCGAGACGAGCACGTCGAGTACGGTCGCCACGGCGAGGCGCTCGGCCACGTCGGGGCGGGACAGGGCGACGATGCTGCGGGCGGCCTGCACGCCGCGCAGCGGCCGGAGGACGACGCCCTCGGGGACCGGCGACGTGTAGCGCGGCACGAATGCGATGCCGTGGCCGGCTTGGATGAACGCCTCGATGATGCGCATGTCCACGACGCGCTGCGCGACGCGGGTGCGCCGACCGGTCTGCTGCTCGACCGCGTGCAGCAGCCGCTCGAACGGCGCGCCGGCCGGAACGCCGAGCCAGGGCTCGTCGACGACGTCGGCGGGCGTGAGCGACGACTTGGCGGCGAGCGGATGCCCGAGCGGCAGTCCGATGTCGAGCGGCTCGGTCATGAGCGGCGTGACGCGCAGGCCCCGCCCGCCCCACGGCAGTTCGCCCACCGGAGAGTGCGCGAGGACGATGTCGTAGTCGGCGGTGAGGGCGGGGAACTCGGCGAGATCGGGGTCGAGGTCCTCGGCGCGCACCACGAGACCGGCGACCTCGGAGAGCTCCGTGAGGACGCTCGGCAGCACGGCCGCGCCGAAGGTCGGGAACGTCAGCACGGAGACCTCGCCCGAGGGGTGGTTGCGGAAGCGGTCCCACAGCGACATCGCCCGCTCGACCGAGACCGCCACATCCGCCGCGGAGCGGGCGAGCGCCTGGCCGGCGCTCGTGAGGACGAGGCCGCGGCCGCTGCGCTCGGTGAGGGGGACGCCCGCCTCCCGTTCGAGGACTTTGAGCTGCTGGGACACGGCGGAGGGGGTGACGCCGGTCGCATCGGCGACGGCGGTCACGCTGCCGCGTTCGGCGAGTTCGCGGAGCAGGTCGAGGCGTCGAATGTCCATGTAGCAATGCTAAATGATCAGTACAGTTCCGTTAGATTGTGCTGCACTGTTTTTCGCTGCACAATAGACACATCGAACGGCGCAGGCCACCTGAAGGACGGGACACCGGAGGGAAGCGCCGGCCGCTCGATATTTGCAACATCGGAACAACACAGACTCTGGAAAGGAACCATCATGGTCGTGCTCGCAGTTCTCCTCGGCGTTGTGTCCGCCGTCGCGATCGTCGGCACCCTCGTGATGGTCTCCCGCGACGGCTACCGTCGCGTTCCGGAGCGCCGGTACGCACGGGTCGTCTGACCCGATTCCTCGAGGTTCGGGCCTCGGGGCCGAGGGCCGCTTCTCGCGATGGGGGACACATCGCGAGACGCGGCCCTTCTTCGTTCCCACCGCCCCTCGAATCGGGCGGGATGGCGCGTGCACGGGCATCCTGACCGTCCGCCGCCGACGAGCGGGCCGGGTGTAGCCTCCCCCTGAACGCCGACGGTTGGGGGACCGGGACGGATGACCGACGAGACGCAGGCCGACGAGTACGACGCAGCCGCGCTGCGCCGCTTCCTCCTCGGCCTCGGCGAGGGCATGAACGCCTCCGAGTCCTCCGTGGACCGCACGAGCGAGACCCTCCAGCGCGTCGCCACGGCCTACGGGGCCCGCGAGCTCGAGTTCTTCGTGCTGCCGACCGCCGTCATGGTGCAGACGGGCGAGGGCGACGCCGGTCGCGTCGGACTCCGGACCGCGGTGAACGTCGCCTTCCGCTTCGACCAGATCGCCGCCCTCTACCGGCTCATCGCCGTCGCGGAGCGCGGGAAGATCGAGCCCGTCGCGGGCATCCGCACCCTCAACGACATCGGCGCCATGAAACCGCGCTGGGGCTGGTTCACGCGCACCTTCGGCCACGCGCTCCTCACCACGGGGCTCGCGCTCCTGCTCGTGCCGAACTGGTGGGGCGCGGTCATCGCGTTCGCCCTCGGCGCGGTCATCGGCCTCGTCAAGCTCATCCCGTCGTCCACCCTCGGGCTCATCCTCCCGATCGTCGTCGCATTCGGCAGCGCGCTCGTCGTGTTCCCCCTCGCGACCGTGCTGGACGTCGGCGATCCCGTGCTCGTGCTCATCGCCCCGCTGTGCACCTTCCTGCCCGGCGGGGCGCTGACGACCGGGACGATGGAACTCGCGACAGGGCAGACGGTCGCCGGCGCCTCGCGTCTCGTCAAAGGGCTCGTGCAGCTCGCCCTGCTCACCTTCGGCATCGTCGTCGCGGGATCGCTCCTCGGCGTCGACCAGTACGAGTACGTCTCGACCGGCGTGGACTCGCGGCTCGGCTGGTGGGCCGGCGTCCTCGGCCTCGTGCTGTTCGCGGTCGGCAACTACCTCCACTTCTCCGCGCCCGGCCGCACCTTCCCGTGGGTCTTCCTCGTGCTCGTCGTCGCCTACCTCGCCCAGCTCATCGGCGCCGCGGTCGGCGGGGCGACGATCTCCGGGTTCGTCGGGGCCCTCGCCATGACGCCGGTCGTCCTCTGGATCGGGGGGCTCAAGCGCGGGGCGCCGACCCAGCTGACCTTCCTCCCCGCGTTCTGGCTGCTCGTGCCGGGGGCCACGGGCCTCGTCGGCTTCACCGAAGCCGTCGGCGCCCAAGCGGGGCTGGATGACTTCGCCGCCGCGTTCCTCTCGATCATCTCGATCGCGCTCGGCGTGCTCATCGGCACCGCCCTCTACCGCCTCGGCCATCAGGGCGCCGAGGAGATCTTCCACATCGACGAACCTGCGACGCCCTCCGTCCGCGAGGACCCGGGACTCGTCACCCGGTTGATGCACGTCTTCCCGTGGAACCGCCCGCCCGAGCATCCACACGATCACACGCGACGGGACGAGCAACAGAGCGCGGCCGAGGACGCTGATCGTCCCGTCCCTGGGAAATCGACCAGTGGCGAGGGGGAACCCGGCACGTAGAGTGTCAGTCGTGACTGAGACCCGACAGCACCTCATCGACGCCATTTCGGCGCGCGCCGTGTTCCACGGCGACTTCACGCTCGCCAGCGGCAAGCAGGCCTCCTACTACGTCGACCTCCGCAAGGTGAGCCTCGACCACGAGGTCGCGCCGCTCATCGGACAGGTCATGCTCGACCTCATCGCGGACATCCCCGACGTCGTCGCCGTCGGCGGTCTCACGATGGGCGCCGACCCCATCGCGAGCGCGATCCTGCACCAGGGGGCCGCCCGCGGCCTCGCGTACGACGCCTTCGTCGTGCGCAAGGAGCCCAAGGACCACGGCCGCGGCCGACAGGTCGAGGGCCCCGATCTCGCGGGCAAGCGCGTCATCGTCGTGGAAGACACTTCGACCACCGGCGGGTCGCCGCTCAAGGCCATCGAAGCCGTCCGCAAGGTCGGCGCCGAGGTCGTCGCCGTCGCCGTCGTGGTCGACCGGGCGACGGGCGCCCGCGAGATCATCGAGGCCGAAGGCGTGCAGTACCTCGCCGCGATCGGCCTGGAAGACCTGGGGCTGGCCTGATGGGCTGGGGCGACGATGAGGTCGACGGCACCGACTGGCTGCTCGGCCGGTTGGGAGGCGACGCCGCCGACGGCGCCGCAGGCACGCCGTCGGGACCGATGTCCACGCGCCCCCCGATGAGCGTCGAGCCGCCCGTGCGCGCACCGGATGCCGCGCCGCGGCGTCCCCGCCGCGGCGAGGAGCTCGACTGGTTCTCCGACGCGGTTCCCGCGTCGCGTCCGAGCGCGCCGGCGTCGCCGCCTGCGCCTGCCGCCGCCCCCGAGAGCGGCCGCCGCGCCGCGTCCCCCG
>NZ_WSTA01000058.1 GCF_009789225.1 Agromyces seonyuensis | reverse complement strand
CGCGGCCGTCTCGGCGCGCAGCGGCGCGAGCGCCCAGATCGCCGCGCGCGGCGCGATGACGCCCACGGTGCCGGTCGCGGCATCCAGCGCCTCGCGCGCCGCCTGCAGCGTCGCGGTGCCGAGCTTGTCGGCCGCGGTGCGCACGACGACGGGCTCGTGGTCGCCCTCGCGGGCCGACGAGGGCTCCGGCGCAGCGGGGTCGACGCGGCGCAGCACGTCGGTCGCGAGGCTCATGATGCGCCCGGGCGTGCGGTAGTTCACGGTGAGGTCGGTGCGCGACCAGCGCGGCACCTGCGGGTCGAGCAGGCCCGCCCAGGTGAACGGGGCTTCCGTCGCCGTGTACTGGTTCGCGTCGCCGACGAGGGTCATCGAGCGCGTCGGGCAGCGGCGGATGAGGGCGCGCAGCAGCATCGGGCTGATCTCCTGCGCCTCGTCGACGATGATGTGGCCGTAGACCCACTCGCGGTCCGACATCGCTCGTTCGGCGGGGGTGCGGTCGTCACCCGCGACCTGGCGGGCGGCGAGCTCCTGCGCCGTCACGATGCTCACCGGCACGTCGGGCGACTCCATGGTCGTGTTGGCGACGCGGTCGATGACGCCGGCGGCGTACTCGAGCTGCACCGCCTCCTCCATGCGCTCGCGCGCGGCGCGCGCCGCGCCGGGCCGGGGGTCCTCGCCGAGGAGCTCGGCGACCTCGTCGACGAGCGGCACGTCGGCCGTCGTGAGCTCGGCCTCCCGCGAACGCAGGAGGGCGGCGCGCAGCCCCGGCTCGACCCGGGGGAATACGGCGTCGAAGCGCTTCGGGTCGGCGAACAGGTCGCGGACGACGTCGGCCGGGTCGAGCAGCGGCCAGAGCTCGTCGAAGAGCTCCTGCACCGCGGGGTCCTCGGCCCAGTCGGCTCGGCGCTCCCAGTCCTCCATGCTCGACTCGCCGTGCTCGGCGTCCTCGAGCCGGAGGATCTCGGTCAGCAGCGCCTTCTCGAACTGCGGGCGCGCCTTGTTGTGCGCGACGCCGCCCGAGCGGCCGCGCGTGCGGACGCGGCGCAGCAGCTGCCCGTCGAGCCGCATGGGCTTCAGACCGGCGGGGCGGAGCATCCGGGCGCCCTCGGAGGGCACCTCGTACGCGCGCACGGCCTGCTTGAGCGCCGCGGCGATCGAGAGCGCGCCCTTGAAGGCCGCCGCCGGGGCGGTGTCCTGCGCGTTCGCGACGACGCCCGGCACGAGGGTGCCCGGTGTGACGAGCACGGCCGAGTCCTCGCCGAGCGAGGGGAGCACCTGCGAGATGTAGTCGAGGAAGCGGTTGTTCGGCCCCACGATGAGCACCACCGACTTCGCGAGCTTGTTGCGGTGCTCGTAGAGGAGGTAGGCGGCGCGGTGCAGCGCGACCGCGGTCTTGCCGGTGCCGGGGCCGCCCTGCACGACGAGCGTGCCCTGCAGCGGGCCGCGGATGATCGCGTCCTGCTCGCGCTGGATGGTGCCGACGATGTCGCCCATGTGCTGCGAGCGCGGGCGGTCGAGCGCGGCCATCAGGGCCGCGTCGCCCGCGGACTGGTCGTCCTCGAGCTCCTCGAGGCGGAGCGGCTCGTCGTAGACCGCCGTGACCGTGCGGTCCGTCGAGGTGACGCGACGGCGCACCTTCAGCCCCTCGCGGTGCAGCGGCGTCGCCGTGTAGAAGGGGCGGGCGACGGGGGCGCGCCAGTCGACGAGGAGGCGCGAGCCGTCTTCGGGGTCGGTCAGGCCGATGCGGCCGATGCGGAAGCGCTCGCCCTCGTCGGTCTCGACGCCGCCGAAGAGCAGCCCGTACTGGGCGGTGCGCAGGCCCTGGAGGCGCTGCTCGTGATGGGCGACGAGCGCGTCGCGCTCGGTCAGGTTGAGGCCCTCGCCGTTGGAGGCGAGCGCCGTCGCGAGCTGCGACGTCTCGCGCTCGACGAGCGAGTGAACGGCGACGCGGATGCGCTCGAGCGCCGCCTGCTCCTGGGCGATCGGTGTGGTGGCTGACGTGCTGCCGGTCGTGCTGATGATGCGTCCCCCTCGTGCGACAAGACGGAACATTCTACCCGCGACGACGCCCGGGCGGCCTGCAGATGAGGTCGCCCGGGCGTGTCCGGGAAGGATGCCGCTCGCGCGTCAGACGAGCCGGCCGGCGCCGTCCGCCGGGTGCACCGTGAAGACCTTCGGCTCGGCGTAGCCGGCCTCGGCGAACGCGGCGAGCACCGCGGCCGAGATCGCGGGCACGAGGTCCGCGGCCACGAGGGCGATGGCCGAGCCGCCGAAGCCGCCGCCGGTCATCCGCGCGCCGAGCGCGCCGCTCGCCTGCGCCGTCTCGACGGCGAGGTCGAGCTCGGGCACCGAGATCTCGAAGTCGTCGCGCATGCTGACGTGCGAGGCGTCCAGGAGCGGCCCGATCGCCGGGGCGCCCTGCTCGCGGAGCGTGCGCACGGTGTCGAGCACGCGGCGGTTCTCGGTGACGACGTGGCGCACCCGACGGAACACGACCGGGTCGAGCACCTCGGCGGCGCGCTCGAGGTCCTCGACGTCGAGGTCGCGGAGCGTGTCGACGCCCATCGCCGCGGCCCCCGCCTCGCACGCCTCGCGACGCGAGCGGTACCCGCCGTCGGCGTGCCGGTGCGCCACCCGCGTGTCGACGACGAGCACCTCGAGGCCGTGCTCGGCGAGGCCGAGCGGCACGACGGCGGCGTCGAGCGAGCGGCAGTCGAGGAACACGGCGGCATCGGCCGCGCCGAACAGGGAGGCGAACTGGTCCATGATGCCGGTCGGGGCGCCGACGGCGACGTTCTCGGCGCGCTGGCAGACGCGCGCGAGCAGCTCGCGGCCGAGGGCGAGGCCCCACAGCTCGTCGAGGGCCACGGCAGTGGACGCCTCGACTGCGGCCGACGAGGACAGGCCGGCGCCGACCGGCACCTCGGTGGCGAGCACGAGGTCGATGCCGCGGAGCCCCGCGACGAACTCCGCGCCGCGTTCCGCCGCCACGGCGAGCAGCGACCAGGCGACGCCGAGCGGGTACGCCGACCAGCCCTCGAGCGCGGCCTCGCCGCCGTCGGCGAGCAGGTCGTCGATGGAAGCCTCGGCGGAGAGGGTCTGCCCGTCGAGCTCGGTCGCCACGCGCAGCACGCGGTCGTCGCGGAAGCCCGCGGCCGCGGCGACGCGTCGGTCGATCGCGAAGGGCAGTACGAAACCGGCGTTGTAGTCGGTGTGCTCGCCGATGAGGTTCACCCGCCCGGGGGCGCTCCAGACGCCGGCGGGCTCGCGGCCGGTGAGATCGGCGAAACGGGCGGCGGTGCCCTGGTCGGTGACGGTCATGCTCGGGCGCTCCTCGGGGGTCGTGATGTTCGCGGTCATGCCTCGGCCTCGACCCGGGCGATGGCGAGGCGGAGGCGCTCAGCGGCGGCCTCGGGCGGCACGTCGGCGATCCATGCTCCCATCGCGGCCTCGCTGCCCGCGAGGAACTTCAGCTTGTCGGCGGCGCGGCGCGGGCTCGTGAGCTGGAGGTGGAGACGGAGCGCGTCGCGGCCGACGTGCACCGGCGCCTGGTGCCAGGCGGCGATGTAGGGCGTCGGGGTGTCGTAGAGGCGGTCGACGCCGCGGAGGAGCGTGCGGTACAGCACGGCGAGCTCGTCGCGCTCGGCCCCGCTCGTCGCGGCGAAGTCGGGCACGTGGCGCTTGGGGAGCAGGTGCACCTCGAGGGGCCAGCGGGCGGCGAACGGCACGAAGGCCGCCCAGTGCTCGCCCTCGAGCACGACGCGCGGGCCGGCGAGCTCGCGGGCGAGGATGTCGGCGAACAGGCCCGGGCCGAGTCGATCGGTGCTCGCGAGGAGTCGCTTCGTCACGGGCGTGACGTACGGGTAGGCGTAGATCTGGCCGTGCGGGTGGTGAAGGGTGACGCCGATGGCCTCGCCGCGGTTCTCGAAGGGGAAGACCTGCTGCACGCCCGGCAGCGCGGAGAGCGCCTCGGTGCGCGAGGCCCACGCCTCGATCACGGTGCGCACGCGGCTGACGGACTGGCCGCCGAGCGACCCGGTGTGCTCGGGGCTGAAGCACACGACCTCGCACCGGCCGACGCTCGCGCGCGTGCGCTCGAAGCCGAGGTCGGCGAGGTCCGCGAGTCCTGCGGGGGCGGGGGCCGCGAGCGGGCGTTCCGCCTCGAGCCCCGGCAGGCCCGGGCCGAAGGAGGGGGACTTGTTCTCGAAGACGGCGACGTCGTAGCGCGAGGGGATCTCGCTCGGGTTCGTCGGGGTCTGGGGCGCGAGCGGGTCGGCCTCGGCCGGCGGGAGCATGACCCGGTTCTGGCGCGATGCGGCGACCGAGATCCAGTCGCCCGTCAGGACGTCCTGCCGCATCGTCGCGGTGGCCGGCCGGGGGTCGAGCTCGCGCTCGTCGACGGCGCGCTCGGGCCCGAGGGTCGTGTCGGCGTCGTCGAAGTAGATGAGGTCGCGGCCGTCGGCGAGCGTGGTGGGACGCTGCACGATGCGTGCCGTGGCGGAGTCGATGGGCATGGGCTTACGATATCGAAATGCAGCCGTTCGTTTTCGACGAGATTCGAAGCGTCCGTGGATGACCGCGCCGCCGTGCTCCCGCCCGAGGGCCGCCGCACGGCCCTCGTCGCCGCGGTGCGCAGCGCGGGGTTCCTCCGCGTCGCCGACGCCGCCCTCGAACTCGGCGTGAGCGAGGTCACCGTCCGTGCGGACCTCGCCGCGCTCGACGCCGCGGGCCTCGTCCGCCGCGTCCACGGCGGTGCCACCGCGACCGGCTCGCTCGGCGGCGAGACCTCGCTCGAGCAGACCGGGGAGCGCGATGCCGCGATCAAGCGCGCGATCGGCGTCGCCGCGGCCGCGCGCATCCGCCCGGGGGAGTCGGTGCTGCTCGACGTCGGCTCGACCGCGCTCGCCGTCGCCCGAGCCCTCGTCGCCCGCACCGACCTCGTCGGCGTCACCGTCATCACGAACGGTCTGTCGATCGCCCTCGAACTCGAAGCCGCGATCCCGCGCTTCACGGTCGTCGTCACCGGGGGCACGCTCCGCCCCCTCCAGCACTCGCTCGTCAACCCGCTCGGCACGACGCTGCTCGCCGGGCTCAACGCCGACGTCGCGATCCTCGGTTGCAACGGCGTCGACGGCGACGGCCTCGTGACGAACCTCAACCTCCCCGAAGCCGAGGTCAAGCGCGCCATGCTCGGTGCCGCCGTGCGGCGCATCCTCGTCGTCGACGGGTCGAAGGCGGGCATCCGGCGGCTCGGCACGATCGGCGCGCTCGCCGAGTTCGACGCCGTCGTCACGGATGGCCGGGCGCTCCCGCTCCTCGCGGAGCCGGCTGCAGCGGGCGGCGTCGAACTCGTCGTCGTGGATGCGGGCCCTGCTTCCCCGGGGGCGGCCGCGATCGGTGCGGGCGTGACGGAAAGGTGAGGCTCGCCTAACTCGGAAATCCTGGATGATCTGGGAGTTTTCCGCGCGTCAGGCTTCCCTTACCGCCGGGGTGCGGGCGTACCGTGAGGGGATCGGGCGGCCACGCGGGTCGCCCCGGAGCCATCGGGAGCCCGCCATGACCGACCTCGCCGAACTGCCCGCCGTCGCCGAATGCTCGGTCGCCGGCTGTTCGTACAACGACCACTCGCACTGCCACGCCGCCGCCGTCACGGTCGGCGGCACGGGCGCCGACGCGACGTGCGCGACGTTCATCCCGCTCACCGTCAAGGGCGGCCTCGACAAGGTGCTCACCCACGTCGGCGCCTGCCAGCGCAGCGACTGCCTGCACAACGACCACCTCGAGTGCGGCGCCGCGTCCGTGCGCATCGGCGGCGCCGAGGCCGAGTGCCTCACCTTCGAGCACGCCTGAGCTGCTTCGAGCACGACCGAGCCGCGACCGCGGTGCCGGACGCCCCTGCGCGAGAGCGCGGGGGCGTTCGCGTTCCCGGCGGCCGGTTCGGGGCGCGGCGGTATCGGAGGCTCGGCCCTCGGGTCTAGCGTTGCGGCATGAGTCCCCTCCGCCGTCGAGCCGGGCGCCGCACCGCCGGGCCGCCCCGTCCGCAGCCCGCCGTCACCGTCGCCGCCGGGCCCGACGACCAGCCGGGCCGTCAGCCCGAGGTGCGGGTGCACGCCTTCCGCATCGGCTTCATCGGCACGATCGGCGTGCTGCTCGCCCTCGTGCTCGGCGGCATCGTCAGCCAGCTCGGCACGGTCATCCTCTACGTCGTCTTCGCGCTCTTCATCGCGCTCGGCCTCGATCCGATCGTCTCGAAACTGCAGTCGAAGTTCGGCATGCCGCGCTGGGCGGGCATCCTCACCGTCTTCGGGGCGATCCTCGTCGTCATCGGCATCCTCGTCGCGACGATCGCGCCGATCCTCGTCGAGCAGATCACCTACCTCGTCAACAACTGGCGCACGATCGTCTCCAACGTGGAGCACAGCGACTTCGTGGTGTGGCTCCTCGGCGTCGGCGAACAGGTCGGCTTCGACGGCGACGCGGCCGTCGACCAGATCGTCGCGTGGGTCACGGATCCGGCGAACATCGCGAGCCTCGGCGGCGGCGTCCTGGCCGTCGGCGCGGGCATCGCGGGCGGCGTGACCGGCGCGATCATCGTGCTGATCCTCTCGCTGTACTTCCTCGCCTCGCTGGGCTCGTTCCTGCACTACGCCGCCCGCTTCGTGCCGCGCACCTCGCGTCCCAAGTTCAACGAGGTCACCGGGGAAGTCACGGGATCGGTCGGCCGCTACGTCATCGGGCAGGCCTCGCTCGGCGCCGTCAACGGCGTGCTGAGCCTCATCTTCCTCTCGATCATCGGGGCGCCCGCACCGATCCTGCTCGCCTTCATCGCGTTCCTCGCCTCGCTCGTGCCGCTCGTCGGCACCCTGACGGGCGCGATCATCATCTCGCTCGTCTGCCTCGCGGCCTCGCCGCTCACGGCGCTCGTCTCGGCGATCTACTACCTCGTCTACATGCAGGTCGAGGCGTACTTCATCAGCCCGCGCATCATGACGCGGGCCGTTGCGGTGCCCGGCGCGCTCGTCGTGGTCGCGGCCGTCGCCGGCGCGGCGCTCGGCGGCGTCCTCGGCGCCCTGGTCGCGATCCCGGTCGCCGCCTCGCTCATCATCGTCGTCGAGAAGGTCGTCTTCCCCCGGCAGGAGCAGGAGTAGGCGTCGGCGGAGCCGGGGTCCGCCGCGGCGGACCCCGGGCCGCCTAGAACCAGAACGAAAGCAGGGGCGTGCGCTCGGCCGCGAACATCCGGTCGGCGAGGGCGAGCGCCTCGGGCGATCCGTCGATGCGACCGGCTGCCGCGAGCACCGACGCGCGCACGCCGCCGAGCAGGATGCTCGCGAGCTCCGGTGCGCCGAGCACGAGACGCGGTGCGTCGCCGATGACCATCGCATCGCCGAGCCGTTCGACGGTCGCGTCGCCGGTCGCATCCGTCTCGAGCCGGACCGCTCCGTCGACGAAGCCCGCCGGGTCCTCGACGTCGAGCACCAGGGCGCCCGCGGCCGAGTAGCGGCGGGACGACAGGGCACGCGGGGCGTCGAGCACGCGCACCCACAGATGGTCGACGTGGGAAGCGAACGAGACGGCGCGCGGGTCGGCGAGCAGCCACGGCAGCGGGTCGTCGATCGAGCGCAGCGGCACGACGATCCGCTCCACGAAGTCCTGCTCGACGAGGAAGCGCCAGAGCGCCCGCTCGGACTCGTCGTCGACGGCGACGAATCGGTCGACCTCGACGCTGCCGCGCTTCGGCGGCGTGCGCACGACCCGGTAGACGACGAAGCCGCGGGGCCGGCCCTGCGCATCGTCGTAGCGGGCGACGCGGGTCGCCCGCGCCTCCTCGCCCGCGGGTTCGATGCGGCCGAAGAGGTGCCGGTGGTCGGCCTCGGCGCGGGCGGCTTCGCCCGGCGTCCGGCGGGTCGCCCGGGTGGTGACGTCGCGGAGGGTCGCGTCGGCGTCGCCCGGCTCGACGAAGTGGATGCGCCCGGGCGCCTCCGGGCCGTTCCAACGCGCCGCCGCGCGGTCGACGGTGATCGTCGAGGCCTGCGCGGCGGGCGCGAATCCGTACCGGCCGTAGATCGTCGCCTCGGTGACGGTGAGCATCGCGAGCGGGAACCCGGCGGCGTGCGCCGCACGGAGCTCGCCCTCGAGCATGGCGCGCGCGACGCCCCGGCGGCGGTGCGTGGGGGAGACGGTCACGGAGGAGATCGCCCACGCCGGCAGCGTGCGGTCGGGGGACATCGTCAACTCGCTCGTCCACCCCGACACGGTCGCGATCGGCGTCGCAGGGTCGATGATCGTGTCGTCGTAGACGCCGATCGTGCGGTCGGCACCGTGCGCATCGAGCAGCGCCTCGCGCTTCGCCTCCTCCGGGCGGGCCCGGTGGAACCCGCGCAGGTCGGCATCGATCCAGCGTCCGTGGGCAGCGCGGTCGGCGGTGTCGACGAGCTCGTAGCGCAGCCCCTTCGCGGCGAGGGTCGCGGTGGAGACGGGGTCGGCGGGAGCGTGCGAGGTCATGCTCCGAGGCTATCGGGCGACCCGTCGGTCGCCGGCGGCGTGCGGCCGGCAGGAGGGCGTCGGCAGAAGTCCGGGGAAGTTTCCGTCAGCTGTCGAAGACGGCACAAGTGAAGCGGAGTTCTCCTCGGCTTCGTTTGTCGACATCGTGCAAATCGCCGTCGATCTCGGCCCGGACCGGCAGATTCGCCCACGGCCCGTCACATCGTGGTGGCGGAGCAGCAGTGCCCAACGCGTTCAGCCCAATGGAGGACTCATGCGCCGTACTGTCCGAATCGCCGTGCTCGGTGCGCTCACCGCACTCGTCGCCGGTCTCGCCGTCGCCGCGCCGGCCCAGGCCGCCGGCTCGTTCTACGATCCGCCGGCCGACCTGCCGGGGGCGAACGGCGCGCTCGTCAAGACGGCGCCGATGAAGCTCGCGGTCCAGGTCAAGACCGGAGCGAGCACCGCGCCGCTGCCGGCCACCGCGACGCAGATCATGTACGAATCGACCGACGCCGACGGCAACGCCGTCGCCGTCACCGGGACGTACCTCGAGCCCAGCGGGTCCTGGCGCGAGGGCGGACCCCGCCCTCTCGTCTCGTTCGCCGCGGGCACCCAGGGCCAGGGCGACGGCTGCGCGCCGTCGCAGACCCTCCAGCAGGGCCTCGTGTTCGACTCGGAGTCGATCGCGATCGGCTACGAGATCCCGCAGATCTACGCCTTCCTCGCCCGCGGCATCGCCGTCGTCGTCACCGACTACATCGGGCTCGGGATGAGCGACCGCGTGCACTCCTACGTCGTGCGGCTCGACTCCGGCCACGCCGTGCTCGACGCGGCGCGCGCTGCGAAGCAGGTGCCGGGTGCGAGCGTCACGGATGCCTCGCCCATCGGGCTCTACGGGTACTCGCAGGGCGGCGGTGCGACCGCCTCGGCCGCCGAGCTCGCCCCGACCTACGCGCCCGAGCTCAGCCTCAAGGCAGCGCACGCGGGCGCCCCGCCCGCCGACCTGATGGAGGTCATGAAGTCGGCCGACGGCACGGCGATCATGGGCGTCATCGGGTTCGCGCTCAACGGGCTCTCCCAGTACGAGCCCGAGATGCAGGCCGCGCTCGCCGCCGAGATCACTCCGCAAGGGCAGGCGACCCTCGCCTCGCTCTCGACGCAGTGCATCGGCGACCTGATCCTGCGCTCCGGCACGGCGTTCACCAGGACGAGCTCGTGGACGACGAGCGGCCAGTCCCTGCACGACCTCGCCCAGCGGGTGCCCGCCGCGAAGGCCGCCGTCGACGCCCAGAAGATCGGCCGGCTCACCCCGGCGATCCCGGTCCAGATCGTCACGGGCACCAAGGACGACATCGTCGCCCACGGCCAGGCGCGTCAGCTCGCGGTCGACTGGTGCAGGGCAGGGGTCGACGTCGACTACGACCCCGTGATCCAGCTCGCGAGCTCGGGCGGCACCGCCCTCAACCACCTCGGCCCGGCGATCACGCGCGGTGCGTTCAGCCGCGCCTGGCTCGTCGACCGGATGCTCGGCCGCCCCTGGATCGACGACTGCGCCCTCATCCGGCTGCAGCCGTGACGCCGTCGGTCGAGTAGCGAACGCGTATCGAGATCGGACGGAGATGAGAGGTCTCGATACGCGCTTCGCGCTACTCGACCAGCGGTGGCTGTCCTCGTTGGTCGAGTAGCGAGCGCAGCGAGCGTCTCGAGACCGGGCGGAGATGAGAGGTCTCGATACGCGCTTCGCGCTACTCGACCAGCGGTGGCTGTCCCCGTTGGTCGAGTAGCGAGCGCAGCGAGCGTATCGAGACCCGCACGCTGCAGCGCGGGTCTCGATACGCTTCGCTACTCGACCAGCGGGCCGCTACTCGACCAGCGTCGGAATCGCCGTCGCGGTCAGGTACGGCGCGACGGCCGCGTCGAACGCGGTCGCGGTGCGGGCCGCCACCTCATCCCACGGGCTCGACCAGACGTCCTCGTTGAAGATCTCGACCTCGACGTCGCCGTCGTAACCGCATCGCTCGACGGCGGCCGTGATGGACGCGAAGTCGATGACGCCCTCGCCCGGGTAGTGCCGGCCGAGCAGCACGTCGGCGGGCAGCGGCGTCTTCCAGTCGCACACCTGGTAGGTCGCGATGCGACCCTCGGCGCCGGCGCGGGCGACGAGCGGCAGCACCTCGGGATCCCACCACACGTGGAACGTGTCGAGGGTCACGCCGACGACGGCCGGGTCGAACGGCGCGGCGAGGTCGAGCGCCTGCCCGAGCGTCGAGACGACGGCGCGGTCGCTCGCGTACATCGGGTGCAGCGGTTCGATCGCGAGCGTCACCCCGGCGGCCTCGGCCTCGGGGGCGAGTTCGGCGAGGGCGTCCGCGAAGCGGGCGCGGGCATCCGCGATGCCCGTCTCACCGGCGGGGATGCCGCCCGCGACGAGCACGAACACCGCGCGGGAGCCCGGTGCGCCGGCCGCGGCGAGCGTCGCCGTCTCCTCGATGCCGCGGAGGTTGTCGGCGATCGCCGCGCGACGGGCCTCGCCCTCGGGCATCGTGACGAACCCGCCGCGGCAGTGCGTCGAGAGCCGCAGGCCGCTGTCGGCGAACCGCTTCGCAGCCTCGGCGAGGCCGATCGCCTGCACGGGCTCGCGCCAGGTGCCGTACGACTCGTAGCCGGCGGCCGTCACCGCGGCGAGCGCCGCGTCGAAGTCGGCGTGCTTGATCGTGGCGTGGTTCATGGACAGGCGCGGGTGCGTCATGCGCGGGCTCCGATCAGGTCGGCGGCGGAGGCGGCGGCACGGGCATCCGAGCCGTGCAGCCCGTTGAGGGCGAGCAGCCCGTTCCAGCGCTCGGCCGCGAGTTCGGGTCGCTCGAGCGCGCCGGTGGCGTTCGCCAGTTCGACGATGCGCGAGAGGTGCGGGAGGCTGCGCGCAGCGTGCAGCCCGCCGACCATCTGGAACGCGCCCTGGTGGCCGTTGAGCCAGGCCAGGAACGCGACGCCCGTCTTGTAGTAGTACGTCGGCGCCGCGAACACCTGCTGCGAGAGCGCCTCGGTCGGGCCGAGGATGCGCCGGTACGCGTCGAGGTCGCCCGCGTCGAGCGCCTGGATCGCCGCCGACGCGTTCGGCGCGAGGGCCGCGAAGGCGCCGAGCAGGGCATCCGAATGCCCGACTCCGTCGCCCTCGATGAGCCCGACGTAGTGGAAGTCGTCGCCCGTGAACATGCGCGCCGATGCCGGCAGCCGGCGGCGCACCGAGATCTCGGCGTCGGCGTCGAGAAGGCTCATCTTGACGCCGGAGACCCGCTCGGGGGCATCCTCGATGATCGCCACGAGCGTGTCGGCCGCGGCCGACCAGTCGTCGGAGCCGAAGTAGCCCGCGAGCTGCGGGTCGAACGCCGTGCCGAGCCAGTGCAGCACGACGGGCGCGCCGGCCGCGGCGAGCACCTCGCCGTAGACGCGGCGGTAGGCGGCGGCCGGGTCCTCGGTCGCGCGCGCCGCCCGGGCGAGGTGGCGGCTCGCCATGAGCACGACGCCGGCACCCGCATCTTCGGCGTGGGCGAGCTGCGACTTGTAGGCGTCGACGATCTCGGCGAGCGAGGCATCCTCGTGCTCGAGGTGGTCGGTGTTGACGCCGACGACGACCGAACCGCCGGCCTCGCGCGCCGTCTCGGCGGTGCGCGTGACGAGCTCGCGCACGGCGGCCGGGTCGAGGCCCATGTTGCGCTGGGCGGTGTCCATCGCATCGGCGACGCCGAGTCCCCACGAGTAGACGTGGCGGCGGAAGTCGAGCGTCGCGTCCCAGTCGATGTCGGCCGGGCGGCCCGGCGTGTTGTCGGCGTGGGCCTTCGGCACCACGTGGGCGGCGGCGTAGGCGACGCGCGAGCGAAGCGGGCCGGTCGGCTTCGCGAAAGCGGATGCCTCGGCGAGGCCGGCGCGGGTCAGCACGCCGTCCTCGCCGAGCAGCAGGAGCTCCGACATGGTCAGCGCACCTCGTCGGCGACGGGCGCGGCGACCGGCTCGGCGGCCGCTGCGGCGGCGAGGCCGGCCTCGACCGAGATGCCGTCGAGGGTGACCTCGGGCAGCTCGATGCGGCGGCCCTCGGCCGAGGAGCGCAGGCCCGCCTCGGCGAGCAGCACGCCGCGGGCGCCCGCGAGGAAGTCGAACTCGTTCGGGGCGTCCTCGACGACGTGGCGGATGAAGCCCTCCCACTGCGTCTTGAAGCCGTTCTCGAACTCGCGGTTGCCGGGGCTCTCGATCCAGTCGCCGTCGTAGTCGTGGGCGTCGGCGAGGTCGGGGTTCCAGACGGGCTTCGGCGTCGCGTTGCGCGGCTGGATCTTGCAGCCGAAGAGGCCGACGACGGCCGAGCCGTGGGTGCCGTCGACCTGGAACTCGACGAGCTCGTCGCGGTTGACGCGGGTGGTCCAGCTCGAGTTGAGCTGCGCCGTGATGCCGCCCTCGAGCTGGAAGATCGCGTACGCGGCATCCTCGGCGGTCGCCTCGTAGGGCTCGCCGCGCTCGTCGACGCGCACGGGGATCTCGGTCGTGGCCTGCGCGTAGACCGACTCGACACGGCCGAAGAGGTTCTCGAGCACGTAGTTCCAGTGGGGGAACATATCGCTGATGATGCCGCCGCCGTCCTCGGCGCGGTAGTTCCAGCTCGGGCGCTGGGCCTCCTGCCAGTCGCCCTCGAAGACCCAGTAGCCGAACTCGCCGCGCACCGAGAGGATGCGCCCGAAGAAGCCGGAGTCGATGAGACGGCGGAGCTTCTGCAGGCCCGGGAGGTAGAGCTTGTCGTGCACGACGCCGTTCTTGATGCCGGCGTCGTCGGCGAGACGGGCGAGCTCCAGCGCCTCCTCGAAGCTCTCGGCGGTCGGCTTCTCGGTGTAGATCGCCTTGCCGGCGGCGATGGCCTGCTTGATCGCGCTCGCGCGGGCCTTCGTCACGAGGAAGTCGGCGTAGATCTGCCAGCGGTCGTCGGCGAGGGCGGATGCCAGGTCGGTCGTCCAGTGCTCGATGCCGTGCTTGGCGGCGAGGTCGGCGAGCTTCTTCTCGCTGCGGCCGACCAGGATCGGCTCGACCTGCACGCGCGTCTCGCCGTCGGCGAGCAGCACGCCGCCCTGCTCGCGGATCGCGAGGATCGAGCGCACGAGGTGCTGGCGGTAGCCCATGCGTCCGGAGACGCCGTTCATGATGATGCCGATGGTCTGGGTCGACATGGTGACTCCTCTTCGAATCGCCCCGCCGGTGGGATCACGGCTGGGAAAGCGTTTACCGGAGTGTGCCACGGCGCCCGCGGCGGCGCAAGCGCACCGCGCCGACCGGCCTCCCGTTCAATGGGAGCGGCGGCTCGCTCGCCCCGACCTGCCCTGCCCGCTCCCTCGCCCGCTCCCTCGCCCCCTCACCCGCCCGCCAGCCCGCCCGCTTGGGGCGTGCCTGCGGCACCCCGAGGCGTCGAACGGTCGCAAACCGTCGCTTCGAGGTCCGCTGAAGCGACGATCTGCGACCGTTCGATGCAAGAGCAGCTTGAGCCATGGGCCTGGCGCATTGCATGCCTCGCGGGTCATGGATGCTTCGCGGGGCGGTGGAGGGGACGGGGCGCGGGGCGTGCGGGCGCGAGGCGTGCGGGCGCGGGGGTGCGCGTGGGTGCGGGGCGGCGGCGAGCGGGTGTCAGCCGCGGGGCGGGGTGCTCGCGCGGAGCACGACCTCCGTGGTGACGGGGGTCGCGGCATCGCCGGCATCCTCGTCGAGGGCCAGGCGCAGCGCGCGGCGGCCGAGTTCGGCGAGCGGCACGCGCACCGTCGTGAGCGGCGGGGTGACGTCGCTCGCGACGGGGATGTCGTCGAAGCCGGCGACCGCGACGTCGGCGCCGGGCGCGAGCCCCGCATCCCGGATCGCGGAGAGTGCGCCGACCGCCATGACGTCGTTCGTCGCGAAGAACAGTTCGACGCCGTCGAGGCCGGCTGCGATCCGATCCCGTACTGCGGCGTAGCCGCCGTCGCGCGTGAAGGGGGTGCGCAGCACGTCGGTGTCGGCGAGCCCGCCGCCGCCCTCGAGGATGCCGGCGCGGAACCCGGCGAGCCGATCCTCTGCGGTGCGCAACCCCTCGTCGCCCGTGACGACCGCGAAGCGGCGGTAACCGAGGCCCGCGAGGGCGCGGCCGAGGGCGGCGGCGCCGGCGAAGTTGTCGAGGGTGGCGGTGCGGCGCGAGGCATCCTCGCCGCCGACGAGCACGACGCGCCCGCCGGAGAGCTCGTAGGCGTCGAGCTCGGCGTCGAGGGCGAGCTGCGCGGGGGAGGCGGCGCCGTCCGGGCCGGGTCGGGAGCCCGCGAGCACGAGCACGCGCGGGCGCTGCGCCCGCAGCTGGCGCACGATGTCGAGCTCGCGGTCGGGGTCGCGATCGGTGGCCGTCATCGTCACGATGAGGTGCTCGCGATCGGCCTCGGCGACGACGCCGGCGGCGATGGAGGAGAAGTAGGGGTCGGCGATGTCGGCGACGACGAGGGCGACGGTCGAGCTCGTGCCGCGGGCGACGGCCTGCGCCTGGAGGTTCGGGGTGTAGCCGAGGCGCTCGGCGGCGTCGAGGACGCGCTGCCGATACTCCTCGTTGACCTTGCGCGTCGAGCCGTTGAGCGAGCGCGACGCCGTCGCGAGCGAGACGCCCGCTTCGCGTGCGACGTCGTGGAGCGTCGCGGGCGTGCGCGATCCGATCATCGGTCCCTCCCGTGGCGGCCGCGCGGCGGCCGGGCTGCGGCCCCCGAACCGGGCCGGCTGGGTGGAATCGTAGCGCTCGACAGGGCCGCGGGAGCCGATCGGCGCGATCCGACCGGATGCGTGGTGCGCCTCCGGCGGGTTTGGGATAACGTTTTCCCGACGCCCGGCCGAACCGGTCCGCGGCGCTCGCTCGTCGAGGAGGACGCATGGCAGACCGCGAACGCTACGCACTGATCGGGGCCGGCAGCCGCGCCGGCATGTACCTGAACGCCCTCGCGGGGACGCAGCTCGGCGCCGAGCACGTGCCCGAGCACGCCGAGCTCGTCGCCTGGGCCGACCCGAACCCCGGCCGGCTCGACGTCTACGACGCAGAACTCGCCGCCGCGGGTCATCCGGCGCCCGTGCGCTTCGACGTCGCCGACCTCGAGTCGACCATCGCGGCCGAGCGCATCGACCGCGTGATCATCACGACGCCCGACTTCACCCACGCCGAGTACATCGTGCGCGCGCTGCACGCCGGAGCCGACGTCGCCGTCGAGAAGCCCCTCACGATCGACGCCGAGTCCGTGCGCGCGATCGGCGCCGCGATCGCCGAGACGGGCCGCGAGGTCATCACGACGTTCAACTACCGCTACAGCCCCCGCAACTCGGCGCTGCGCGAGGTCGTCGCGTCCGGGCGCATCGGCGCCGTCACGAGCGTGCACTTCGAGTGGGCGCTCGACACCGTCCACGGCGCGGACTACTTCCGCCGCTGGCACCGCGACAAGGCCAACTCCGGCGGCCTGTTCGTGCACAAGGCCGCCCACCATTTCGACCTCGTCAACTGGTGGATCGACGCCGCGCCCGTGCGCGTGTTCGCGAGCGGCGGCCTGCGCTTCTACGGCGCTGAGAACGCCGCCGCCCGCGGCCTCGGCGCCCGGCCCGAGCGCGGCACCGGCGCGACCGGCGACCCGTTCGCCCTCGACCTCGCGGCGGACGAACGGCTCAAGGCGCTCTACCTCGACCAGGAGCACCACGACGGCTACGTGCGCGACCGCGACGTCTTCGACCCGGGCATCACCATCGAGGACAACCTCGCGGCACTCGTCGACTACGACAGCGGCGCGACGCTCAGCTACTCCCTCAACGCCCACGCCCCGTGGGAGGGCTACCGCGTCACCGTGAACGGCACCGCCGGCCGCGCCGAGCTCGAGGTCGTCGAGCGGGGCGCCGTGCTCCCGGGCGAGGACGGCCGGATCGTGCTCGACCCGTCGGCGAACCCCGGCCGCTACGGCGAGACGAGCGAGCGCCGCCCCGGCGAGCGCCTCCTCGTGCAGCGGCACTGGGAACCGGCCGACGTCGTGCCCATCGAGCACGGCATCGGGGGCCACGGCGGGGGCGACGCGTACCTGCTCGACCACCTGTTCCGCCGGGTCCGCGAGGATGCGCCGCTCGGCCGCGTCGCCGGGTACGCCGACGGCGTCAAGGCCGTCGCCGTGGGCATCGCGGGCAACCGCTCGCTCGCGACCGGGATGCCGGTGCTGATCGCCGACCTCGAATTGGATGCCGTGCCGGCTCCGGCCGCAGGACTCGCCCGGGTCTGACCCGGGCATCCCCGCCGTCGTTCAGGAGGAAGCGTCCGCTCGACCCCCCGAGGAGCGGACGGAGCGACGGCCGACCGCGTCGGGCGGGCCGTGCCCCCGCCCGCCCGACGCGGCCCTCCTCGACCCGGGCCGGCTGCTCGGTCGGGAGGACGACGACGGCGGCGCGCGCTGTCAACCCCGTTGCGGCGCCGATCGCCCGGGCGGAGCATCGCCGCATGAACCGACACCGCGCCTCCGAACCCTTCGACGACGTCGATCCCCGTTCCGACATCGATCCCGACGACCCGGATGCCGTCGGCCCCGGCGCCGCGGCGGAGCAGGCCGCCGAGGAGTCCGCGTCCGGCGCGCCGGGAACGGCCGACGGCGACGACGTGACGAGTGCGAGCGAGGGCGACCCGCTCGATCCCGGGACGCCGGTCGACAACCTCGAGTGAGGCGGCTCAGGCCGTCGTGTCGAGGCGCGGGGCATCCTTCGGGTACCAGGCGAGCATCGCGCCCGAGATGATCCAGATGAGGCCCATCGCGACGACGATGGCGGCCGCACCCCAACCGGCGTCCTCGACGAGGAGGCCGGCGACGAAGGCGCCTGCGGCGCTCGCGGCCGCGCGCAGCCCCGAGCCGACGGTGAAGACCTGTGCGCGCAGCGCAGGCGGGGACTGGCGGGTGCGCAGCACGAGCATCGCGGCCGAGCTCGGGGCCGTGAACAGGCCCGAGACGCCAATCGCGAGCACCGCCCACACGAAGCCGAAGTCGAGCGCGGCGAGTAGTGTGAAGGCGCCCGTTGCGGCGAAGCCGACGCCCATGCCCCACTCGGGCGGGCGACGGCTCGGGCGGGCCGAGCCCCACAGTGCGCCGACGAGCCCGCCGATCGCGAACGCGGTGACGATGACCGCGCCGCGGGCGGCATCCCCGACGAGGGCGATCGCGAGGGCGACGGCCGAGATCGCGAGCGCGCCGGCGCCGAACTGGTTGATCGTGCCGGATGCGGTGACGAGCGCGATCGGCCGATGCCGGGTGATGTGAGCGAGCCCGGCGCGGATCTCCGCGAGGACCCCGGTGCGCTCGTCGTGCGGCGCCCGTGGCCGCAGCTTGGCGAGCGCGGCGCCGCCGACGCCGAGCAGTGCGAGGGCGGCGAGCAGCAGCAGCGCAGGCCGAGCCGATCCGACGACGGCCGTCGCCGCGACGAGCGCCGGCCCGACGACCGATCCCGTGTTGTAGGCGAGCGCGTCGACCGCGAACGCGCGGCGCTCCTCGGCGATGACCGACGGCGCGAAGCTCGACAGCCCGCCCATCGTGAACGGCGTGAAGGCGCCCGAGATCGCGAGCGCGACGCACACGGCCCAGAACGGCACGGGGCCGAGGAACGCTGCGAGGGCGTAGGCCGCGGCGAGCACGAAGCCCGCGAGCGCCACCCAGCGGCCGGGGCGCCGGGCGCGGTCCATGAGCACGCCGGCGACGGGCGCGGCGAGGATGCTCGGGCCGAGCGCCGCGGCGGCGAGCGCGCCGCCGAGGGCGAGTCCGTCGCCGGACTCGACGGCGAGGATCGGCAGAGCGACGCCGAGACCGCTCACCGCGAGACGCGGCGGTGTGGCGGCGAGCAGATACGCGGGAGCGCCCATGATCGGTCGTCCCTCCTGCCCGCGCGCCGGGGCGCACGAGGATCGAGACTACTCGGCCGCGTGCAGCACCCCGTCCACGCGGCGGGGGATGCCGAGCGGGTTGGACTCCTGCAGCTCCGGAGGCAGCGCGGCCTCGGGCGCGTCCTGGAACGACACCGGGCGGAGGAAGCGGCGCATCGCGCTCTGACCGACCGACGTGTGGATGCTCGTCGTCGACGGCCAGGGGCCGGCGTGGGTCTGCGCCCAGCTCACGGCGACGCCCGTGGGCCAGCCGCCGAAGAGCACACGACCGGCGATCTCGCTCAGCACGGGCACGATCGCCGAGAGGTCGTCGGAGGCCTCCGCGTGCACGGTCGCCGTGAGGCTGCCGCCGACGCGGGCGATGGCCGCGAGCGCTTCGTCCACGTCGGTGTACTCGACGACGAGGGTCGAGGGCCCGAAGCACTCGGTGTAGAGCGCGTCGGGGTCGGCGGCGACCGCGGCGGCGGTGGTCGCGAGCACCACGGGCGCGCCGCGGCCCGCGGCCTGCGCGCTCGGACCGGCGACGAGCCGCACTCCGTCGTGGGCGGCCAGGGCGGACACGCCGTCGGCGAAGGCGGTCGCGATCGAGTCCGTGAGCATGGCCTGGTCGGGCAGGTCCGCCTCGGCGGCGGCGAGGCGCTCGGCGAAGCCGCTGCCGACGGGCACGAAGACGACGCCCGGGTTCGTGCAGAACTGTCCGGCGCCGAGGGTGGCCGAGGCGGCGAGGCCCGCCGCGAGCTCGTCGGCGCGCGCGGCGGCCGCGGCGGGCGTGACGAGCACGGGGTTCACCGCCGAGAGCTCGCCGTAGAACGGGATGGGGTCGGGACGGCCGACCGCGAGGTCGAACAGGGCGCGGCCGCCGTGCAGGGATCCGGTGAAGCCGACGGCGCGGATGCCCGGGTGCACGACGAGCGCGGTGCCCGCGGCACGGCCGACGACGTGGCCGAAGATCCCGGCGGGGGCGCCGGCCGCCGCGAGCGCGCCCGCGACGACCTCGGCCGTGCGCGCCGAGAGCCGCGGGTGCGCCGAGTGGCCCTTGACGATCACGGGGCAGCCCGCGGCCAGCGCCGACGCCGTGTCGCCGCCGGCGACCGAGAACGCGAACGGGAAGTTCGACGCGCTGAACACCGCGACCGGCCCGAGCGGCCGCAGGATGCGCCGCAGGTCGGGCCGCGGCGGGGTGTCGGCCGGGTCGGCGTGGTCGATCGTCGCCTCGAGCGCGGAGCCCTCGGCGACCGCGACGGCGAACTTGCGCAGCTGCGCCGTCGTGCGGGAGAGCTCGCCGTTCAACCGCACCGGTCCGAGGTGGGACTCCTCGTCGGCGAGGCCGACCAGCTCCTCCCGGTTCGACTCGAGGGAGTCGGCGACGGCGTCCAGCCATGCGGCCCGGTCGACGGCGGTCGAGCCGGCCGTGACGGCGAACGCCGCCCGGGCGGCCGCGACGACGCGGTCGAGCTCCTCGGTCGACGTCGGGGCGATCGTGGCGGTCTGCTGGTCGGTCATGCTCTCTGCTCCCTCATCGGGCGGTTGCGGTCGGGCGGTGCTGGTCGGGCGGTGCTGGTGGGGCGGTGCCGGTCGGGCGGTGCTGGTCGTGCGGTGCGGTGCGGTGCGTGCGGGCCGGGGGCGTCAGGGGCGGGCGGCCGCGAGCGGCGCGACGCCCGCGCTCGCAGCATCCTCGTCGTCGGGGCCGCCCGCGAAGCGCAGGCCGAGCCCGATCGTCGCCGTGTCGCGGAGCCGGTGGCCGACGACCTCGACGGGGGCGGGGGCTGCGAGTGCGCCGAGCTCGCCGAAGGAGGCGTCCTCGACGACCTCGACGAGGCACTCCTGCGGCAGCGTCATGGCGAGCCGCCCCGAGAGCTCGGTGAGCAGGTGCGGGGCGACCTGCACGCGGCGCTCGGCGGCGAGGGCGGCGATGCGGCGGAACGGCGTGATGCCGCCGACGCGCACCGCGTTGGGCTGGATCACGTCGACGACGCCGGCGTCGAGGAACTCGCGGAAGCGGTAGGCCGTGTGCAGGTTCTCGCCGAGGGCGATCGGCACGCGCGGCCCGGACGACAGGGCGGCGCGGAGCGCGACGTGCCCCGGCAGGTCGTCGGCGCGCAGCGGCTCCTCGATCCAGGCGAGGTCGAAGGCGGCGAGCGCGTCGAGCGCGCGGATCGCGGTCGGCACGTCCCAGCGCTGGTTGGCGTCGATCATGAGGCGCCGGTCGGGCCCGAGGATGCTCCGCACGGCGGCGAGGCGCTCGGCGTCGCGGGCGAGGTCGGGGGAGCCGACCTTGACCTTGACGGCGCCGAAGCCGGCGGCGACCCAGCGCTCGGTCTGCGCCACGAGCTCCTCGAGCGAGTAGTGCAGGTTCACGCCGGACCCGTAGGCCTCGGTCTCGAAGCGTCGCCGCCCGAGGAGGTCGGCGATCGGCTGCCCGGCCCGGCGGGCGGCGAGGTCCCAGAGGGCCAGGTCGAGGCCGGCGGTCGCGATCGTCGTGATGCCGCCGCCGCCGGCCTCGTGGAGGCGCAGCCACACGTCGTCCCAGAGGGGTTCCGCGTCGGCTGGGCGGCCGAGTGCGAAGTCGCGGATGTCGTGGTCGAGGAGCGCCTGCACGGCCTCGGCGCCGATCGTCGGCGTCCACGAGAAGCCGTGCCCGAGCGCGCCGTCGGCGTCGCGCACGGTCACGGCGATGACGCCGAGGTCGCGCACGTCCTCGCCCCAGGGGCGCGTCAGCGGCACCCGGAGGAGCCGGGTGTCGAGAGCGACGATCGGCGCGGTCATCGGGCCGCCGTCGCGGCGCCGGCGAACCGCTCGGCGAGGGCGAGCCCCGTCTCGAGGATGCCCATGAGCCGCGCCTCCTGCTCGGGCGTCGGGTCGACGAGCGGCGGGCGAACCGAGCCGACGGGCAGGCCGCGGAGCCGCAGGCCCGCCTTGATGAGCGAGACGCCGAAGCCGGGGGTCTCGTCGCGGAGGGCGACCAGCGGCGTGTAGAACTCCCGGAGCATCGCGAGCCGGGCATCCTCGTCGCCGGCCTCGTAAGCGCGGTAGTGCAGCGAGGCGAGCTCGGGCAGCATCGCGAACGCGGCCGACGAGTAGAGGGGGATGCCGATGCCGCGGTAGGCGCCCTGGCTGAGCTCGGCGGTGAGCAGGCCGTTGAAGAACGCGAACTCGCGACCGGTGCCGTTCGCGGCGAGCACGATCTCCTGGGCGAGGCCGATGTCGCCGAGCCCGTCCTTGAAGCCGACGACCTTCGGGTTCTCGGCGAGACGGCGGATGGCGTCGGGCGTGTAGCGCGCCGTGCCGCGGTGGTAGACGACGACGGGCAGCTCCGTCGCGGCGGTGATCGCGTTCACCCAGGCGACGAGCCCGGCGGTCGTGCCGGAGACGAGGTAGGGCGGCAGCAGCAGCAGCCCGTCGGCGCCGGCCGCCTCGGCCGCGCGGGCCGTCTCGATCGCGTGGCCGAGGGCGCCGCCGGAGCCGGCGATGACGGGGACGCGGCCGGCGACCGTGTCGACCGTCGCCCGCACGACGGTGGCGACCTCGCTCGACGAGAGGGCGTGGAACTCGCCGGTGCCGCACGCCGGGAAGACGCCGCCCGGTCCGAACGGCAGCCGGGAGTCGACGTGCTCGGCCAGCAGGTCGACGTCGACGCGACCGGTCTGGTCGAACGGCGTGACCGGGAAGAAGAGGACGCCGTCGAAACGGAGGGGCTGGGCGGTCATGAACGGCTCGATTCGTGCTCGGGGATGCGGGACGCATCCGGGGCGGCGGCGGAAGAGGAGGCAGCGGCGGGCACGGCGGGCCCGGTCGTGTCGTCGGATGCCGGCACGGCGTCCGCGGCGGCGGCGAGGTCGGCGGCGGCGCGCTCGGCGATGTTCGCGGGGCAGACGGCGAGGCCGGCCGCGGTCAGTTCGGCACGCCAGTTGCGCGTCGGGCGCCAGCCGAGCATCCGCGCCGCCTTCGCGGGCGAGAACACGGGCTTCGTGCCGGTGAGGGCGGCGGTGCGCTCGCCGAGGGCCGGCGCGAACTCGCCGGCGAGCTCGGCGACGGGGCGGGCGGCGAAGGCGTCCTCGGCGCCGACGAAGAACACCTCGCCGTCCACGGCGTCGGCGGGGGCGGCGAGCCAGGCGTCGACGAACGACGCGGCGTCGCGGGCATCCAGGTAGTTGAAGAGGCTGACGGCGGCGAGCGCCGGGTCGGCGAGCCGCTCGCACACGGTGTGGCCCTGCTGGGTCGGCGCGCCCGCCCACTCCTCGGGGGAGATGACGTAGCAGGGGCGGAAGACGCCCCACGCGCCGGGGGCGGTGCGCGCGTACATCGCGACGAGCTGCTCGATGACGACTTTGGAGACCGCGTAGGCGTTCGTCGGGGCGACCGGGTGCGTCTCGTCGAGCGGGAGGGCGGCGGGCGTCCAGCGCGGGATGCCGTAGCCGAGCACGGTGGGGCTCGATGCGGCGAGCACGCGGCCGACGCCGGCCTCGCGGGCGGCCTCGAAGACGGTGTGGGCGAGCGTCGTGTTGACGGCGAGGATCGTGCGTTCGGGGGCGCTGAACGGCACGGCGATGGCGGCGAGGTGCACGAGCGCGTCGGGGCGCACGTCGGCCAGCAGCGCCGCGGTCGCCGCGGCGTCGGCGAGGTCGAGCTCGCGCTCGTCGACGCCGACCAGTCCGGCCGCGCTGCGGTCGGCGCCGAACACGTGGTGCCCGGCGGCGCCGAGCTCGGTCGCGAGACTGCGGCCGAGGCGGCCCGACGAGCCGGTGACGAGGATGCGCATCGTGTCTCCTTCACGGTGTGATGCCCAGTTGCGAGAAATCGCTTTCTCGGCAGGAGCGTAAACGAAATCGCGCATCTCGGCCACACTTCGCGCTAGATTCGGGTAAACGTTTTCTCAATCCGACGGAAGGAGCCGGCCATGAGCGCGAACGTCACCATCGCCGACGTCGCCGAACGCGCCGGGGTGTCGCAGGCCTCCGTGTCCCGCGTGCTCAACGGCAAGGCGAGCGTCGACCCCGAGATCGTGAAGCAGGTGCGCCGCGCCGTCGCCGAGCTCGGCTACACCCCGAGCCTCGCGGCGCGCAGCCTCGTGCGCGGCCGCAACCAGACCGTCGCCATGGTCGTGCCCGACCTCGGCAACCCGCTCTTCCAGGGCATCCTCAAGGGCGTCAGCGTCGCCGCCGCGGCCGACGGCTACCGGGTGCTCGTCGCCGACACCGACGAGCACGTGGATGACGAGGAGGCCACGGCCCTCGAGGCCCGCCAGCGCTGCGACGCCGTCGTGCTGTGCGCCCCGCGCCTGCCCGACGACCGGCTCCGCGCCCTCGTCGCCCGACTCGAACCGGTCGTCGTCGTCAACCGCCGCCTCGACGGGGCCGCCGTGCCGCAGGTCGGCATCGACTACGCCCGCGGCGTGCGCGAACTCGTCGACCACCTCGTCGGCCTCGAGCACCGTCGCATCGCCGTGCTCGCCGGCCCCGCGCAGAGCGCGTCGAACGCCGAGCGCCTGCGCGGCATCGCCGAGGCCGAGGCCGCCGACCCGGGCCTCGACATCCGCGTGCTGCCGTGCGGCTCCCGCCTCGACGACGGCTTCGCCGCCGCGGATGCCGTGGAGGCCGAGCGCGCCGACGGCGCCACCGCCGTCATCGCCTACAACGACCTCGTCGCCCTCGGCCTGCTGGCCGCCCTCCGGCAGCGCGGCGTCGACGTCCCGGGCGACCTCTCCGTCGCGGGCTTCGACGACATCCCGCTCGCCGCCTTCGGCACCCCGCCGCTCACGACGCTCTCGGTGCCCCGCGCCGAGCTCGGCGCCCAGGTCTGGTCGCGGCTGCGCGGCCTCATCGGCGGGGCGTCCGACGAGCACGAACTGCTCTTCCAGCCGCGGCTCGAGGCGCGCGCGAGCACGGCGGCACGGTCGTGAGCGTCGTGCTCGAGCCGGCGGGGGAGCTCGCCGGGCAGGCCGTCGATGCGGTCTCCCGTCCCGACGCGGCCGATCGCGCCGTGAAGCGCGAACGGGTCCGTGCGCTCCTGGCCGAGCGCGGCGCCCGCGGCGTCGTGCTGCGCAGCCACGGCGCGCTCGCGTGGTACCTCGACGGGGTGCGCACGCACGTCTCGCTCGCGGGCGACCCCGTGCTCGCCGTCATCGTGACGCTCGACGACGAGCGGCTGCGGGTCGCCGCCAACGAGGCCGACCGGCTCATCGCCGAAGAACTCCACCCCGAGGATGCGGCGCGCCTGGAGCGCGTGCCGTGGCACGAGCCGCTCGCGCCCCCGGCGGACGGCCTGGTCGAGGAGGCCGACCTCGGCGGCGGCCTGCGCGCCGCGCGCGCCTCCCTGCTGCCCGCCGAGCTCGCCCGCTACCGCGCCCTCGGGCGCGAGGCCGCCGAGGTGCTCACCGACGTCGCCCACGGCGTGCGGCCGGACGACGCG
>NZ_WSTA01000057.1 GCF_009789225.1 Agromyces seonyuensis | reverse complement strand
CGGCGGTCGCCGCGTCGCTCGTGGGCGGCGTCGGCGCCCTGGCGCTCGCGCTCGTCGCCCTCGCGGCGCTCGCGGCCGCGCTCGACGGAGCACGGGGGGGCGAGGTCGCCCTGCTGCGCGCCCAGGGCGTCCCGGCACGAACCCAGGCGAACGCCCGCGCGGCCGAACTCGCCGCCGTCGCCGTCGCCGCGCTCGTCCTCGGCATCCTCGTCGGCGTCGGCGCCGCCCTGCTCACCGTCTCGGCGCTCGCCGGCGCCGCCGTGCCGGCGGCCGGCGCGGCGGAGTCGGTCGGGATCGGCCTCGCGCTCGACGTCCTCCCGTGGGCGCTCGGACTCGGCGGCTTCATCGTCGGCGTCGGGCTCGTGTGCGCCGCCGCCGCCCGTGCCACGGCACGCCGGGCCGGGCGCAACGACGGGACGGAGCACGTATGAGCGCCCACCGCTCGCGCCTGTCTGGCACCGCCCTCTCGTTCCGCCGGTTCGCGGCGGCGCCGGGACCGTCGATCCTGCTCGCAATGCTCGTGCTCGTCGCCGCGTTCACCGCGACCGCGGTTCCGCGCCTCATCGCGACCCTCCACACCGACTCGCTCCGGCAGCAGCTCGCCGGGCCTGCCCCGGCCGCCCTCGATCCCACGGCGGCGTTCGTCGAGACGCCCGCGTTCGGCGACTCGGCGGGGGCGTCGACGCTGCCGAGCGACGTCGGCGCGGTCTGGGGCGCGCAGGAGGCGGCCGCCCTCGCGGCACGGGACGCCCTGCCGTCGCCGTTGCGCGACGTGCTCGGCGCCCCGCTCGCGTTGACCGTCTTCGATCCGGCGTCGGCGCTGCCCGCGACCGCCGCAGCGGGCGGCACCACCTATTCGCCGCAGGTGGCCGTCGATCCCCGGCTGCACGAGCACGTCGAGCTCGTCGAGGGCGACTGGCCCGCGGCCTTCGACGGATCGCTCCCGCCCTCCGACGGCGACGACCCGCTCGAGATCGTCCTCGCCGCGCCGGTCGCGGAAGCCATGGCGTGGCAGCCCGGCGAGACGCGGATGCTCGCCTACGACGACGCTCCCGGCGCCGACGTGCCGACGCGCCTGTCGGGCACGGTCGCGCCGCTCGACGCCGACGACGGCTTCTGGTCGCACGCGCTCAACGGACTCGAGCCCTCCATCAAGCAGATCGGGAACGCGCCGCCCGACATCACCGGGCTCGCGTTCGTCGATCCGGCGTCGTGGACGCCGTTCCGCACGGTCGAGCGCATCGCCGCGCAGACCCAGGTGTGGTTCCCCGTCGAGCTCGACGAGATCCGAGCGGCCGACTCCCCGGAGCTCATCGCCCAGCTCTCCACGTTCGCCTCCACCGCCGTCGTCCTCGGCCCCGGGGGCTGGATCGAGCTCGACCCGCTGACCGTGGACGGCGTGGAGCGCTGGTCCGGATCCGCCGCCGTCGCCGATCGCGTCGGCTTCACGAGCGACCTCCGCACCGAGCTCGAGACGGCCGTCGCCGAGGCCGCCGCCGTCGACGCGGTGCTCGCGGCGCTCGTCTCGGGGCCGGCGGGCGTCGCCGTCGCCGTGCTCGTGCTCGCCGCGCGAGTCGTCTTCGAGCGGCGACGACCCGGTCTCGAACTCGAAGCCGCCCGCGGCGCGTCGACGGGCCGGCTCCGCACGACGCTCGCCGGCGAGGCGCTCGCGGTGTCGGTCCCCGCCGCGCTCCTCGGCGGGGCCGCCGGGATGCTCGTCGCGACCGGCGATGCCGGTGCCGGCGGCTGGATCGTCGCCGCGATCTTCGCCCTCGTGCCCGCCGCGCTCCTCGCCGGGCAGGCCGGCGCGCTCTCCCCGCTGCGCCGGCAGCGCTCCGACCTCGGCGCGGGCGGCGCCGGCCGCTTCCGCTGGATCGGCGAGGTGCTCGTGGTCGCGCTGGCCGCGGTCGCCCTCGGTCTGCTGCTGCAGCGCGGGCTCTCGACCGCCGCCGCGGCGACCGGCATCGACCCGCTCCTGGCGGCGGTCCCGCTGCTGCTCGCGCTCGCGGCGTGCGTCCTCGTGCTCCGGCTCTACCCGCTCCCGCTGCGCTCCCTCGTCGCGCGCCTGCGCCGGAGCCGCGGGCTGGTGTCCTTCGTGGGCGCGGCCCGGGCGCTCCGCGACCCGGCGGCGGGCCTCGTGCCGGTGCTCGCCGTCGTCGTCGGCGTCGCCGTCGCGACGTTCTCCTCGGTGCTGCTCGCGACGGTCGAGACGGGCACGTCGACGGCCGCGGCAGCGCGCATCGGCGCCGACCTCCGTGTGTCGGGCCTGCCGTTCACGACCGAGCAGCTCGACGGGTTCGCCGCCGTGGACGGCGTCGCCGCGACCGCCCCCGTCTACGCGAGCCGCACGGCGCCGCTCGCCGTCGACGGGCACAAGGAATCGGTCACGGTCCTCGTCGTCGACGTCGCGGAGCTCGAGGCCGTGCAGGCCGGGCGCCCCGACGCCCTCGAACTGCCGGCCGC
This sequence comes from Agromyces seonyuensis, assembly GCF_009789225.1. Taxonomy (GTDB): domain Bacteria; phylum Actinomycetota; class Actinomycetes; order Actinomycetales; family Microbacteriaceae; genus Agromyces; species Agromyces seonyuensis. Next base: position 22,754 of record NZ_WSTA01000057.1, on the reverse strand, counting down.
GCTCACCGAATCCGGGTCGGCGATCCCGGTGCTCGCGTCATCCTCGGTCGCCGCCGACATCGCCGCCGAGCCCGACCCCGAGCTCGACGGGCGCCCCGTCGAGGTCGTCGGTTCGCGCGAGACGCCGACGCCGTTCAGCGACCGGGACGCGTGGGTGCTCGTCGACCGGTCGCAGGCCGACGGGCTCGTGCCGACGCTCGTGCCGCGCGCGGTCGTCGTCCGCCTCGAGCCGGGCGCCGATCCGGATGCCGTGGCCGCCGCCGTGCAGGAGATCGCCGGCGTGGACGCCATCGTGCAGACGCCGGGGATGCTCGAGGCCGAACTCGCCGAACGACCCGTCGGCGCCGGGCTCGCCTTCGCCCTCACGGCGGCGATCGTCGTCTCGAGCCTGCTCACCGCCCTCGCGATCGTGCTGACGCTCATCGTCGGACGCCCGGGGCGCGCGGCGCTGCTGCCGCTGCTCACGACCCTCGGACTGGGCCGCCGGGGCGAACGCGCCCTCGTGGCCTGGGAGATCGGGCCGATGACGATCGTCGCGGCCGTCGCGGGCATCGGCGTCGGCGTGCTGCTGCCCTTCGCGGTGCTGGCCGGCATCGACCTCACCGCGTTCACCGGCGGCGACGTCCAGCCCGCGATCATCGTGGACCCACTGCTCGTCGTGGCGGTCGCCGGCGGAGCGCTCGCCGTCGCGGCGCTCGCCGTCGCGATCGCCGGCGGCGTCGGCGACCGGCAGGATGCCGCGCGCGCCATGCGCAAGGAAACGGAAGGATGACCCCCGTGACACTGCCACGACCGGGAGCCGAGGGGTCGTCCGCGACGGCCGCCGCGCGCGAGCCCGACGTGCTCTGCGTCGACCTCGTGCGCATCTTCAGCGCCGCGGGCGTCGAGGTGCAGGCGCTCCAGGGCCTCAACCTGCGGGTCGATCCGGGCGAGCTCGTCGCCGTCGTCGGCGCCTCCGGCTCGGGCAAATCGACGCTGCTGACGATCCTCTCCGGGCTCGACACCCCGACCGCGGGCTCCGCCAGGGTGGCCGGCCACGACCTGCTCTCGATGGGCGCCCGCGAGCGGGTCGCCTACCGGCGCCGCACGGTCGGCTTCGTCTGGCAGCAGACGCAGCGCAACCTCCTGCCCTACCTGACCGCCGCCGAGAACCTCGCCCTCGCGATGGAGGTCGCGCGCACCCGCCGCGGGGCGGAGCGCGCCCGCCGCACGTCCGAGCTGCTCGATCTCCTCGCCGTCGGCGACATCGCGGACCGGCGTCCTTCCGAGCTCTCCGGCGGTCAGCAGCAGCGGGTCGCCATCGCGGTCGCCCTCGCGAACGAGCCCCGCGTGCTGCTCGCCGACGAGCCCACGGGCGAGCTCGATGAGGCGACGTCCGCCGAGGTGCTCGAGGCCATGCGCAGCGTCAACGAGGAGCTCGGCGTCACGACGCTCATCGTCACCCACGACCCCACCGTCTCCGAGCACGTGCGGCGCACGGTGCAGATCCGCGACGGCCGCACGTCGACGGAGGTGCTGCGCTCGACGCGCACCGACGAGCACGGCCAGGAGCACGCGATCGCCGAGGAATTCGCGGTGCTCGACCGCGTCGGCCGCCTGCAGCTGCCGACCGAGTTCGTCGCCGCGCTCGAGCTCCGCGATCGCGTGCGGCTCGGCCTCGAACCCGACCGCATCGAGGTGCGCCCCGGGCAGGACCGGACGCCGAGCACGGCGGCCGAGGCCGAGGATGCCGACCGGAGCGGACCCGAGCCGGGCGCCGACTCGCCCGACGCCGGCGGCGACGGCGACGGCGACTCCGACGACGCGACCGGCATCGCACCCCGCGAGGAGGACCGATGAGCTCCCTGACCGCCGATGCCCTCGTGCGGATCTTCCCCGGCCGCGGCGGCGATGTGCGCGCCGTCGACGAGGTCTCGCTCGAGGTGCGGCCGGGCGAACTGCTCGTGGTGACGGGCCCGTCGGGCGCCGGCAAGACGACCCTGCTGAATCTCCTCGGCGGACTCGACCGACCGACCGCCGGCGGCGTGCGCCTCGGCGACGTCGATCTCGGCGAGCTGGACGACGACGCCCTCGCGGCGCTGCGGCGCGACCGCTTCGGCTTCGTGTTCCAGGCGTTCGGGCTCGTGCCCGTGCTCTCGGCCGCCGAGAACGTCGAGGTCCCGCTGCGCCTGCAGCGCGTCGCCCCCGCCGAGCGGGACGCCCTGGTCGCCGAGGTGCTGGACCTCGTCGGCCTCGGAGCGCACGCCGCGCAGCGGCCGTACGAGCTCTCGGGCGGGCAGCAGCAGCGCGTCGGCATCGCCCGCGCCCTCGTGGCCCGGCCGGACGTGCTGCTCGCCGACGAGCCGACGGGCCAGCTCGACAGCGGCACCGCCGCGACGGTGATGGACCTCATCGGCGACCTGGTGCACGGCCAGGGCGTCGCCGCGGTCGTGACGACCCACGACCCGTTGCTCGTGCGCCGCGCCGACCGGGTCCTCGATCTGCACGACGGCCGGGTGCGGAGCTCCTGACCCGCCGGTTCCGCGCGGTGCGCACCTCCGATGAGGGCGCACCGCGCGGGCTCGCCGTCAGGCCGCGGGGACGAGCAGGGCGATGGTCCCGGCGACGAGCGCGGGCCGCTCCGCGCCCTCGAGTTCGACGGTGACGCTCTGGCCGAGCCGCACCCCATTGGAGCTCGGCGCGACGGAGGCGATCTCGACGACCGCGCGCACGCGCGACCCGGCGGGCACCGGCGCCAGGAAGCGCACGGTGTCGAGCCCGTAGTTCACGGCCATCGCGAGCCCGCCGACCTCGACGAGCCCGGCGGTGAGGTGCGGCAGCAGCGAGAGCGTGAGGTAGCCGTGGGCGATCGTGGAGCCGAACGGTCCCGAGGCCGCCCGCTCCGGATCGACGTGGATCCACTGCCGGTCGAGCGTCGCCTCGGCGAACGCGTCGATGCGGTGCTGGTCGATCTCGAACCACTCGCCGACGATGCGCTCGCCGACGCGGGCCTCGAGTTCGGCGACGTCGGCGACGACGAGGCTCATGCGCGCGGCCCGCCGGCGACGTAGAGCACTTGGCCGGACACGAAGCCCGCGCCCTCGGAGCAGAAGAACGCGACCGCCTCGGCGACGTCCTCGGGGCGCCCCGGCCTGCCGACGGGGATCTCGGCGGCGGCCGCGGCGAGGAAGTCCTCGAACGGCACCCCCATGCGTTCCGCCGTCGCCCGGGTCATGTCGGTCTCGATGAAGCCGGGGGCGACGGCGTTCGCGGTGACGCCGTATCGGCCGAGCTCGATCGCGAGGGTCTTCGTGAAGCCCTGCAGCCCCGCCTTCGCCGCGGCGTAGTTCGCCTGCCCGCGATTGCCGAGCGCCGAGGTCGACGAGAGGTTCACGATGCGGCCGTGCTTCGCGGCGACCTGGTGGGCCTGCACGGCGCGCGACATGAGGAACGCACCGCGGAGGTGCACGTTCATCACCGCGTCCCAGTCGCCGTCGGTCATCTTGAAGAGCAGGTTGTCGCGCAGGATGCCCGCGTTGTTCACGAGGATCGTCGGCGCTCCCAGTTCGTCGGCGACGCGCGCGACGGCCGCGGCGACGGCGTCGGCGTCCGAGACGTCGGCCCCGACGGCGATGGCGCTGCCGCCGTCGGCGACGATCGCCGCGGCGGTCGCCGCGGCGGCGCTCTCCTCGAGGTCGAGGGCGGCGACGGCGATGCCGTCGGCGGCGAGGCGTCTCGCGGTGGCGGCGCCGATGCCGCGGGCGGCGCCGGTCACGATGGCGATGCGGACCATGGGGTTCCTTTCGTCGGGGGTTCCGGTCGGGTCGGGTTCGGGTCGGGTTCGGGAGGTCGAGTCGGGTTCGGGCAGCGGCCGGGGCTCAGTCCCGCAGCCCGGTGAAGTCGATGAGCTGGCGCAGCTCCGCGCCGGCGGCGAGGCGGTCCATCCCGGCATCGATCTCGTCGAGCCGGATGCGGCCGGAGACGAGCCGCTCGAGCGGCAGCCGGCCGGCGCGCCAGAGCTCGACGTAGCGGGGGAGGTCCCGTTCGGGGACCGCGGAGCCCAGGTAACTGCCGATGACGGTGCGCGCCTCGGCGGTCAGCGTCAGGGGCGGGATGCCCGCGACCGCGCTCGGCGAGGGCAAGCCGACGGTGACGGTGGTGCCGCCGGGCGCCGTGAGCGCGAACGCCGTCTCGAACGCCGCCGCCGCGCCCGCCGCCTCGATGACGACGGGGGCCCGCAGCCCGGATGCGGCCGCGGCCGCCGGGGTGAGTGCGTCGGCCGCGCCGAGCGATCGGGCCGTGTCGAGCTTGGCGGGCATCGCATCCACGCCGATCGTCTCGTGCCCGAGCGCGATCGCGACGAGGAGGGCGGCCATGCCGACGCCGCCGAGCCCGACGACGATCACGGTGTCGCCCGGGCGCGGCCGCCCCGCGTTCAGTACCGCGCCGCCGCCGGTGAGCACCGCGCACCCGAGGAGCGCGGCGATCTCGGCGGGCACGTCGGGGTCGACGCGGACGACGGAACTGCGGTGCACGACGGCGTGGGTCGCGAACGCGCTCGCGCCGAGGTGGTGGTGCACGTCGGCGCCGTCGCGGTGCAGGCGTCGCACGCCGCCGACGAGCGTGCCGGCGCCGTTGGCGGCGCTGCCGACCTCGCACGGCAGCCGCCCGTCGGTCGCGCACGCCGCGCACGCGCCGCAGCGCGGGAGGAACGTGAGCACGACGCGATCGCCGGGCGCGAGGTCAGAGCCGCCGTCGCCGATGGCCTCGACGATGCCGGACGCCTCGTGCCCGAGCAGCATGGGCGTGGGCCGCACGCGGTTGCCGTCGACGACGCTGAGGTCGGAGTGGCAGAGCCCGGCCGCATCGATGCGCACGAGCAGTTCGCCCGGTCCAGGTGGATCGAGTTCGAGCGGCCCGACGGTGAAGGGCCGGGACTCGGCGAAGGGCCGCTCGGCGCCGGATCGTTCCAGCACGGCTCCGATGATCTGCATACGACCTCCTCGTCGTCGGCTCGGCGTGCGCGTGCACGCGACCGGTTCAGGGTGCCGCCTGCGGCGGCGTGCGGCGGTCGCGATCGAACGTCGCGACTCCCGCCTGACAAACATACCGACTAGGCGGTATGCTGAGTCAAGTCCCGGCCGCGAGGCCGGCACCCAGCCGACGACGTCTGAGGAGCCGACATGACGAGCACCGACCCCACCACCGTCCGATCCGACGCGCCGGCTGCTGCCGACGTCTCCGTGCACGGTACTGCCGACCCCCGATTCGACGCGCTCCGCGAGGAGTTCGCCCGCAGGCTCGCGAACGGCGACGAGCTCGGGGCCTCCATCGCGGTCCGGCTCGACGGCGAACCGGTCGTCGATCTCTGGGGCGGCTCCGCCGACCCGGAGCGCACCCGCCCTTGGGAGGCCGACACCCTCACGAACGTCTGGTCGATCTCGAAGACGGTGAGCGCGCTCGCCGCCCTGGTGCTCGTCGACCGCGGCGAGCTCGACCTCGACGCACCGGTCGCCCGCTACTGGCCCGAGTTCGGCGCCGCGGGCAAGTCCGAGGTCACCGTGCGCCAGCTCCTCTCCCACCGCTCGGGCGTCTCCGGGTGGGCGCAGCCCATCGACGCCGCCGCACTCTTCGATGTCGAGGCGGCCGAAGCGCGCCTCGCCGCGCAGGAGCCCTGGTGGCCGGCGGGCACGGCGAGCGGCTACTGCCTGCTCGGCTACGGCCATCTCGTCGACGCCCTCGTGCGCCGGGTCGACGGTCGCGACCTCGGGGCCTTCGTCGCCGACGAACTCGCCGGCCCGCTGGGCGCAGACTTCCACCTCGGGCTGCCCGAGTCGGAGGATGCCCGCGTCTCCGATGTGATCCCGCCCGTCGGCACGCTCGACCTCGCGGCCATCCCGCCCGAGTCGGTCGCGTTCCGCACCCTCACCGGCCCGGTGCTGCCCGCCGAACTGACTTGGACGCGGGCCTGGCGCGCAGCCGGGTTCGGCGGCGCCGGCGGGCAGTCCAACGCCCGGGCGGTCGCGCTCCTCGCCGAACTCGTGGCGTGCGGCGGCGAAGCCGGCGGCGTGCGACTGCTCTCCCCCGGCACCGTCGACGAGATCCTGGCGTCCACGAGCGACGGCGTCGACCTCGTGCTCGGCCTCCCGCTGCGCTTCGGCATCGGCTTCGCGACGCCGCATCCGATCACGAACCCCGGCTTGCCGGAAGGCCGACTCGCCTACTGGGGCGGCTGGGGCGGCTCGCTGATCGTCGCGGACCCCGACCGTCGCCTCGCCGTGGGCTACGTCATGAACCGGATGTCGCCGGGCATCATCGGCTCGGAGCGATCCGACGCCTACACGCGCGCGATCTTCGCCGCGCTCGACTGAAGCGCGCGCGGGTCGGGTCCGCACGCCGCGCGGCCCGGCGTAGGGTCGGGACATGAGCCGTGTCGTCCGCCGCCGCGTCGTGATCCACGGCCGGGTGCAGGGCGTGGGATTCCGCTGGTTCGTGCACGACGCGGCCGATGCCGCGGGGGTCGTCGGCTGGGTGCGCAACCGGCCGGCCGGCAGCGTCGAGGCCGAGCTCGAGGGCCCGCCGGCCGCGATCGACGACGTCATCGGACTGCTGCGCGTGGGCCCGCCGGGCGCGCGGGTCGACCGCGTCGACGTCGAGGAGTCCGGATTGCAGGGCGACACGGCCTTCCGCATCCTGCACACCTGACGCGGGCATCGGCCCTCCTGGCGCACGAGCCCACCGTCGTCGGCGGCGTCCGCCGCACGAGCCGGCCGCCGCTCGAGGCATCCGCACGGGAACGACGAAGGCCCCCGCCGGAGCGGGGGCCTTCATGCGGTGCGTCGAGCGCGCGCGATCAGTCGATCAGAGCGCGTTGACGTCGAGCGGGATGCCCGGACCGAAGGTCGTCGAGACGGCGCCCTTCTGGTAGTAGCGGCCCTTCGAGCTGGACGGCTTGAGGCGGGTGATCTCCTCGAGCGCGGCCGAGATGTTGTCGTTGAGCTGCTCCTCGGTGAAGGAGGCCTTGCCGACGACGAAGTGCACGTTGGCGTGCTTGTCGACGCGGAACTCGATCTTGCCGCCCTTGATCTCCTCGACGGCCTTGGCCGGGTTGGGGGTCACGGTGCCGGTCTTCGGGTTCGGCATGAGGCCGCGCGGGCCGAGGACCTTACCGAGGCGACCGACCTTGCCCATGAGCTCGGGCGTGGCGACGGCGGAGTCGAACGCGGTGTAGCCCGCGGCGACCTTCTCGATGAGCTCGTCGCCGCCGACCTCGTCGGCGCCGGCCGCGATGGCGGCCTCGGCGGCCGGACCGGTCGCGAAGACGATGACGCGGGCGGTCTTGCCCGTGCCGTGGGGGAGGATGACCGTGCCGCGGACCATCTGGTCGGCCTTGCGGGGGTCGACGCCGAGCTTGACGGCGACCTCGACGGTCGAGTCGAACTTCGACGAGCCGGTCTCCTTGGCGAGGGCGACGGCCTCGGCCGGGGTGTAGAACTTGTCGGCCGTGATCTTCTCGGCCGCGGCGCGGTACGCCTTGGACTTCTGTGCCATGTTGCTTCTCCTTGCGAGAGTGTGGTCATCGCGCCTGGCGGGCGCTGCCACGAATCAGGTGTTCAGGGCCGGTCGGCGGTGCCGACCGGGAGGGTCACTCGACCGTGATGCCCATCGAGCGGGCGGTGCCGGCGATGATCTTCGACGCGGCGTCGAGGTCGTTCGCGTTGAGGTCGACGAGCTTCTGCTCGGCGATCTCGCGGACCTGCGCCTGGGAGATCTTGCCGACCTTGGTCGTGTGGGGAACACCCGAGCCCTTGGCGACGCCGGCGGCCTTCTTGATGAGCTCGGCGGCGGGCGGGGTCTTGAGGACGAAGGTGAAGCTGCGGTCCTCGTAGACGGTGATCTCGACGGGGATGACGTTGCCGCGCTGCGCCTCGGTGGCCGCGTTGTACGCCTTGCAGAACTCCATGATGTTGACGCCGTGCTGACCGAGCGCCGGACCGATCGGCGGGGCGGGGTTGGCCGCGCCGGCCTTGATCTGGAGCTTGATGAGACCGGTGACCTTCTTCTTCGGTGCCATGCTGTTCTCTCTTTCTGTTCGAACGCCCCGGAAGGGGCACTCTCCCGCGCACCGGCGTCTCCGGTGTGCGGTGGTCATTGGGGGATGCTGCCGCGCGAACTCGCGTGGGCGCGCGGGCACCGAGGGTCAAGTTTACACGATGGATGCCCGTTGGTCGAGCCGCTCCCGTTGGTCGAGTAGCGACGAAGGAGCGTATCGAGACCTCGCACGGGTCGCGGGGTCTCGATACGCTTCGCTACTCGACCGGCGTGGGCGAAACGCCGAACGCCGGGGCCGAGGCCCCGGCGTTCGCGATCATCGGATCGACGATCCGATCAGAGCTTGGTGACCTGGTCGAAGCTGAGCTCGACCGGGGTCTCGCGCTCGAAGAGCGAGACGAGGACGATGAGCTTGCCCTGCTCCGGCTTGATCTCGGAGATCGAACCCGGCAGGCCGGCGAACGAGCCGTCCTTGATCGTGATGGTCTCGCCGACCTCGAAGTCGATCTCGGCGATGACGGGGCGGGCCGCGGTCTGGCCGGACGACGCCTTGCCCTTGGCGGCCGGGGCCTCCTTGGGCTCGACGAGCGACTTCAGCATGTTGAAGGCCTCTTCGAAGCGCAGCGGCGTCGGGTTGTGGGCGTTGCCCACGAAGCCGGTGACGCCGGGGGTGTGGCGCACGAGCGACCACGAGTCCTCGTTGAGCTCCATGCGGACGAGCACGTAGCTGGGGATGCGGACGCGCGTGACCATCTTGCGCTGGCCGTTCTTGATCTCGACGACGTCTTCCATCGGCACTTCGACCTGGTAGATGTCGTCGACCATGCCGAGCGATTCCTTGCGCTGCTCGATGTTCGCCTTCACGCGGCGCTCGAAGCCGGCGTAGGAGTGCACGACGTACCACTTGCCCGGCAGGAAGCGCAGCTCGGAGCGGAACTCCGCGTACGGGTCGGCGTCTTCCTCGGCGGCCTCGTCGGTGACGGCCTCGTACGCGGCCTCGGCCTCGTCGACCGAGTCGATGTCGAGCGAGTCGTCGATGACGGCGTCGGCCTCGGGGTCGTTCGCCGCGGCGAGGTCGTCGAGGGCGCTCTCGAGGTCGAACTCGGCGTCGATGCCCTCGACGTGCACGGCCTGGTGCTCGGCGGGGAGGTCGCGCTCGGCGTCGACCTCGGGGATGTTGCCCGTGGGGGTCGCGTCGTCGTCGGCGGCCTGCTCGGAAGCGGTCGTCCAGTCGACGTCATCGCGTTCGATGTTTGCCACTTTGTCTTCAGTCCTCACTCGTCCAGCGGATGCTCGTCGGTTCCCCCCGACCCGCCGCGTCCGACCCGGGAGGTCAGCTCGGCGTGCCGAAGGTGAAGATCACGGCCCATCCGAAGGCCTGATCGAACACCCACACGATGCCCATCATGATGACGACGAACACGAGCACCACACCCGTGAAGGTGAAGAGCTCCTTGCGGGTCGGCGTCACGACCTTCTTGAGCTCGTTGATCACCTGACGGGTGAACAGGGCGATCCGGGAGAAGGGGTTCCGCCGCGTCGCGCGCTCGCGCTTCGCGTCGGCGACGACGTCCTCGCTCGGTTCGTCGACTACTTTCCGGGCCACCTCGTACACCTTTCGATGGGTCGACTCCACGTCGACTCGCAGGGCGGACAGGACTCGAACCTGCAACCTGCGGTTTTGGAGACCGCTGCTCTACCAATTGAGCCACCGCCCTTCGGAGCCGTTTCACCGGCTCCGTGGGTGCCATCGACGACCGCGATCTCGCACCCTTTCAGGGCGCACTCGATCTTGGCCTTCGTCAACGACCTCAGCGAGTCTACGTCACGCGCGGCCCGCGTCCAAACCGGGGCCGATCGCCCGGGCGGGTCGCCGTCCGGCGGGCCGGATCGCTTCCGTGCTCGGGGGACCTCGCGCCGGGGGGCTCTGCGAGGATGGGCCCGAGGTGATCCGGATGACTGCTGCGCGCGCGACCAGACGCGTCCTCGAACCGCGACCGAGCGTCGAGGTGATCGGGGAGCACGACGAGTACCGCGTCGACCTCGAGCGCCTGCGCTTCTCGCCCTACTTCTCGCGCCTCTCGGCGGTGACGCAGGTCATCGCGCAGCCGGGCGCCGGCCCCCTCATCCACAATCGCCTCACGCACACGATCAAGGTCACGGCCGTCGCTCGCGCGATCGCGGTCGAGATGCACGATCCGGCGTCGCCGTCCCACGCGCTCGCCGCGGAGCACGGCTGCGACGCCGTCGTCGTGCAGGCGGCGGCGAGCGCCCACGACCTCGGCCACCCGCCGTTCGGCCACCTCGGCGAGGCCGTGCTCGACCGCCTCGCCCGCGCGGAACTCGGCCTCGTCGACGGCTTCGAGGGCAACGCCCAGAGCTACCGGATCGTCGCCTCGCTCGACGTCACCGAGGGCGCCCCGCACGGGCTCAATCTCACCTCGGCGGTGCGCGCGGCCATCGCGAAGTACCCGTGGACGCGCTTCGTCGCGCCCGGCGAGCTCGCCTCCGGCCCGGTCCCCCGTGGCATGCGCCGGGTGGACGGCGGCATCGAGGTCGGCAAGTTCTCCGCCTACACGGTCGACGCGGCCGACCTCGCCGACGCGCGCCGCGGCCTCCCCGCCTTCGAGCAGTCGCTCGAGTGCTCGATCATGGACCTCGCCGACGACATCGCGTACTCGATCCACGACGTCGACGACTTCTACCGGGCCGGGCTCCTCGGCCAGGGATCGGTCGCCCGGGAGTTCCGCGGCTGGCTCGCCGATGCGCCCATCCTGCGCGGGCTCGAGGACGAGACGCTGACCCGGCGGAGCGCGCCCGCGGGCGCCGCCCTCGAGCGGCTGCGCCGCAAGCTCCACCGCTCCGACGCGTGGATCGCCGACGACGACGCCTTCGCCGAGGCCGTGCGCGTCGTGGCCGACGACCTCGTCGACGGGCTCCTCGCGATCCCCTTCGACGGCTCGATCGCCGCCGAGCGCGCCCTGTCTTCCTTCACGAACCGCTGGATCGCCGCGTTGCGCACCTCGGTCGTACCCGCACCGGCGGGCGAGGCGCGCGCCGGCCTCGTCACCCTCGCGCCGCTCGAGTGGCACGAGGTCGAGGTGCTGAAGTTCGTGCACCGCCACTTCATCCTCGACCGGGCCGACATCGCGATGTACCAGCGCGGCCTCAGCCGGGTGCTCACCCGCGCCGTGAAGGGCCTCACGGCGTGGGTCGCCGACGACCTCGACCAGTACCGCGTCCCCGTGCGGCTGCGGGAGCTCATCGAGCTCGCGACCGAGGACTACGCCCGGCTGCGGGCCGCGCGGCCCGAGGGCGTGCCCATCCCGGACGCGTCCGAGGTCGCCCGGCTCGGCGTCGGCCGCGGCGTCATCGACTACATCGCGTCCCTCTCCGACGACCAGGCGCTCGCCGTCTCCGAGGCGATCGACGGCCGCCCCGACCGGCTCTGGGACATCGGCCAGAACCTCTGAGCCGCCTCCCCTCCGAGCATCCTGCGGAATGCGTCACGCGGAATGCGCCGGACGTACGCTAGATCGCGTGACCGACCACCCTCGTCTCTCCGCCAGAATCGCCGCCATCGCCGAATCCGCGACCCTCAAGGTCGATGCGAAGGCGAAGGCCCTGAAGGCCGAAGGCCGCCCCGTCATCTCGTACGCGGCCGGCGAACCCGATTTCGCGACGCCCGAGCACATCGTCGAGGCCGCCGCCGCGGCCGTCATCGACCCGAAGAACCACCGCTACACGCCCGCGGCCGGTCTGCCGGAGCTGCGCGAGGCGATCGCCGCCAAGACGCTGCGCGATTCGGGCCTCGAGGTGGGCGCGAACCAGGTCGTCGTCACGAACGGCGGCAAGCAGGCCGTGTACCAGGCGTTCCAGGTGCTGCTCGACGCGGGCGACGAGGTCCTCGTCCCGGCGCCGTACTGGACGACCTACCCCGAGGCGATCAAGCTCGCCGGCGGCGTGCAGGTCGACGTCTTCGCGGGCAGCGACCAGGGCTACAAGGTCACCGTCGAGCAGCTCGAGGCGGCCCGCACCCCGCGCACCAAGGTGCTGCTGTTCGTCTCGCCGTCGAACCCGACGGGCGCCGTGTACTCCGACGACGAGGCCCGCGCGATCGGCGAGTGGGCCGACGCCAACGGGCTCTGGATCGTCAGCGACGAGATCTACCAGAACCTCACCTACGCCGACGACCCCGAGGCGCCGGCGCCGCGGGCATCCTCGATCGTCGAGCTCGTGCCGGCCCTCGCCGAGCGCACGATCCTCGTCAACGGCGTCGCGAAGACCTACGCGATGACGGGCTGGCGGGTGGGCTGGATGGTCGGCCCGGCCGACGTCATCACGGGCGCCGCGAACCTGCAGTCGCACCTCACCTCGAACGTGTCGAACGTGTCGCAGCGCGCGGCCCTCGCGGCCCTGACGGGACCGCAGGACACGGTCGAGGAGATGCGTCGCGCCTTCGACCGCCGTCGCCGCCTCGCCGTCGCCGAGCTCTCGAAGATCGACGGCATCACGGTGCCGACGCCGGGCGGCGCGTTCTACGTCTACCCCGACGTCACCGGACTGCTCGGCCGCGAGTGGGACGGGGTCACGCCGACGACCTCGCTCGAGCTCGCCGACCTCATCCTCGAGCGCGCCGAGGTCGCCGCCGTGCCGGGCGAGGCGTTCGGCCCCTCCGGCTTCCTCCGCTTCAGCTACGCGCTCGGCGACGAGCCCCTGCTCGAGGGCATCCAGCGCCTGCAGCGGCTCTTCGGCTGACCGCTCCCGAGAGGCCCCCACCGTCCCGCGTCACGCGAGGGCGGTGCGGGCCTCTCGCGCGAGCTCGGCGGCCACGACGTCGAGCAGCGGCGAGGCGAGGTTCCATTGCTGCCAGTGCAGCGCGACGTCGACCGGCGCACCGCCGAGCGGCACGAGCTCGCCGCGCGCGAGCGGTTCGGCGGACTGGAACCCGGGCAGCAGCCCCCACCCGAGCCCGAGCACGATCGCGCGGGCGAAGTCGTTCGAGGCCGGCACGAAGTGCCGAGGGGGTGCGTCGGCATCCACGCCGCGCGCCGCGAGCCACTGCCGCTGGAGGTCGTCGGCGCGGTCGAACTCGACGAGCGGGAGCGCCGAGAAGTCGATCTCGGCGCCCGTCGGAACCGCGCGCGCCAGCAGCGCCGGGCTCGCGAACGCCTCGTAGCGCATGACGCCGAGCGGGCTCGAGACGCAGCCGGCGACGGGCTCGGCCCGGCTCGTGACGGCGCCGCTGACGATCCCCGACGCGAGCAAGCCCGCCGTGCGGTCCTGGTCGTCGCGGTGCAGGTCGAAGACCACCGGATGCTCCGCCGCGACGCGCGCCAGCGGCGGGAGGATCCACGTGCCGAGTGAGTCGGCGTTCACGGCGAGGGCGAGGCTCGTCCGACGGGCGGCGGCCGCCCCGTCGCCCGCCTCTTCGCCGAGCGCGGCGAGCGCGTCGTGCTCGAGCAGGGCGAGCTGGCGGGCGAGGCGCACGATCGCGGCGCCGGCTTCGGTCGGCCGCACGGGCTTCGAGCGCGCGACGAGCACCCGGCCGAGGCGGTTCTCGAGGGCCTTGACGCGCTGCGAGACCGCGGAGGGCGTGAGTGCGAGGGCCGTCGCGGCGGCGTCGAACGTGCCGGCGTCGACGACCGCGGCGAGCGTGCGGGCGAGGTCGAGCGGGACTTCCATGCAGCAACGCTACAGGTCCTGAAGGATCATGAACTGGACTTCAGATTCCGCGCTGCCTAGCGTCGGAGCATGACCACGTTCCTCGCGGGCCTCGGGCTCGGGCTCTCACTCATCGTCGCGATCGGCGCGCAGAACGTCTTCGTGCTGCGCCAGGGCATCCGCCGCGAGCACGTGGCCCTCGTCGTGACGATCTGCATCCTGAGCGACGCCGTGCTGATCCTCGCGGGCGTCGCCGGGCTCGGACTGCTCGTGAGCGCGGCGCCGTGGGTCGTCGAGGCGGCGCGGTGGGCCGGCGCGGCCTTCCTCCTCGTCTACGGCGCGCTGGCGGCGCGGCGCGCGCTCCGACCGTCCGGCGAGGTGCTCGACGCCGCCGCCGGTGACGCGTCGCCCGTGCCGAACGGGGCCGCGGCACCCAGCGGCGGCGTCGCCCTCGCGACCGCGGCGACCCGCACCGCGGCGCTGCCCGTCGCCCTGACGTGCCTCGCCTTGACGTGGCTCAACCCGCACGTCTACCTCGACACCGTGTTCCTCATCGGCTCGATCGCGTCGACCCACGGCGACGGCCGTTGGCTGTTCGCGGCGGGAGCCGTGCTCGGGAGCATCCTCTGGTTCACCGCCCTCGGCGTCGGCGCGCGGGTGCTCGGCCGCGTGCTGAACACCCCGCGGGCGTGGCGCATCCTCGACGCGATCGTCGCCGTGGTAATGCTGGCCATCGCGATCTCGCTCGTGCTCGGCTGACGCCGTCGCGGCTCGCGCGACGAGCCCGCCTCGCGATCAGGCGGAGATGAAGGTGGAACGACGACGGGGCCGGCGACGCACCGGGAGGGCACGGGCGGCGACGCCGACGACGACCCCGATCGCGACCCACGCCCACGCGGGCAGCTTGACCCGTCGCTGCGGCACGAGCGAGACGCCGGGGATGCCCGCGGACGCGTGCCGGGTGAGCGTCTGCGGCTGCGGCGCGTACGCCTCGGCGCCGGCCTCGGCCCAGAGCGCCTCGAGGTCGGCCAGGTCGCCCCCCTCGACGTCGATCTCCTCGACGCCGGCCGCCGCGAGGTCGGCCTCGTCGAAGTACCGCGGCTCGCGGACCGTCGCGTCGGCGAGGGGCTCCGTCTCGCCCGGGGCGAGGTCCGTCGCCGCCGCCTCGGCCGGTGCGGACTCGGCCGACTCGGAATCGGAATCGGAATCGACCGCCTCGGACTCGCGCGCCTCGGACTCGGGCTCGGGCTCGGGCTCGGGCTCGACCGGCACGGACTCGGCTGCATCCACGACGACCACGCCGAGCTCCGCCGGATCGAGCTCCGCCGACTCGACGTCGACCGGTTCGAGTTCGGGCTGCGGCGTGACGCTCATCGGCGTGTCCCTTCGGTGCAGGTGCCCGACGCCGGACGACGGCGTCGGCGGGGTGCTGACTCTCCCGCTGCGCAGCGGCGGGAGTCCGACGCTACCGCGGACCGGGGACACGGATGACGCGTGTTGCCGAACCGTGACCGAGTGCGTCGGGTCAGTCGACGAGGGTCAGGCTCGTGGCGAGCCCGTCGGCCACGGCGGCGGTCTCGCCGTCCTGCGTCGGGCAGTCCACGGCGATGATCGCGTAGGGGCCCTGCGGCGAGGTCGGCGAGGCGCGGACGAACAGCGTGAGGGTGCTCGGGACGCCCTCCCACGAGTAGCGGACCTCGTTGCGCAGGTACTCCAGCTGGGTCGCCTCCCCCGCGCGTTCGTAGGGCAGGAACGATGTCGCGGCGACGGCGTCCTGGACGTCCTGGGCGTCGGCGAGGTAGCCCGACGCCGTCGCGCCGGCGACGTAGCCGCTCGCCCCGTGATCGTTCGTCGCGCTCGGGTACCCGTAGTCGGTGCCCACCTCGGTCAGGACGGCGCACTGGCTCGCCGGGTCGAAGTACTGCACGTACCCCGCCGACTCGTCGGTGCGCTCCCAGCCCTCGCCGCCGGCCAGCTCGAAGGGCCAGCCGAACTGGGCCGTCGCATCGAGGGCGACCGGGCCGACCGGCAGCTCGGCCGGCGGCGCCTCCTCGACCGGAGCCTCCTCCTCGGGCACGACCTCCTCGAGCGGCGTGCCGTCGGAACCGGCTTCGAGGCCCTCCACGAAGGACTCCTGCACGCTTTCGTCGGTCGCGAGCGCGATGCCGCCGAGCACGAGGGCCGTGGCGAAGAGCCCGAACCCGATCACGAGCGGGGCGCCGACGCCGAGCACGATCCACGCCCAGACCGGGAAGCGCGGCTTGGCCCGCGGCACGAGGGAGACGCCCGCGGCGCCGCCCGCGGCGTGCGCGGAGAGGGAGCGGGGACCCGGCAGCGGTGCGGCACCGGCGGCGGCGGTCCGATCGGTCTCGGCGACGTCGGCGTCCCGCCCCTCGGCGTCGAGTTCGTCGACGTCGGTCAGGGCGGCATCGGGCAGGCGCGGTTCGGTCACGCGAAGTCCTTTCGGGGGTCGGGCATCCCCCGCGCACGGCGGCGCGGATCGCACGAAGAGGCGCTCGGCAGGGGCGTCGGCGCTCCCGGACGGGTCCGCGCAGGGATGCGCGGGAATCCGACGCTATCGCGCCGAGCGGGCCGTTCCGACGCGTGTTGCCGAACCGTGATCGACCGCGGCGACCAAGACGCGAGGATGCCTCATCGCTACGCTGTGGCCATGGATCCGGTGGTCGCGACATTCGTCATCCTGGGCCTCGCCGTGATCGCCTTCGCCGCCGGGGTGAACGTCGTCATCGCCTCGCTCGGCGTCGCCGTCGCACTCTGGGCGACGGGCGTCCTGACGCTCGATCAGGCGCTCGCCGGCTTCGGCGATCCGACGGTCATGTTCATCGCGACCCTCTTCGTCGTGAGCGAAGCGCTCGACGCGACGGGCGTCACCACCTGGATCGCGGAGCGCGTCGTCGGCTCGGCGGGCACCGGGCGGCGCCGGCTCATCCTCGTGGTCTCGAGCATCGCAGCCCTCTTGACCGCCTTCATCAGCGTCAACGGCGCCGTCGCCGCACTCGTGCCCGTCGTCGTCGTGGTCGCGACGCAGGCGGGCATCCCGACCTCGAAGCTGCTCATGCCGATCGCGTTCGCCGCGCACGCGGGCTCGCTCCTGCTCCTCACGGGCACGCCGGTCAACATCATCGTCTCCGACCTCGCGGTGCAGGGCGGGGGCACCGCGTTCGGCTTCTTCGAGTTCGCCCTCGCGGGCCTGCCGCTCACGATCGTCGTCATCGCCTACCTCGTCTGGCTCGGTCCGAAGCTGGCGCCCCTGCGCACTCCCGAGTCGGCGCCGCCGGCGCTCGGCGACCTCGCGCCCACCATCCGCCGCCAGTACGAACTCTCCACCGACACGAGCCAGCTGCTGCTGCGCGACCGCGGCGTCGTCGAGGCCGTCGTGCCGCCGCGTTCCCCGCTCATCGGCACGCAACTGCTGCCGGGCATGACGACGCCCCGCTACGGCCTCGTCGTGCTCGCCGCGCAGCGCGGCGACGTGCCCCTGACCGAGCAGGAGCGACTCCGAGCGGGCGACGTGCTCGTGCTCTCCGGCGACTGGAGCGCGCTGCGCCGCAAGGCGGCCTCCAGCGAGCTGCTCATCGTCGACGACCCCGAGTTCGTGCGCCGCACCGTGCCGCTCGGCCGCGGCAGCCGACGCACGCTCGTCATCGCCGGCGTGATGGTCGTGCTGCTCGCGACGGGCATCGTGCCGCCCGCGATCGCCGGGCTGCTCGCGGCCGGCGCGGTCGTCATCACCCGGGTGCTGACCGTGCCCGAGACCTTCCGGGCGATCCAGTGGACGACCGTCGTGCTCATCGCGGGGATGCTGCCGATGGCGACCGCGTTCCTCGACACCGGGGCCGCCGAGCTGCTCGGCAACGCGATCCTCGACCTCACCGGGCCGGAGCGCCCGTGGCTCGTGCTGGCCGTGCTGAGCGTCGCGACCCTGATCCTCGGCCAGTTCGTCTCGAATTCGGCGGCCGTGCTCGTGCTCGCACCCGTCGCGATCGCCGTGGCGACGCAGACCGGCACCAACATCCAGACGTACATGATGGCGCTCACCGTCGCCGCGGCTGCCGCCTTCTTCACGCCCGTGGCAACGCCCGCGAACCTCATGATCCAGGAGCCCGGCGGGTACCGTTTCGGCGACTACTGGAAGCTCGGGCTCGTGCCCGCACTGCTCTTCCTCGCGACGGCCGTCTTCTGGGTGCCGTTCGTCTGGCCGCTCTCCGGGTGAGCCCGGCCACGGGCATCCGCCGATCGGGGGATGCCGGGATCGGACGGCCGACGGCTACCGGAGGCCGGTGCCGGGCGGAAGACTGCAGGACATGAACACATCGACTCCCTCGATCCGGGTGCGCGGGCTCCGCAAGGAGTACGGCGCGCACACGGCGGTCGACGGCATCGACTTCGATGTCGCCCCCGGCGAGACGCTCGCCCTGCTCGGGCCCAACGGCGCCGGCAAATCCACCACGATCGAGATCCTCGAGGGCTACCGCCGCCGCACTTCCGGCGACGTGCAGGTGCTCGGCGAGGATCCCGGCCACGCGGGCCTCGCCTGGCGGGCGCGGCTCGGCATCGTGCTCCAGTCCACCGGGGAGTCCGGCGCCTTCACCGTGCGCGAGCAGCTCGCCCAGTTCGCCCGCTACTACCCGAACCCGCGCGACGTCGACGAGACGATCGCCGCGGTCGGCCTCGAGGCGAAGGCCAAGACCCGCATCGGCAAGCTCTCGGGCGGGCAGCGCCGACGCGTCGACGTCGCCCTCGGCATCATCGGCCGACCCGAACTGCTCTTCCTCGACGAGCCGACCACGGGCTTCGACCCCGAGGCCCGACGCGAGTTCTGGGGCCTCATCCGGCGGCTCAAGCACGAGGGCACCACGATCGTGCTGACGACCCACTACCTCGACGAGGCCGCGCAGCTCGGCGATCGGGCCCTCGTCATCGCCGGCGGCAGGGTCGTCGCCGACGGCGCGATGGACGAGATCGGCGACCCGTCGGCCCGCGTGCCCATCGTGCGCTGGCGGGAGGCCGGCGTGCTCCGGGAGGAGCGCACCGAGCGCCCCGGCGAACTCGTCGCGCGCCTGGCAGCGGCCGGCGAGCCCGCGGCCCTCGAGGTCGTGCGTCCGAGCCTCGAGGACGTCTACCTCGGGCTCGTCGGCGAGGCCGGGAAGCAGTCCGCGGACCAGCCCGAAGCAGGCGACGGCGGAACGAGCACGCGCGGCCGAAGCCGCCGTGCCGAGCAGCAGGAGGTGACCTCATGAGCACGGCGATCCTCGGAGCGGCGCGCGTCGGGTACGAGACGAAGGGGTACTTCCGCACGTGGGACCAGGTGTTCTTCACCTTCCTCTTCCCCGTGCTCATGCTCGCGATTTTCGCCTCGGCGTTCTCGTCGCAGTCGATCGAGCTCGGGCCCGGCCAGTCGATCACGATGGCCGACTACTACCTGCCGGCGATGCTCGCCGCGGGCATCCTGCTCTCGGGCGTGCAGAACCTCGCGGTCGACATCGCGACCGAGAAGAGCGACGGCACCTTGAAGCGGCTCGGCGGCACCCCGCTCGCGCCGACGTCGTACTTCATCGGCAAGATCGGCCAGGTCTTCATCACGGGCGTGCTGCAGGCGGCGCTCCTGCTCGTCGTGGCCTCCCTCGCCTTCGGCGTGACGCTGCCGAGCGATCCGGGCTCCTGGATGACCTTCGCGTGGGTGTTCGTGCTCGGCACGACGACGAGCGCGCTCATCGGCATCGGGCTCTCCTCGCTGCCGCGCAACGGCAAGTCGGCCACGGCGGTCATCGTGCCGATCGTGCTCGTGCTGCAGTTCATCTCGGGCGTCTACCTCCAGTTCTCGGCGCTGCCCGAGTGGATGCAGAACCTCGCGTCGCTCTTCCCGCTCAAGTGGATCGCGCAGGGCATGCGCGCGGTGTTCCTGCCGGAGGAGTTCGCGGCGATGGAACCGAGCGGCGCGTGGGACCTCGGCTGGGTGGCGGTGGCGCTCGGGATCTGGCTCGTGGCGGGCCTCGTGCTTTCGCGGCTCACCTTCCGCTGGATCCGGCGCGACGCATGACGCGACTGCGGTGGTGGGACGCGGCGGCGGTGGGCGTGGCGCTCATCGTCGTCGGTCTCACCCTCGTGCAGCCGCCGTACGGCCCCGACGACGTCGGGGTCTGGAGCGCCACTGCGGCGTTCCTCCTCGTGTACGCGTTCCTCGGGCGGCCGATGGTCGAACTCGAGGACGCGGCACCGGTCCCGCGCCAGGTCGTCGCGCTCGTCGCGTTCTGCCTCGTGCTCGCGGTCGGCTGCGCGTTCGATCCCGGGTACGCGTCCCTGCAGTGCTTCATCTACCCGTTCATCTGGGTCACGGGGTGCAACCTCCGGGTCGTCCTCGGCGAGCACGTCGTCGTGGCCGCCGCGATCATCGTCGGCTCCCTCGTCGGCCGCGGCTGGGACGCGCTCGGCGTCGCGCTCGGCACCGCGGCCCTCTCGGTCGCGTTCTCGATCGCTTTCGGGCTCTGGATCATGAGCATGGTGCGACAGGGCGAAGAGCGCTCGCGGCTGCTCGACGAACTCCAGGCGGCGCAGGGCGCGCTCGCCGCGGCGAACCGGGCCGCGGGCGTCGAGGCGGAACGGGCACGGCTCGCTCGGGAGATCCACGACACCATCGCGCAGTCGCTCACTGGCCTCGTCGTCGTCGCGCAGCGCGCGGGGCGTTCGCTGGCAAAGGACGACCCGGGCGCCGCACGCGAGGACGTCGCCCTCATCGAGACGATCGCGCGCGAGGCGCTCGCGGAGACCCGCACGCTCGTCGCGGCGACGGCCGCCCCCGATGCGAACGCGGGCCTCGTGGCCTCGATCGAGCGCGTCGCGGCGGCCTTCGCGCGCGAAACCGGTCTGCGGGTCGACGTCGACCTCGCCGGCCTCCCCGGCGGGGCGCTGCCGACCGGCGCGCTCGATCGCGAGCACGAGGTCGTGGTGCTGCGCAGCGTGCAGGAGGGACTGTCGAACGTGCGCAAGCACGCCGGCGCCGACCGGGCCGTCGTCTCGCTCGCCCTCGCGGACGCCGCAGTGCGCGTGCGGGTCGACGACGACGGCCGCGGGCCGAGTCCGTCCGGTTCGCCGGACACCACGTCACCGGGCGAGGCGGTGTCCGAGGCCCCGTCGCACACCGGTTCCGGCGGTTTCGGCCTCGCGGGGCTCCGCGACCGGGTCGGGCTCGTCGGCGGCACGCTCCGCTTCGGCCCGGCCCCCGCGGGCGGCGCCCGCCTCGAGGTCGCCGTGCCGGTGACGGCCGCCGCCAGTGGGAAGGTGGAGCCATGGGCATCCGTGTGATCGTCGCCGACGACCATCCCGTCGTGCGCGCCGGCATCGCGGGCCTCCTCGCCGACGCCGACGGCATTGAGGTCGTCGGCCAGGCCGCCGACGGCGCCGAGGCAGCGGCGCTCGCCGCCGCGGAGCATCCGGACGTCGTGCTCATGGACCTGCGCATGCCGGTGCTCGACGGCGCGGCCGCGACCGCGCGCATCCTCGCCGACGCCCGCGACGGGGCGCGGGCCACCCGCGTGCTCGTGCTCACGACGTACGAGGGCGACGAGCAGGTCATCGGCGCGATCGAGGCGGGCGCGAGCGGCTACCTGCTGAAGGCCGCCCCCGAAGCGGAGATCCTCGCGGGCGTGCGGGCGGTCGCCGCCGGGGAGACGGTGCTCGCCCCGTCGATCGCCGCGAAGCTCGTCACCCGGATGCAGGCCGGCTCGGTTCCGGCGCTCTCGCCCCGCGAACTCGACGTGCTGCGGCTCGTCGCGGCCGGCCGCTCGAACCCCGAGATCGCCCGCTCGCTCTTCATCGGCGAGGCCACCGTGAAGACCCACCTCTCCCACGTCTTCGAGAAGCTCGGCGTCGACGACCGCACGCGAGCCGTCACGCGGGCGATGGAACTGGGCCTGCTGTAGTCGGCGGCGCGGTCAGCACGACGGTGCGGCGGAGCGCACCGCGGCGCTCGCCCCGCCGGTAGAGCACCTCGACGACGAGCACGAAGACGCCGGCCTGCACGACCGAGACGAGGGTGCTCGCGAGCCCCTGCGACTGCGCGTCGGGATCGGCCAGCCCGGCGCTGCCGAGCAGGAACGCGAACAGGTTGTTGACGACGTGCACCCCGATCGCCGCCTCGAGGCCGCCGGTGCGCCACGTCAGCCAGCCGGACGCGATCGCGAACACGGCGATCGCGCTGAGCCCCAGGAGGTCGTAGGCGTGGCCGGCGACGAAGAGCGGCACGGGCAGGAGGATCGCGAACGCCGGATGCTTCAGCCACCGGCCGATCGACTGCATCAGGTAGCCGCGGAACACGTACTCCTCGGCCGCCGCCTGGAACGGCACGACGAGCAGGATCACGACGATTCCCGCGACGAGATGCGGGTTCTCCGCCGGGGCGACGAGCTCCGCGGGCTCGGCGGCGACCTCCGCCCACTCTGCGGGGAGCAGCAGCGTCACGGCCGCGATCAGGAGCACGACGAGGGCGGCCGCTCCCGTGCAGGCGAGCAGCCACCGCCACCGCAGCCGGCCGAACGCCGACGACGCGAACCCCGTCTTCGGCCCGTTCACGATGCGGGATGCCGCGAGGTACGCGGGCAGCATGAGGGCGATCGAACCGAGCGCGAACAGGAGCCCAGCCGGGTCGGTCACGTCGAGCGCACCGGTCTGCCGGGCGAGCCAGTCCGCGATGGCGGGATCGGCGATGACGAGCACGCCGATCGCGACGGCGGCCAGGCCGATCGGCACCAGGTAGAACGCGAACCCGAGTACGCCGACGACGAGGGGCGTCCACCAGCCGAAGCGCTTGCGCGCGAACACGAGGCGGTGGAACGCGAGACCGCCGTGCACCGCGTCGGCGGGCAGCTGCCGCCGGACCGGTGCGGGCGGCTGCGCGGGAGCGGCCGGCGGCAGCGGCGCATACTGCTGCGGTGCGGGCGGCGGGAGTTGCTGCTGCGCCGGCTGGCCCTGCGGTGCGGGCGGCGGGAGTTGCTGCGGCGCCGGCCGGCCCTGCGGTGCGGGCGGCGGGAGCTGCTGCGGCG
>NZ_WSTA01000056.1 GCF_009789225.1 Agromyces seonyuensis | reverse complement strand
ACTGGAGCTCAGACGTGTGTCCTTCCGATCCCGCCGCGCGGCGCGCTGGGTCGGCGATGCGGAGGCCGCCGCCCACGCGGCGGCCCACCGCCTCCCCGGCTCCCCCGCCGCCGACGAGGCCGAGGGCCTCGGACGCCTGCTGCGCGGCGTCACCGACGCCGAGTGGATCGGGGCCGCACGGGCCGCCTCGCCGCTGCCGCGCGACGTCTGGCTGCCCTCGACCGAGGTGCTGCTCGCCCGTGAGCATGCCGGCACGTCCGACGGATTGACCCTCGCCGTGAAGGGCGGGCACAACGGCGAGCATCACAACCACAACGACGTCGGCTCGTTCGTCGTCGCCGTCGACGGCGTGCCCGTCGTGGTCGACGCCGGCCGCCCCACGTACACCAAGCAGACGTTCGGGCCGGACCGCTACGACATCTGGACCATGCAGAGCGGCTGGCACAACGTGCCCGTGATCGGCGGGGCCGAGCAGCCCCACGGCGCGGCCTTCGCCGCCGCCGAGGTCTCCGTCGACCTCGCCGAGGAGGCATCCGCCTTCGCGGCCGAGCTCGCCGGGGCCTACCCGGCCGGCGCCGCCGGCTCGTGGCGCCGCTCCGCGACGCTCGACCGCGACGCCCGTCGCGTCGTCATCAGCGACCGGCGAACGGATGACGGCCCCGCCGAGCTCCGACTGCTGCTCGCGGGCGACGTCCGTCTCGACGGCGACGCCGTCCTCGTCGCCGGGCTCGAGGATGCGCCGCCCCTGCGGATCTCCTGGCCCCGCGGCATCCTCGCCCGCCTCGAGCGGCGCGAACTCGACGATCCGATGCTGGGCGACGTGTGGGGCGAGGCGCTGACCCGACTCGTCCTCGACGTCGCCGGACGCGCGGACGTCTCCGTGACGCTCGAACTGGCACAATCGGCCGGAGAGGGAGATCGATGACCGACCAGACCCAGGCGCCGCTCGCCGCGGAACGCCGTGCCCACGTGCTCGCCGCGCTCTCCCGCGACGGCATCGTGCGCATCTCGCAGCTCATCGACGACCTCGGCGTCGCCCCCGTCACGCTGCGCCGCGACCTCGACCAGCTCGAGCGCGAGGGGCTGCTGCAGCGCGTGCACGGCGGCGCCGTGCCGGCCGCGGGCCTGGAGGACGAGTCGCCCGCCGCGGCCGCCGTCTCGACCGGCTCGATCGCGATGCTCGTGCCCTCGCTCAACTACTACTGGCCCGGCGTCGTGCGCGGCGCCGAGGCCGAGGCCACGCGTCGCGGCATGGACATCGTGCTGCGCGGGGCGTCGTACGAGCTGCAGGACGAGCGCCCCGTGCTCGAGCGCCTCGTCGAGACCGGCAACGCGCGCGGCCTCATCGTCGCCCCGAACACCGACACGGCGCACGCGCAGGACGTCGTGCGCTGGCTCGCCGGCACGGGGATGCCCGCGGTGCTCGTCGAGCGGGATGCGCTCGTGCTGCCCGAGGGCACTCCGATGGAGTCCGTCACGACCGACCACGCGCTCGGCGCCGTGCTCGCCGCGCGGCACCTCGCCGCCCTCGGCCACCGCCGCGTGGGCCTCATCATCTCCCGCGACTCCCCCACGTCGCGCAAGATCGCGGCGGGCTGGCAGGCGGCGTGCGCCGAGCTCGGCCTCACGCCGACCGACCACTTCGAGTCGATCCTGCCGCCGCGCTCGAGCCCCGAGTTCTCGGCCGTCGTCGACAGCACCCTCGACACGGCGCTCGCCCACGACGTCACGGCGCTCGTCGTGCACTCCGACCCGGAGGCCATGGCATTCGTCGACCTCGCGCTCAACCGCGGCATCTCGGTGCCCGGCGACCTGTCGGTCGTCGCCTACGACGACGAGGTCGCCGAACTCTTCACGCCGGCGCTCACCGCGGTCGGCCCGCCGCGCGGCGCCGTCGGCGCGGCCGCGGTCGACCTCATCGTGCGCCGCCTCGAGGACCCGAGCCGCCCGGCCCACCGCGTGATCCTGAGCCCGACCCTCAACGTGCGCGGCTCGACGGCCCCACCCCGCGACGCCTGACCCTCCGCCGGTCGAGCGAGCGTCCCCTCGCCGGTCGAGTCGGCGCCCCTTCGCCGGTCGAGTAGGCGCGCAGCGCCGTATCGAGACCCGGTGCGTCGGTCTCGACACGCGGCTCCGCCGCTCCTCGACCAGCCGCGGCGCCACGCAGCTCCCGCCCCACCCCGGGAACAAGAAAAGCCCGGAATCCAAAGGATTCCGGGCTTCTGCGGTAGCGAGGGCGGGACTCGAACCCGCGACACCACGATTATGAGCCGTGTGCTCTAACCACCTGAGCTACCCCGCCGCGTGCGCCGTTCCGGCGAGCCGGACGGAACAGAGCCCCGAGTCAGGATTGAACTGACGACCCCTTCCTTACCATGGAAGTGCTCTACCACTGAGCTATCGGGGCGAGCCGCCCCTCGCGGGGCAACCAGACGAGAATAACATGTCGCGGGCCGACTACCGAATCGGGGCCGGGCCCGCATCCTCGCCGCGCGAGCCGCCCTGATCGGGGTCCGAATCCGCTCGATCAGCGCCCAGACGGATGCGTCCGCTGAGGACGCCGGCGAGCCATTCGAGCGGCCCGCGGCCGATGAAGCGCCGCCACAGCCACGACACGACGAGCGTGCCGACGATGAGCCCGATGACCGTCGCCCACGAGTCATCCGTCGGCACGCCGTTCGGCCCGGGCGCCGTCGTCCAGACGAGCACGAGCACGTGCGCGGAGTAGACGCTGAGGGGCATCGAGCCGGCGGCGGCGATGGGCGAGGTGAGCCACGTCGTCACGCGTGCGACGGCGGGCGCGGCGAGCGAGGTGAGCGCGATGATCCCCATCGTGAGGGCGATCGCGAAGCCGACGTTGCCGACGGTGAAGAACGACGTGCCGACGGCGAGCGTGAGGGGGTCGCCCGAGGGCAGGGGCGCACGGATGCCCGTCGCGCCGAACCCCATGGCGCTGCCGATGCTGCCGACCATCACGGCCGCGCCGATCCCGAACGCGCCGAGCACGACGACGGGTCGGTGCAGTCCGAGCCGCACGAGGCCCATGCCGAGGAGCATGACGGCGACCCAGATGCCCACCGGGTAGGCGCCGGTGACGAACCAATCGGTCACGAGCGCGAGGAGGTGCTGGCCGAACCCGGCGCCGGCTGGCGGGGACGCGGCCATGAGGACCGCGGGCTGCACGGCGAGCGCGGCGAGGAGGCCGGGCAGCACGACGAGCAGCACGGCGCCGAGCCCGATCTGCACCCAAGCGCCGAGGAAGAGCGCCGGCAGCAGGATGAGGAAGGCGACCCCGTACTCGTCGAGGATGACGTAGACGAGGACGCCCGTCGCAGTCAGCAGGAAGCCGAGCACGATGAGGTAGATCGCTCGGATCGACACCTGCCGGCGCAGGACGCCGCGCCGCGACGACCCCCGGGCATCCAGTGCGCCTCGCGCCGGCGGGCGGATGCCGCCCGTCAGCAGCCCGAGCCCGAGCCCGGCGGTCACGGCGAAGAGCAGGCGGGCCCGCTCGTCGGGCAGCAGCAGGAAGAACTCGAGGAGCGAGTTCGAACCGGCCGGGAGCGCGGGCGCGGCGTGCGCGATGAACATGCCGAGCAGCGCGAGGCCGCGCGCGACGTCGATGCCGACGATGCGGGCGTCGGCGGGCACGGCGCGCTGCGGCTTCGCCGTGCCGTCGGCGGGCCGGGGCGACTCGGGTGCGTCCTCGGGCATGAGTGCATCATGCCGTGCCCGGCGGTACCGGCGCGAGGGCGATCCGCCGCGATCCCGGACACGTCCCCGACCTTGCCGCGAAACACGCGCGCAGTATGTTGGCACCATGGGTGGGGAATGGTGGCGGTCGGCGGTCATTTATCAGATCTATCCGCGGTCGTTCGCGGACGCGAGCGGTGACGGGATCGGCGATCTGCCGGGCGTCACGAGCCGCCTCGACGCACTCGCGCACCTCGGTATCGACGCGATCTGGCTCTCGCCGTTCATGACGAGCCCGCAGAAGGATGCCGGCTACGACGTCGCCGACTACCGCGACGTCGATCCGATCTTCGGCACGCTCGACGACTTCGACCGGATGCTCGAGGGCGCGCACGCGCGAGGCATCCGCGTCATCGTCGACCTCGTGCCCAACCACTCGAGCGACCGGCACGCCTGGTTCCAGGAGGCGCTCCTGAGCCCGCCCGGTTCGCCGGAGCGCGCGCGCTACCTGTTCCGGGACGGCACGGGCCCCGGCGGCGACGAACCGCCGAACAACTGGGAGAGCGTGTTCGGCGGTCCCGCGTGGACCCGCATTCAGGAGGCCGACGGCACGCCCGGCCAGTGGTACCTGCACCTGTTCGACTCGAGCCAGCCCGACTTCGACTGGACGAGCCCCGCGGTCCGCGACGAGTTCCTCGGCATCCTCCGCTTCTGGCTCGACCGCGGCGTCGACGGCTTCCGCGTCGACGTCGCCCACGGCCTCGCGAAGGCCGACGGCCTGCCCGACTGGACGCCCCCGACCGACGCCGGTTCGATGGGCGGCGCGGGCGGCGGCGCCGACCTCGAGCCCGAGATCAGCGATGAGGCCGAGACGGCCGCGACCGGGGCGCCGTTCTGGGGGCAGGACGGCGTGCACGAGATCTACCGCGACTGGAACCGGTTGCTCGCCGAGTACGACGGCGATCGGGTGCTGTGCGCCGAAGCCTGGATCGACCCGCCGGAGCGGCTCGCGAACTGGGTGCGCTCCGACGAGATGCACCAGGCCTTCAACTTCGCCTACCTCGAGACCCCGTGGTCGGCGAAGCCGCTGCGGCGCGTGATCGACCGTTCGATCGCCGCCTTCGCCGAGGTCGGCGCTCCGGCGACGTGGGTGCTCTCCAACCACGACGTCGTGCGGCACGCCTCGCGGCTCGCGCTGACGGCCGAGAACCCGCAGGGGCACGGCATCGGCCCGAAGTCGAAGGGGCTCCCCGACCCCGTCCTGGGCCTCCGTCGGGCCCGCGCGGCGTCGGCGCTCATGCTCGCCCTGCCCGGCTCGGCCTACGTCTACCAGGGCGAGGAGCTCGGGCTGCCCGAGGTCATCGACCTCCCCGACGACGCCCGTCAGGACCCGACGTGGTTCCGCACGGACGGGGAGCGCTACGGCCGCGACGGCTGCCGCGTCCCGATCCCTTGGGAGCACGACCGCGCGTCCTTCGGCTTCGGGCCGGGGCCGGCGAGCTGGCTGCCGCAGCCGGCCTCCTTCGCGGAGTTCTCGCGCGACGTCGAGGACGCCGACCCGCACTCGACGCTCTCCCTCTACCGCCATGCGCTCGCGAGCCGGCGCACGCACGGGCTCGGTACGGGCTCGCTCGTCTGGCTGCCCGATCTGCCGGCGGAGGTCGTCGCCTTCACCAACGGGGATGTCACGGTGCTCGCGAACACGGGCCCCGATGCCGTCGAACTGCCTGATCGCTACGCCGGCGCCCTCGTGCTGCTGGCGAGCGAGCAGGGCGCCGCCGACGCGATCGCCGACGCCTCCCCGGATGCCTCCGCGCCGCGCCTGCCGGGCGACAGCACGGTCTGGTTGCACACGGCCTGAGCCGAGCGTGCGTGCCGCCGCGCATCCCGCTGCGACGGCACGCACGAACCCGGCGCGGCCGCCCGGACACGACCTGGAGGAATCCTCGAAGTCCCCCGCAACCGGGCCCGGACGCGGTTGGATGGAGTCACCGGTACGAACGAGGAGGTCGCCGTGACCCACATCTCTCCGCTGCTCAGGTTCCGACGCGAAGCACGCGAGGCGTTGGAGTTCTACCGGTCGGTGTTCGGCGGCGACCTGCGGCTCGAGACCTACGCCGACCTGGGCGCTCGCGAGGCGGGGCATCCCGACGCCGACCTCATCATGTACGGCAAGCTCGACACCCCGTGGGGTTCGCGGCTCGTCGCCGTCGACGAGCCGTGGGCCGAGACCGCCAAGCGCGGCGCCGTCTCGATCTGGTTCTCGGGCACCGACCCGCTTGAGCTGCGTTCCTGCTGGACGCGCCTCTCCCACGGCGCGACGGTGACCCGCACGCTCGATGTCGCGCCGTGGGGCGATTCGTTCGGGATGCTCGTCGACAAGTTCGAGGTGCCGTGGGAGGTCTCCATCCACGACTCGGGCGAGGTCTACCGCCGGCACTAGCGACCGCGTCGGCGGTCGTGCCTAGACTGGCGCCCGTGTCCGCCGTCGCCGCGCTGCTCGCCCTCGCGGGTCTCGTGCTGCTCGCCGCGGGCATCGTGGCACGGCACCGGCAGACGCATTTGCCGTCCGGCAGCACCCTCGCGTGCGTGCCGTACCGCGGATCGACGATCCTCGGCAACGCGGTGCTCGCCGGCCGCGACGACCGGGCCACCGCCGCCGTGCTCGTCGAACTCGCGGTGCGCGGTTCCGTGGGGCTCCTGCTCCTCGACCGGCCCCCGGGTCGGCCCGAGGTCGCCGTCGGCGCCGTCGAGGGTGCGGCCTTCGACGAGCGCGAACTCGATGTGCTCGTCGCCCGGTTCGGTCCCGCGATGCCGCGCGGCGTCATCCGCCGCGGCTCCGGGGAGGAGCGGCGGTTGTCGCGGCGCATCGACCGGGTCGTGCGCGACGAGGTCGAGGAGCTCATGCGCGGCGGCACGCTCGCGGGGTGGTTGCCCTGGCGGGACTTCCTCCGCGTCGCCGCCATCGTCGCGCTGCTCGGATCGAGCGCCGCGCTGCTCGCGGCGCTCTTGACCCACGACGTCTCCGCCGCGTCGCTCGCGGCGCTCGCCATCGGCGGCGCGACCGCCTCGATCGCGATCACGCCGCCCGGTCGCGACCGCTGGCACCTGCCGTCCGCGCAGCCGCACCGGGCGCACCTGGCCGCGCTCCAGCGGTATCTCCTCGCGAGCGACGACGCGCGCACGGCGCTGCTGCGCACGCAGTGGATGCCCGAGGGGTCGCCGTCGGGCTGGCCGGGCGGAGCACTCGACGAACCGGTGACGCGCTTCCGGCTGCACGTGCGACTGCTCCCGTACGCCGTGCTCTTCGGCGTCGAGCGCAACTGGGTCGAGGTGCTGCGGCGGGAGGCCGCCGAGTCCGCGGAGTGGGACGGCGATCCCGGTGCGATCCGCACGCTCGTCGCAGACGCGGAGCCGCTGCTGCGCCTCGCCGATGAACTGGTCGACCTGGGTCGACTGACCTTCGTCGCGGTCGGGCTGTTCGACGCGCGGGGCGAGCACGTCGCCGACGTGCACACGGAGCTCGGGGGCGGCACCGCGGTCAACGCCTGAACCGCCGCGTCGGCGAGGCGCCGATGCACGGTCGGCGCGCAGGTTCGCCGCGTAGATTGTTCAACAAGGTCGACCGCAGCCCGAAGCGGGCTCGGAACCCGTCGGCCTTCCGCCGAGCCGCACCGGTGCGAGCCCAGCTCCCGGGAACGCGGGGGCCGAGGTTCGACCGCGGCGCTGCTCGGCGTGCCAGATCGCACACCTGAAAGCCGAACACCATGCAGCGCCACACCGACCGCCGGCCCCGCCGAACGAAGCGCACCCGAGCGGTTCGGGCAGTCGGCGCGCTCGGCGCCGCGGTGCTCGCGTTCGGCATCGCCGCACCGGCGACGGCCGTTGAGACCTCGGCGGATCCCGCAGCGGGGACCACCGCGATCGCCCCGTTCGCGAACGCCGGCGGGTTCACCGCGTACGCCCGCGGCGACGCGGACCTCCAGCACTCCGAGACGGAGGGCTCGATCGCCGTCGGCGGCGAGCTCACCGCGGCCGCGCCCGGGCGCCGTCACGCGCTCCAGCAGTACCGCACGGGCAACCCCGTCTACGACGTCCCCGTGATCGACGGCGACGCCGCGCGCGCGCTCATCGGCTCGTACTCGACCATGAGCGGCATCCTCGAGGTGTCCGGCAGCGGCGGCAGCGGGGAGCCGGTCGGCGACGCGAAGATCGTCCATGTGGCGGCCCCCTTCGAGTTCGGCGATCGCAGCGGCTATACGCAGTACCGCACGCCCGGCGGCGAAGCCGAGGGCCCCTCGATCGACGGCAAGAACCAACTGTGGGAGGGTGGAGCCGGCGCAGCCACGTTCCAGGCGCAGCAGGACTCCGTCGCGAGTTACGTGGAGCAGGGCGAGCCGTACGCCGAGATCGCGGCGGAGCTCGCCGCCCTCGCGGATCCCACGACCGGGCTCGCGCACCACGTGAGCGTGGGCGAGGACGGCGGCAAGGCCGTGCTCGAACTCGTCGCCGGGGTGCCGAACGTCGTCGACGCCGCCGACCTCCAGGTGGGCTGGGGCGGCGCACCCGCCTCGCAGATCGTCTTCTCGGGGGCCGTGCCGAGCCTCGACACCCCGCTCATCGTGCGAGTACCCGCCGGCACCACGGATGTCGTCGGCTACGCCTTCGGCGACGAGGGCGCGTACCCCGAGTACATCATGTGGGACCTGTCGGCCCTCAGCGGTGCAGTCTCGCTCGCCTCGTCGATGGGCGCGACCCGGATCGACGGCTCGGTCTACGCGCCGGAGGTCGATCTGACCGCGACGTTCGGCCCGCTCGACGGCCAGGTGCTGGCCCGCACGCTCGCGACGACCCGGGACTCGGGCGAACTGCACCACTACGCGTTCGCGCCGGAGATCCCGATCACCCCCGTGCCGCCGGCGACCGGCGGCTTCACGATCGCCAAGGCGATCGACGGGCCGGAGGGCCTGGTGCCGGCGACGACCCGCTACACCGTCGAGTACCGCGTCGACGACGGCGACCCGCAGAGCCTGACGCTCGACGCGGCGGGCACCGCGGTGACGATCGACGGGCTGCCGGCCGGCGCGACCGTCACGTTCGAGGAGACGGCGGTCCCCGAGGTCGAGGGCGCCTCGTGGACGGGTTCGTCGATCTCGCCCGAGCAGATCGTCATCGCCGCGGGCGCCCGTGCCGAGGTGGTCGTCACCAACACCTACGAACCGACTCCCGACCCGGTGCCCTTCCCCGACCCGTCGCCGACGCCCGACCCGTCGCCGACGCCCGACCCCGAGCCGACCCCCGATCCCGGGCCGACCCCCGATCCCGGGCCGACGCCCGACCCGTCGGTTCCCGAGACCGGCGCACCCGTCGCCCCCGGCGCCGAGACGCCGAGCACGCCCGGCGCGACGGAATCGGAGGGCGATCTCGCGTCGACCGGCGCGAACGTCGGCGGCCCGATCCTCGCCGCGATCGCCGCGGTCCTCGCCGGCCTCGGGCTCCTGACGGCCGCGCATCGCAGCCGCGCACGCCGCTGATTCCGGGCCGAGCGTTCCGTGGGCAGGGCCAATAGGCTCTGCCCATGGAGCGGATGCCGAAGAAGCTGTACGAACGCGAACTCGAGCGCCTCCAGGCGCAGCTCGTCGACATGCAGGCGTGGGTGCAGCGCTCGGGCGCCCGAGTCGTCGTCATCTTCGAAGGCCGGGACGCCGCGGGCAAGGGTTCGACCATCAAGCGGGTCTCCGAGTACCTGAACCCCCGTGTCACGCGCATCGTCGCACTGCCGACGCCGAGCGAGCGCGACAAGACCCGCTGGTACTTCCAGCGCTACGTGCCGCACCTGCCGGCCGCGGGCGAGATCGTGCTCATGGACCGTTCCTGG
Organism: Agromyces seonyuensis; assembly: GCF_009789225.1. Lineage (GTDB taxonomy): Bacteria > Actinomycetota > Actinomycetes > Actinomycetales > Microbacteriaceae > Agromyces > Agromyces seonyuensis. The sequence goes on along the minus strand of NZ_WSTA01000056.1, from coordinate 16,298 downwards.
TACAACCGCGCCGGGGTCGAGCGGGTCATGGGCTACTGCACCGACGAGCAGTACGAACGGTTCATGCGTCAGGTGCCGGTCTTCGAGCGGATGCTCGTGGAGGACGGCATCATCCTCCTGAAGTACTGGTTCTCGGTGTCGGAGGAGGTGCAGGAGGAGCGCTTCCGCTCGCGCCTGAACGACCCGATGCGCCGCTGGAAGCTCAGCCCCAACGACGTGCTGTCGATCACGAAGTGGGAGGACTACTCACGCGCGAAGGACGCGATGTTCGCCCGCACCGACATCCCCGAGGCGCCGTGGCGCGAGGTCGAAAGCGACGACAAGCGGCGCTCGCGCATCAACATGATCCACGATCTGCTCTCGCACATCCCCTTCGAGCACGTCGAGCCCGAGCCCCTCGTCATCCCGCCGCGCCCGGCGACCGGCTCCTACGAACGGCCCCCGCACGACCTGCGCCGCGAGGTCCCCGACCACGCGCAGCAGCTCATCGACGCGGCGCGCTGACTCGTCCACCGGGTCGATCCACGACGGATGTCACCGACGGCATCGACGTTCCGATAGCCTGCTCCGCGGTCCCTCTGCGGGGCGCCGCGGACGTCGCGTCCCTACCCCGTGGCGTACGCGGCGACTCCCGCCGCTCCGACGCTCCGCACGGGCCCCGGTGGATGACGAGCACGCGCGCGGGTGCCGGAGATCTCGGCCGGTCGACCCGGGTGCCGATCAGGCGCGGACAGCGAGCGGGGGCGTCTCGAGGCCGGGCACGAGCGCCTCGGCGGGGTCGCCGCCGAGCGAGATGATGCGGTTGGCGGCATCCACGTGCACGATCGCCGGCACGAGTTCCCGCGCCTCCTCCGAATCGATCGACGCCCAGGAGATGAGGATGACGAGGTCGCCGACGGCGACCAGGCGGGCGGCCGCGCCGTTGACGCCGATGACGCCCGAGCCGCGCTCGCCCTCGATCGTGTAGGTCTCGAAGCGCGCGCCGGTGTTGATGTTCACGACGGTGACGAGCTCTCCGGGGAGCAGGTCGGCGGCGTCGAGCAGGTCGGCGTCGACGGTGATGGAGCCGACGTAGTGCAGGTCCGCGTGGGTGACCGCGGCACGGTGGATCTTGGACTTCAGCATGGTGCGGCGGAAGCTGGGCATCCGTCGATTCTCCCCCATCGCGGCTGCCCGATCGCCGAGAGCGCGACTCGCGTGATCGAGCATTCGCAAACACTTCCACTCACGTGCGCACACAGCGTTACCGTGCCGTTACCGAACCGGTTTGACCCGACCCCCGCTCGCGGGGCAGTCTGTCACCCGACGATTCCCACGCGGTATGGGGCCGGACCCGGTCGCATCACCCTCAACGGCGAGGATCCCTGGAATGACCACGACGGCACCGAGTTCACAACTCAGCACAACATCGAACAAACCCAAGCGCCTCTCGGACGGCGTCTTCGCCTTCCTGCTCGTGCTGCCGGGCCTCGCGCTGCTGCTCGCGGTCGTCGTGTACCCGCTCATCACCGCGCTCGTGACGGCGTTCTTCAAGCAGAGCCTCGTGCTGCCGGGTCGCGAGTTCGTCGGCTTCCAGAACATCATCGACGTGCTCACCGGCGAGTTCTCCCGCCTGCTCTGGCAGACCCTCGTGTTCACGATCGGCACGACGCTCTTCCCGTTCGTCATCGGCTTCGCGCTCGCGCTCGCGCTCAACACCCGCATCCGCGGCGCGAAGGTGCTGCGCGGACTCATGCTCATCCCCTGGCTCGTGCCCGGCGTCGTCGTGTCGTTCCTCTGGATGTGGATCTTCAACGCCAACTACGGCGTCATGAACGCGCTGCTCGAGGGCATCGGCCTCATCGACCAGCCGCAGGCCTGGCTCGCGCAGCCCGCGACCGCGATGGGCGCGGTCATCCTCGCCAAGACCTGGCAGTCCTTCCCCTGGATGATGGTGATGCTGCTCGCCGGCCTGCAGACCGTGCCGCGCGAGCTCCACGAAGCCGCCGAGATCGACGGAGCCGGCACGATCCGCCGCTTCTTCTCGATCACCGTCCCGCAGCTCAAGGGCATCATCGGCCTCGTGCTGCTGCTCGAGTTCATCTGGAACTTCCAGCACTTCGACATCATCTACGTCCTCACCGGCGGCGGCCCCGCCGGTTCGACCCAGACCTTCGCGACCGCGGTCTACGAGACGGCGTTCCACGGCTTCGACCTCGGCCACGCCGGCGCGATCGGCCTGCTCTGGATGGTGCTGCTCATGGCGCTCGTCGTCGTCTACGTCCGATTCTCCGAGAAGGGTGAAGAGCGATGACGCTCGAGACCGACCTCCCGACCGCAGCCCCGATCGCACCGGTCGCCGACACCGCCGGCACGGGCGTCCAGGATGCCTCGCGGCGCACCCGCAGGCCCAGCAAGCCGAACGCGCTCCGCTCGGAACGCCCCGGCGTGCGCTTCGCTGCGTGGGCCGCGGTGATCGTCTGCGGCGGATTCGCCCTGCTGCCGGTCTACTGGCTGCTTGCGACGTCGCTGACCCCGCGCACCGAGGTCTTCGCCTATCCGCCGCAGTTCTTCCCCTCGACGGTGTCGTGGGAGGCGTACGAGTCGCTCTTCACGAACCCGACGCTCTTCAACTACCTGCGCAACAGCATCATCGTCTCGGTCATCACGGCCGTGCTCTCGGTGCTCGTCTCGGCGTACATGGGCTACGCGTTCTCGAAGTTCCGCTACACGGGGCGCCGGGCCCTCATGTACTTCGTGCTCTCGTCGCAGATGTTCCCGCAGGCGCTGCTGCTCGTCACCCTGTACTCGGTGTTCGCGGCCTACGGCCTGCTCAACACGTACACGGCGCTCGTGCTCTCGTTCACGACGTTCACGCTCCCGCTCTGCGTCTGGATGCTGAAGGGCTTCTTCGACACCATCCCCGACGAGCTCATCGAGGCGGCCCGCGTCGACGGGGCGTCGCGGCTGCGGATCATCCACTCGATCGTGCTGCCGCTCTCGGCGCCCGGTCTCGTCGCCGCCGGCCTCTTCGCCTTCGTGCGCGGCTGGAACGACTTCATCTTCGCCCTCACCCTCGCCGGTCCCGACAAGCAGACCCTGCCGCCCGGGCTCGTGAACACCTACATCGGCGAGGCCTCGACCGCGTGGCCGGAGCTCATGGCGGCGTCACTCGTCGTGTCGCTCCCGGTCGCGATCGCCTTCATCTCGCTCCAGCGCTTCCTCGTCGGCGGGCTCACCGCCGGCGCGGTCAAGGGCTGAGCCGACGCAGCACCCGCAGCACCCCGCACCACCGAACACTGTCCGCATCCGCACGACCGACCCTCGAAGGAGAGGATCCATGTCCGACCGCACCCTGTTCCAGTCCCCGATCTCCCGCCGTCAGGCGCTCGCGATCTTCGGCATCGGCGCCGCGACCGCGACGCTCGCCGCGTGCGCCCCCACGGGCACCGGCGCCGCAGGCGGCCCCGCCGCGACGGCCGGCACCGGCTCGTTCGCGCCGACCGACTTCAAGTTCTCGAGCTGGTCGCTCACCGAGGAGGCCGCGGCGCCCGCGATCAAGTCGCTGCTCTCGGGCTACTCCGGCAAGGAGGACGTGACGATCGAGGAGGTCTCGTTCCCCTACAACGAGTACTTCAACCAGCTCATGCTCCAGGTGCGCGGCGGCCAGTTCACGGGCGCCGCCCACGTCGACGTCGCCTGGCTCGGCTCGCTCGCCGCCCTCGGAAAGCTGCAGGACGTCTCGGCGCTCACGGCCGACCGCGGCTACACCGAGTCCTCGCTCAAGGCGGCCCAGTTCGAGGGCACGCAGTACGCGTTCCCGTGGACCATCGGCGCGATCGGTCTCGTCACCAACTCGGAGATCCTCGGCAAGGCCGGCGTCGACGCCGAGGACTTCCCGACGACGATCGACGACTTCGAGGCCGCGCTCGTGAAGCTCAAGGGCCTCGGCGGCGGCCTCATCCCGTACGCCGCGTCGACGAAGGCCGCGCAGCTCAAGGACATCCTCATCTGGATGCAGACCTTCGGCAGCCCGCTCGTGAAGAACGGCACGGTCACGATCGGCGACGACGCCTCGGTCGAGGCGGTCGCCTGGTACAAGGGCCTCTACGACCAGGGGCTCATCGCCGCCGACGTCGACCGCTTCGACGCCCGCTCGCTCTTCGCCCAGGGCCGTGCAGCCCTCTACGACGACGCCCCCGTCGGTCGCGGCGCGGTCACGAAGGAGTCGCCCGACCCCGACCTGGCCTCGAAGCTCGTGCCGGTCTCCCGCCCGACGCTCAAGGCCGGCGACACCCCGCGCGCCCTCGTCTGGGGCGGCGCGATCGCCGTCGTCAGCGGCGCCGGCGCCGAGACGGCCGCGGACTTCGGCCAGTGGGCGACGAGCGACCTCGACACGGTGCTCGCCGACTACGAACTGCGGGGCCTGCCGCCCGTGACCGAGGAGGCCCTCTCCTCCGACGTCGTCGCGAGCGACGTCTTCGGCTCGACCTTCGCCGAGCGCATCACGAAGACCGCGACGTCGAACCCGTTCTGGGTGTACCCGCAGTACGCGCAGATCGAGACGACCATCGCCGAGGCCGTGCAGGCCGTGCTCATCGGCCAGAAGTCGCCCGAGGACGCCATGAAGTCCGCCGGCGAAGCCGCCCAGAAGCTCATCGGCTGAGCGTCCGGCGGAGCGCCGCGGCCGACCGCCGCTGCGCTCCGCCCCTCGCCCCGCACCCCCGCACCACCCCGGAAGGACCCCAGCTCCACATGCGCACACAGACCCTCGAAGCCGACATCGTCGTGGTCGGCGGCGGACTCGCCGGCGTGAGCGCGGCCGTCGCCGCCGCACGGCAGGGCAAGCAGGTCGTGCTCATCAACAACCGGCCGGTGCTCGGCGGCAACTCGTCTTCCGAGGTGCGGGTGTGGGTGTGCGGGGCGACCGCCCACGGCAACCAGCGCTGGGCGCGCGAGACGGGCATCCCGGGCGAGCTCTACGTCGAGAACCAGTTCCGCAATCCCGAGGGCAACCCGGTCTACTGGGATGACGTCGTGCTCGACACGGTGCGGCGCGAGCCGAACCTGACGCTCTTCCTCAACACCGACGTGTCGGCCGTCGAGGCCGAGGGGCCCGAGGATGCCCGTCGCATCCGCTCCGTCACCGGCTGGACGATGGGCAGCGAACTGCGCACCGTGTTCCAGGCGCCGATCTTCCTCGATTGCACGGGCGACGGGCTCGTCGGCCACCTCGCCGGCGCCCGCTACCGCCTCGGCAAGGAGGGGCGCGCCGAGTTCGGCGAGGAGTGGGCCCCCGAAGAGCCGGTGCGCGAGTTCCTCGGCTCGACGCTCCTCTTCTATACGAAGGACCACGGCAAGCCCGTCAAGTACGTCGCCCCCGAGAGCGCGATCGATATCTCGAAGACCCCGATCCCGCGCTCGCGCGTCATCCGCTCGGGCGACAGCGGCGCGCACTACTGGTGGGTGGAGTGGGGCGGCGAGCTCGACATCGTCGACGACAACGAGCGCATCCGCGACGAGCTGCGCGGCGTCATCCTCGGCATCTGGGACTACATCAAGAACTCCGGCGAGTTCGATGCCGACACCCTCTCGCTCGAGTGGATCGGCAACCTCCCCGGCAAGCGCGAGTACCGCCGCTTCATCGGCGACTACACGCTGCACCAGGGCGACGTCATCGGGCAGACGGCGTTCGACGACGGGGTCGCGTTCGGCGGCTGGTCGATCGACCTCCACCCGGCGCAGGGCATGTACGCGGAGGGCGCCGGCGCCCTGCAGCGCTTCAGCGAGGGGCTCTTCGAGATCCCGTTCCGCTCGCTGTACTCGGCGAACGTCGAGAACCTGCTCGTCGCCGGGCGCGATGTGTCGGCGACGCACATCGCCTTCGGCGCCGCCCGCGTCATGGCGACGTGCGCGACGATGGGCGAGGCCGCCGGTACGGCCGCGGTGCTCTGCCTCGACCACGGCGTCACGCCCCGGCAGCTGCACGCCGACCATCGCGAGGACCTGCGCCAGACCCTGCTGCGCTGGGACGCCTCCGTGCTCGGCGTCGCCAACGACGACCCGCACGATCTGGCGCGTTCCGCGCGCGTGAGCGCGTCGAGCTCGCTCACGGAGATCGCAGCCGGCACCGACGAGGATGCCGAGCTCCGCCCCCACCCCCTCGCCGACGACCTCGGGATCGTGCTGCCGGTGCATCCGCGGCTCGAGACGATCGATGTCCTCGTCGAGGCGAGCGTCGACACGACCCTCGTCGTCGAGGTCTACTCGACTGGCAAGCCGCAGAACGTCGTGCCCGCCGTGCTCGAGCACGCCACGACGCTCGAGGTCGCGGCCGGCCCCGCCCGCTGGGTGCGCGCCGACGTGCCCTTCGCCCCCGGCGCCCCGCAGCACGGCATCGTCGTACTGCGCGCGAACCCCGACCTGTCGGTGCGCACGACCGCGCCGCTGCCGCCCGGGGTGCTGACCCTCGTGCGCCGTGCCGACAACGACGACCGCAACGTGCAGATCAGCCAGGACGAGCTGCTCGTGCAGTGGCCGACCAAGCCGCTGCGCGGCCGCGCCCTCGCGTTCCGCGCCGCCCCGGCGAGCGCGGCCCTCGCCCCCGAGCGCGCGACGAGCGGCTACAACCGGCCGTTCGCCGGCCCGAACGAGTGGGCGTCGGCGCCCATGGCCGCCGGTCGCGACGAATGGCTGCGCCTCGACTGGGACGCCCCCGTCGACGCCCGCGAAGTGCGGCTCGTCTTCGACGACGACGTCGACCTGGAGCTCAACACGCTGCACCACCACCGCTCGCCCGACGAGGTCATCCCGCAGCTCGTGCGCGACTACCGCGTCGAGGTGCTGCCCGCGGGGGCATCCTCGACCGGCACGACCGGCGGAACGGGCGAGGCCACCTGGACGACCATCGCCGACGTGGCGGGCAATCGCATGCGCCACCGCATCCACCCCCTGCCGGTCGGGCTCGGGGCGATCAGCGCCGCCCGGCTCGTGATCGGCGCGACGAACGGCGCCCGCGAGGCGCGCGTCATCGCGTTCCGGGTGCAGGCATGACCCGCGCACGCACTACGGTGATCTCGGGTGCGGAGCGCCGCACCGACCGGACCGCCCGCAGGAGTCCCGTGGCCGACCCAGCACCGACGCCGTCTCGCATCGCCCCCGTGCTCCGCCGCGAGCGCACGGGCCTCGTCGCCCTCGCCGTGCCGAACCTCGAAGAGCCCTACTTCGCCGAGCTCACCGCGCTGCTCGTGCGCCGCGCGGACGCCCGCGGGCTCTCGATCCTCATCCAGCAGACCGAGGGCGACCACGACCGCGAGGTCGACATCGCCAACGGCGTCGGGCTGCCGCCGACGGACGGGCTCATCCACATCCCGCGCTCGCTCACCGTCGGCGACCTCACCCGGCGCACCTCACCGGGGCCGCTCGTGCTGCTCGGCGAGCACATCCAGGTGAGCCCGTTCACGCACGTCGCGATCGACAACCGGGATGCGATGCGCACCGCGACCGTGCACCTCGCCGAGGCCGGATGCCGCCGGGTCGCCTTCGTCGGAGCCCGCGACGCGAGCCCCTCGGATGCCGCCGACCGCCGGTACGCCGGCTACCGGGAGGCGGTCGCCGAGCTCGGCCTCGCCGCCGAACCCGCGCTCGTCGCCCAGCTCGTCGCCTTCACGCCCGAGGAGGGACGGCGAGCGGCCGAAGGGCTGCTCGCAGCGGGCATCGGCTTCGACGGCGTCGTCTGCTCGAACGACTCGGTCGCGATCGGCGTGCTCGCCGCGCTGCACACGGGAGGCCTCCGCATCCCCGAGGACGTCGCGGTCGTCGGCGTCGACGATGTGCGCGGCGCCCGATTCACGACCCCGCCGCTCACGACCGTCGCCCCCGACAACGAGGCGATCGTCGAGGCCGCCCTCGTCGAGCTCGAGCGGCAGATCGCCGCGCCGCCCGGCGCCGACATGCCCGTCCGCCACGTGATCGCCCCCGCGCGCCTCGTCGTACGCGAGAGCACGGCGCGCAGCGCGCGCTGAGGCGGCCGTGACGGGGCTGCGGCGCGTGCGGCTGCGCTCGGGGCCGCGCCCTGGGCTGCCTGCGCGCAGCCGGATGCCCGCGTCAGGCCGTCGGGTCGTCGCCCGGCACGACGACGAGCTCGCCGACCTGCTCGGCGAGCGCGGCCCGGTCGGCCCCGCCGAGGCCGTCGTCCGTGATGAGCCGGTCGACCTGGTGCAGTTCGATGACGGTCGTCAGGCCGACGACGCCCCACTTGCCGTGATCGGCGAGCACGACGCTCTCCCGGCCCGCGGCGACGAACGCGCGGTCGGTCTCGGCCTCGAGGAGGTTCGTCGTCGTGAGCCCGGCAGAGAGGTCGACGCCGTAGGCGCTGAGGAACACGAGGTCGCAGTGCAGCCGCTCGAGGGCGCTCACCGCGACGGGGCCGACGAGGGCGTCGGCGGGGGTGCGCACGCCGCCCGTGAGCACGACCGTCTGCAGGTAGGGCTCGTCGGCGCGATGCGGGGCGGCGAAGAGTTCGGCGACGGGCAGCGAGTTCGTCACGATCGTGAGGTCGGGGATGCCGCGCAGCGCCTGCGCGAGCGCGCGCGTGGTCGACCCGCCCGTGAGCCCGATGGCCATGCCGGGTTCGACGAGGGAGACCGCGCGGCGGGCGATCGCGCGCTTCTCGGCGAGCATCCGGGTCGTGGCTGCCGGTGCCGGGCGCTCATCCGGCCGCGCCAGTCCCGGCAGCGTCGCGCCGCCGCGCACCTTCTCGAGGGCGCCGTCGGCCGCGAGCACGTCGAGGTCGCGGCGGATCGTCATGGGGCTCACGTCGAGTTCGGCCGCGAGGGCCTCGACGGTCGCCGCACCGCGCCGGCGCACTTCGGCGATGATGCGCGCTCTGCGTTCTGCGACGAGCACCGGCACTCCTTCCGCTCCCGCCCGCCATCCTGCCATGCCGGGTCTTCCCGGCCCGCGCTCGCGTGGCGCGCGGTGCCGTGCCCGCACGCCGATCCGTCGGCCCCGCCGTTCGCCGTCCCGCGCGGCCGGCCGCGTGCCATGCCGCGTGCCCTGGCGCCGGCCTTCCCGCCCGCAGTCCTGCTCGCCCCGAGGAGTTCCCGATGACGACCCGCACCTCCGCTCCCGCCTTCCCAGCGCCCTACGCCGACTGGTTCCCGGAGGCCTCCTTCGACGCGACCTACGGCTTCACGCTCCACGACCTGCTCGCCGTCGCCCCCGAACCGGCGCCCGACGGCTTCGCCGACCGCTGGCGCGGCTGGTACGCGGATGCCCGACGCGTCGACCCCGCCGCCGAACTGCGGCCGCTCGGCCGCATGGGCGTCCACCACGTCTCCGAGGTCGCCTACACGTGCGCCGACGGGGTGCGCCTGCGCGGCTGGATCGCCCTGCCCGTCTCCGGACCCGCCCGCGCGGGCATCGTGCACGGCCACGGCTACGGCGGCCGCACCGAGCCCGACTTCACCCGCGTGCCCGACGACGTCGCGGCGATCTTCCCGCTCGCGCGGGGGCTGGGCGCCCTGAACGTCGACGTCGGCGCCCCGGAGGAGCGCGAGGCGCACGTGCTGCACGGCATCGCCGACCCGGAGACCTGCATCCTGGGCCGCTGCGCGGCCGAACTCTGGACGGCGGCGACCGTGCTCGAGCGCCTCGTCGGCGACGTGCCCCTCTACTCGATCGGCGAGAGCTTCGGCGGCGGCATCGGCATGCTCGCCCTGCCCTGGGACGAGCGCCTCGTCGGCGCGACGTTCATCGTGCCGAGCTTCGGCGGCTGGACGGAGCGCCTCGCGGTGCACTGCGAGGGCAGCGGCGAGTACGTGCGCCGCCACGTCGCCGCGCACCCCGAGGCCCGCGAGGTGCTCCGCTGGTTCGACGCCTCCACGGCCGCGGCCTGCTCGAGCGTCCCCGTCCGCATCGAGGCCGCGCGCTGGGACGCCGTCGTCCCCCCGCCCGGCCAGTTCGCCGTCGCGAACGGCGTCGCGTCCGCCGCCTCGCTCGGCACCGGCGCCGCCCTCGAGCTGCACGTGCTCGACGCCGGCCACGCGGAGCATCCGGGCATCGAGCAGGCGCGCGCCGCCGCGGCGGCGGCGGGGCGGGCCCACTTCGAGCTCTCGATCGCCGCCGCGCGGCGTCCTCGCCGTTCCGCTCCGTAGGATGCCTGCATGGAGCTCGTCATCCCGATCCTCGTCTCCGTCGGCATCGTCGTCGCGGGGGTGGGCGTGCTGATCGGGGTGCTGCGGTCGCGGGCGTCCAAGCAGACCGCTGTGCTCGCCTCGCAGGCGCAGGCCGAACTCGCGCAGCTGGAGCAGACCGCCGGGTCGGCGCTCGTGCGCACGGACGAGAAGATCCGGCTCGCGGCCGACGAACTGGGCTTCGCCGCCGCGGAGTTCGGGGAGACCGCCATCGGCGAGTTCACGGCGGCCATCGGCCGTGCGCGGCAGCGGCTCGCGGAGGCGTTCCAGCTCAATCAGCTGCTCGCCGACCACATCCCCGACACCGACGAGCAGCGCCGCGACTGGAACCAGCGCATCATCGCGCTGTGCGAGTCGGCGGATGCCTCGCTCGGCGAGCAGGTCTCCGCGTTCGCGGCGCGGCGCGCGGCCGCGCGGGCGACGCCGGCGGCGATCGAACGGCTCGTGGGATCCGTGGCCTTGGTCCGCTCCTCGCTCGCGGGTCCGAGCGAGACGCTTCAGCGGCTCGCCGAGCGCTACACGGATGCGGCACTCGCGCCAGTCGCCGGCAACCCCGCCCAGGCGGCCCGGCTGCTCGACTTCGCGGGGCGCAGCGCGGAGGTCGCGCGCAGCCGTCTCGCCGCAGGACGCGAGGACGAGGCGGAGGCCGCCGTGCGCGCCGGCGACGAGAGTGTGCACCGCGCGTCTGCGCTCCTGGCCAACGTCGAGAGCTTCGAGGTCGAGGCGCTGCGCGCGGAGTCGACCCTCGCGGCGATGATCGCCGAGTCCCACGCGGAGCTCGCCGTCGCGCGCGCCATCCCGGCTGCCGAGCGTCAGGGCCGGCTGGATGACGCGATCGCCGCGCTAGAGGCATCCCTTGCCGCGGTGCCCGTGTCGGCGGACCGCACGGACCCCATCGGCGCCCTCACCTCGGTGCGTCAGACCAACACCGCGCTCGATGACGCCGTCGCCGAACGGGCCGACCGCGCCGAACGCCAGACGCGCCTGCGCACGCAGCTCGTGACGGCGATCGACGACGCGGAGCTGCAGATCACGGCGGCCCGCGACGTGCTGGCACGCACATCGGCAGGGCCGGACGCCCGCACCCGCCTCGCGGCGGCCGAGCACGAACTCGCCGACCTCACCACTGAGACCGACCCCGAGCGGGCCCTCGGCCGCGCCCGCCGCGCGGCCGCCCTCGCGAACGAAGCGGCACTCCTGGCCCACCAGGCCGCGCAGTCCGGGTACGGGGGCTACGGCTACCCGGGCGGTCAGCAGTACGGCGGGCAGCAGTACGGCGGCCGGCAGCCCTACCCGGGCCCCGGCTACCCCGGCGGCAGCGGCCAGGGCCCGTATTCGCGGCCCCGCGGCCGCGGAGGGGACGGCATGGGCGTGCTCGGCGGCGTGCTCGGCGGCCTCGCGATCGGCGGCATGCTCGACGGCCTCGGCGACCTGGGCGACTTCGGGGACTTCTTCGACTGACGGCCGCGCGATGCGCGGCGGGCGGGTCGGTTCGCGGTGACGCGTCGAGCGCCCGGGCCGCACCCGCGGCGCGCGTCGGCATCGAACGTCGCGCTACTGGAAGCGACGAGCCACTGAGCTCTGAACGGTGTTCACGGGGCATGAGACAGGATGCTCATCGGCCCAACCCGACCGGCAGGTGACGAGCACGTTGCGAGTGCGTCCGGACGCTGTGGAAAACACCGGCGCAGAGGCCCCTCGCTTCGCTACGGTCATGCGCGTGCCGACGGCCCGAACCGCGAGCGCCGCCGCCCTGCCGGCGGCGCTCGCGCTCGTCGCGGCGATGACTGGATGTACGGCGCGCGTCGTCGAGATCAGCACTCGGCTCGCCCTGGGCACGTGCGACGAGTACCCCGACGACGTCGGCTGTTCACCACGCTCCGCGGCGCCGCAGTAGGAAGTCGCTGATCGGGATGTTGCGGATCGCTGACGGGATGTCGCGGATCGCGAACACCGCCGAAACGGAGAACTCCTCCGCGATCCGGTTCGCAGTTCGCCCGCGCGCACGCCCGGCCGGGTCAGGCGGCGTCGCCGGGCAGTACTTCCACGGGCGCGACCGGGGCGACGACCGCGTCCTCGCCGAGCGCGGCCTGCTCGGCGAGCGACTGGAGCTCCGACGCATCCAGGCCCGGCCAGCCGTGCAGGTGGCGGCGCCACCCGAACGGTACCGAGGCCGCGCCCCAGCGCGCTCCCGCGAGCGCGCCCGCGATCGCCGCGACCGTGTCGGTGTCGTCGCCGGCACGCACCGCGCGTTCGACGGCGTCCTCGAAGCCCTGGGCGTGCACGATCGCGCACCACGCCGCCTGCAGCGCCGCGACCACCCAGCCGTTGTCGCCCGGGATGTCGCGGGGGTGACCGGACGCCTCCGCGGCATCCAGGCGCTCGTGCCAGAGCGCGCGGCGGTCGGTCGGCAGTGCGCCGACCGGGCCGCGCACGTCGAACTCGCCCGTGAGCACCGCGTGACGGATCGCGAGCGACCAGATCACGCAGGCGTCGCCGGCATCCCACTCGTAGTGGGTGAGCTCGCTCACCGACCGGGCGGCAGTGGCGAGCGCCGGAGCATCCGCATCGTCCAGATAGCCGAGCGCGAGCGGGCCCGTGCGCATGAGCGAGCCGTTGCCCGCCGAGCGCCCCGCGATGCGATGCACCGTCGACGCGGCCGCGTACGCGGAACCCGCGAGCCGCACCCCCGAGGCATCCGGGTCGGTGCGCGCGAGCACCTGCCGCGTCTGGATGCCGACGTCCTTCGCATCCACAGCCCAGCCCCGCCACTCCGCGACGATGCCGCCGAGCACCGCCGCATCCTCGACGCGCTCGCCGCGCGCGAGCGCGCGCAGGATCGGCACGGCCATGCTCGTGTCGTCCGTCCACTCGCCGAGCTCCCACGGCCCGCCGGCGTGCAGCGTGATCGGCATCGCATCCGGCACCGACGGCTGGAACTCGTACGGCGCGCCGAGCGCGTCGCCGGCCGCGGAGCCGAGCACGGCGCCGCTGCAGCGATCGAGTCGGATGCTGGTGAGGAGCGTCATCGGGGTCCTTCACGAGTTCGGATGCAGGGGCAGCCAGGCTACCCGGCGTCGCCGACGAACCTGTGAGAACGCCATGCCACCACTGCGGGGGGCGCCCGGGCCTGTCCCCGGTCGCCGTTAGGGTCGGTTCGCCGGCCAGGATGACGCGCTTCGCACCGCATCCGGCTGGAATGACCCGGTCGCCGCCGCACGACCAACCGCACGACCCGAGGAGCGAACCCGAATGCGCATCCTGCACACCTCCGATTGGCACATCGGGCGCACCTTCCACGGGCACTCGACGCTCGCGCACCTCGAGCAGGTGCTCGGCGCGATCGTCGAGGCCACGCGAGCGAACTCGGTCGACGTCGTCGTCATCGCGGGCGACGTGTTCGACACCGCGACCCCGTCGGGCGATGCGCTCAAGCTCTTCTCCCGCACGCTCGGCGAACTGCGCGCCGCAGGCGCCCTCGTCGTCGTCACGAGCGGCAACCACGACTCGCCCGCGCGGCTCGGCTTCCAATCCGAGTTCGCCGCCGCAGCGGGCATCCATGTCATCACCGACGCGGGTGCGCTCGACCGCCCCGTGGTCATCGACGACGAGCACGGGCCCGTGCGGCTCTACGGCATCCCCTACCTCGCACCCTCGCTCGTGCAGCACCGCTGGCCCGAAGCGACGCTGAAGACCCAGGAGCAGGTCATCGGATTCGCGCTCGACCGCATCCGCGACGACCTCGCCGTCCACCCCGCGCGCTCCGTCGTCATCGCGCACTGCTTCGCGGCCGGCGTCGCGCCGAGCGGCGACGACGTCGAACGGGAGATCCGCGTCGGCACGCTCGACGTCGTGCCGACCAGCGCGTTCGACGGCATCGACTACACGGCGCTCGGCCACATCCACGGGCGCTCGACGCTCGCCGAGGGCATCCGGTACTCGGGCGCGCCCCTGCATTACTCCTTCTCCGAAGCCGGCAAGCCGCGCGGCGCGTGGCTCGTCGAGCTGGATGCCTCGGGGCTCGCGAGCGTCGACTGGCTCGAGCTGCCCGTGCCGCGCCGGCTCAGCGTGCTCACCGGCACCCTCGCCGAGCTGCTCGCCGACCCGGCCCTCGACGAGCGCACGCTCGACTGGGTGCACGCGGTGCTCACCGACAACACCCGCCCGATCGACGCGATGCGGAAGCTGCAGACGCGCTTCCCGTTCTGCGCGAACCTCGACTATCAGCCGGCCGAAGTCGCCGAGACGGTCGGCGCGAGCTATGCCGAGCGGGTGAAGGCGAAGTCCGACGACGAGGTCATCGGCGCGTTCCTGTCGCACGTCCGCAACGGCGACGGGCCCTCGGCGGCCGAGTCCGAACTCATCGCCGCGGTCATCGCCGACCTCGCCGCCGAGGAGGTGTCCGCGTGAAGATCGAACGCGTCGCCATCGCCGGATTCGGTCCGTACAAGCACACCCAGATCGTCGACTTCGACGAATATGCCGGCGAGGGCATCTTCCTCATCGGCGGCAAGACCGGCGCCGGCAAGTCGAGCATCCTCGACGCCATCTGCTTCGCGCTCTACGGCAGCGCCCCGCGCTACGACGGCACCGAGGCGCGACTGCGCAGCGACCACTGCGGACCCGACGACGAGACCCGCGTCGTGCTCGAGTTCACCGCCGGCGACGAGCGCTACCGCGTCGAGCGCACGCCCGAGTTCCAGCGCCCGAAGAAGCGCGGCGACGGCATGACCACCGCCCCGGCGAGCGCTCGACTCGCGATCCGACGCGACGAGACGTGGGAGGGGCTCGCCGAGGGCGCCCGCGATGTCGGACTGTCGATCGGCACCATCGTCGGCCTCACGAAAGAGCAGTTCCTGCAGGTCATCCTGCTCGCGCAGAACCGCTTCCAGGAGTTCCTGCTCGCGAACAGCGAGAATCGGGGCAAGGTGCTCCGCTCGCTCTTCGGCACGAAGCGCTTCGAGGAGTACGAACAGGCGCTCGCCGTTCGGCTCAAGGCGCTCGGGGCGGACGTCGAGCGGTCGCGGGTCGCCCTCGGCGAGATCGAGGCGCAGGCGGCGCTGGCCCTCGGCGATCAGGTGTCGGGCGACGACGGCGTCGGCGCGACGACGGGCGAGGCAGCTCCGGTGCACCCTCGCGCGATCGGTGACGGGTCGTGGATCGAGTCCGGACTGGTCGCCCGTCAGGCCGAACTCGACGGGGCGGCGGTCGAGGCGCGCGACGCCGAAGCCCGATTCGCCGAGTCGTCGAAGCGGCACGATGTCGCGACCGCGACGCGGCGCGAGCAGCAGCGTCGGGACGCCGCCGCCGCGCGCCTGGCTGTGCTCGAGGCCGAGGTCGAGGCGATCGATGCGGCGCGCGACGAACTCGCTCGTGCCGGGCGAGCGGCCGCCGTGCAGCCGTTCGTCGCTGCGGCCGCCGCAGCGACGCTCGCGTTCGACGATGCGCGGGAGACCGCCGGAGCCGCGGCGAACGCGGCCGCGGCGTTCGGGCTCGCCGAGGCCGGCGCCGAACGACTGGCCGAGGTCGCCGCCGAGCGCTTCGAACAGCTCGGGGCGCTGCGTGCCGGGGCGGAAGCGGAGGCCGTGCTGGGGCAGTCCGGTGCGGCTGTCGAGACCGCCCGGCTGCTGGTCGTCGACGCCGAGACCGCAATCGGGTCCGTCGACGCGCGTCACCGCGAACTGCCGTCGCTCATCGACGCGGCTGCGGCGGAGCTCGCCCGCCAGACCGGCCTCGCCGCCGGCGGCGCCGGCGCCGAGACCGAACTCACCCGCGCACGCACGGCGCGTGCCGCGGCCGCCGCTGCCGGCACGCTGCAGGCCGAACTCGACGCAGCCGAGGCAGCCGAGCTCCAGCGGGGTCGCGAGCGCACCGCGGCCTCCGCCGCACTCGACGACCTCCGCGACCGTCGCCTGCGCGGGTACGCCGCCGAACTCGCGGTCGAACTCCGCGACGGCGACGCCTGCGCGGTGTGCGGTGCGACCGAGCACCCCCGCCCGGCGGCGCACACCGAGGAACCGGTCACCGCCGACGACCTCGACGCCGCCCAGGGCGGGCTCGACCGCGCGGAGGCCGCGGCCCGCGCGGCGAGCGAGCGGGTGGGCGTGCTGCGCACGGACGTCG
>NZ_WSTA01000055.1 GCF_009789225.1 Agromyces seonyuensis | reverse complement strand
AGGCGCCCCGCGCGCTCCCGCGGACGCGACGGTCGTCTCCGAGGCGGGCCCGGCCTGGCGGCGCGCAGGCCGGCCGCGCGCGCTCGGCTCAGGCGAAGGCGGGGATGCCCGTGAGCGCGCGGCCGAGCACGAGCCGGTGGATCTCGTCGGTGCCCTCGTAGGTGCGCACGGCCTCGAGGTTCGCGAGATGGCGCATGACGGGGAACTCGTCGGTGATGCCGTCGCCGGCGAGGATCGCGCGAGCGGCCGACGCGATCCCCAGCGCCTGGCGCACGTTGTTGAGCTTGCCGACGGAGATCTGCGCCGGGGTGAGGGCCCCGCGCTCCTTGAGCCGGCCGAGGTGGAGGGCGAGCAGCATCCCCGTCTCGTAGGCGACGAGCGCATCGGCGAGGCTGCC
Source organism: Agromyces seonyuensis (assembly GCF_009789225.1). GTDB lineage: Bacteria > Actinomycetota > Actinomycetes > Actinomycetales > Microbacteriaceae > Agromyces > Agromyces seonyuensis. The sequence goes on along the minus strand of NZ_WSTA01000055.1, from coordinate 27,292 downwards.
CTGCACGAGCTGCCGGGCGCCGATCGGGGCGCCGAAGACCTCGCGCGTCCTCGCGCGTCCGACGGCGGCGTCGAGGCAAGCGCGCGCCGCGCCCATCGAGCCCCACACGATGCCGTAGCGCGCGCCGTTCAGGCACGAGAACGGGCCGCTCAGCCCGCTCGCACCGGGCAGCACGGCATCGGTGGGCACGCGCACGCCCGTGAGGGCGAGATCGCACTGGATGCTCGCGCGCATCGCGAACTTGCCGGCGATCGGCGTCGCGGCGAAGCCGGGGGTCGTCGTCGGCACGAGGAACCCGCGCACCACGCCCTCCTCGTCCTTCGCCCACACGACCGCGACGTCGGCGACGGACGCGAGGCCGATCCAGCGCTTCGCGCCGTCGATGACCCACTCGTCGCCGTCGCGTCGGGCCGTCGTCGTCATCGCGCCGGGGTCGGAGCCGCCCTGCGGTTCGGTGAGGGCGAAGCAGCCGACGGCCTCACCGGCGGCCATCCGCGGCAGCCATTCCGTCCGCTGCGCCTCGGAGCCGTGCGCGAGGATCGCGTGCATCGCGAGCGAGCACTGCACCGAGACGAACGTGCGCCACCCCGAGTCGACGTACTCGAGCTCGTGGCAGACGAGCCCGTAGGCGACCGGACCCGCACCCGAGCCGCCGTAGCCCGCCAACTGCACGCCGAGGAGCCCGGCCGCACCGAGTTCGGGCACGAGCTCGGCGCGGAAGCGCGCCGCCTCGAAGTCCGCCGCGATGCGCGGGGCGATGCGCGTCGCCGCGAACTCGCGGGCGCGCTCGCGCCACTCGCGCTCGTCGTCCTCGAGCAGGGCGTCGAGGTCGAACACCGCCTCGACGGGATCGACGGCCGGGTCGGTCGCGCCGGTCAGGTCGGTCAGGTCGGCTGGGTCGGTCATGTCGGCTCCGTCCGGGCGGGGGTGCGATGGTCGTCGGGACGCGGCAGCCAGTCGGCGCCGCGGTGCTCGTCGAGCGCGGGGGCGCGTCGCGTCGCCGCCCGGATCGCGCCGTCGAGGCGGATGGGCGGGGCGATGAAACGGTCGCCCGGGCTCGCTTCACCGGGCGGGGCGGCCTCGTCGCCCGGCTCGTCGACGTAGCGCCCGAGCGGTTCGAGCCCGAGCGACTCCGCGAAGCGGATGCCCTCGGCGATCGTGTTGACCGGGCCGGCGGGCACGCCCGCCGCGGTGAGGGCGGCCGACCAGTCGGCGGCGCTGCGCGCCGCGAGGCATCCGTCGATCGCCTGAGTCAGCTCGTCGCGGTGGGCGACGCGGTCGGGATTCGTGCGGAAGCGCGGGTCGGTCGCGAGCGAGGGAGCGCCGAGCGCCCCGGCGAGCGCGGCGAACTGCCGGTCGTTGCCGACGGCGAGCGCGAGCGGCCGGTCGGCGGCGCGGAAGAGGGCGTACGGGGCGATCGAGGGGTGGGCGTTGCCGTGGCGTGCGGGCGGGACGCCGGTCGCGATGGTCGAGGCCGCCTGGTTGACGAGGCCCGACAGGAGCGAGTGCAGCAGGCTGACCTCGACGTGCGCGCCGACCCCGGTGCGGTCGCGCTCGCGGAGGGCGAGCAGGATGCCGGCGAGGGCGTGCTGGCCGGTGAGCACGTCGACGAGGGCGACGCCGGCCTTCATGGGCTCGCCCTCCGGTTCGCCGGTGATCGACATGAGGCCGCCCGCCGCCTGCACGAGCAGGTCGTAGCCCGGCAGTCCCGCGGCCGCCGGCGCCGACCCGAATCCCGTGATCGAGCAGTGGACGAGCCCCGGGTGCGCCGCCCGCAGCGTCTCGGCGTCGAGGCCGTAGCGGGCGAGGACGCCGGGGCGGAAGTTCTCGACGAGCACGTCGGCGGTGCCGGCGAGCCGCCGCGCCTCGGCCAGGCCGTCCTCCGTCGCGAGGTCGAGCACGATCGCGCGCTTGCCGCGGTTGAGCCCGGCGAAGTAGGTCGAGACGCCGTGCCGGTCGACCGGCGGCGCCCACTGCCGCGTCTCGTCGCCGCCGGGCGGCTCGATCTTCACGACGTCGGCGCCGAAGTCGGCGAGCAGCATGGTCGCGTAGGGCCCGGCGAGCACGCGCGAGAAGTCGAGCACGCGGATGCCGTCGAGGGGCGCCGCGGCAGACCGCGGTGCCGTGCCCGGATCGTTCCCCGGTTCGCTCGGGTGCATCGTCCCCGCCTTCGTGGACTCGGCCGCCGCGCACGCGGCGACGCAAAGATGCTATACCGGATGTTTTCTCCGGCGACCCCTCCCGAACGGGCATCCGCTGGGATATCGTCATGCCCACGCACCGCTCGCCGGCAACCCCGGCGGCGCACGCACCCGATGAGGAGAACCCCCGTATGAGCGACTACGCCGTCGTCGACCCGGCCACGGGCGAGACGATCAGCACCTACCCGACGATCACCGACGAGGGCCTCGACGCCGCGATCGCCTCCGCGTTCGCCGTCGCCCGAGGGTGGGCGAAGACGTCGGGCGTCGCCGAGCGCGCGGCCCTCGTGCGGCGCGTCGCCGAACTGCACACCGAGCGGCGCGAGGAACTCGCCGCCCTCATCGTGCGCGAGATGGGCAAGCCCCTCGACCAGGCGCTCGGCGAGGTCGACTTCGCCGCAGCGATCTACGAGTACTACGCCGACCACGCGGAGGGCTTCCTCGCGGACGAGCCGATCGCGCTGCTCGACGGCGAGGGCTCGGCGCTCGTGCGCAAGGCCCCGCTCGGGGTGCTGCTCGGCATCATGCCGTGGAACTTCCCCTACTACCAGGTCGCCCGCTTCGCCGGCCCGAACCTCGCGATCGGCAACACGATCCTGCTCAAGCACGCGCCGCAGTGCCCCGAGTCGGCCGCGGCGATCGAGACGATCTTCCGCGACGCCGGCTTCCCCGAGGGCGCCTACGTCAACCTCTACGCCTCGAACGAGCAGGCCGCGGCCGTCATCGCCGACCCGCGCGTGCAGGGCGTCTCCCTCACGGGCTCCGAGCGCGCGGGCGCCGCCGTCGCCGAGATCGCGGGCCGCCACCTCAAGAAGGTCGTGCTCGAGCTCGGCGGCTCCGACCCCTTCATCGTGCTCTCGACCGACGACCTCGACGCCACCGTGCAGGCCGCCGTCGACGCCCGCCTCGACAACTCCGGCCAGTCGTGCAACGCGGCCAAGCGCTTCATCGTCGCCGACGACCTCTACGACGCGTTCCTCGAGAAGTTCACCGCGGGGCTCACCGCCGCGGCCCCGTCGACCGACGCGGATGCGGCCGTCGGCCCGCTCTCCTCCGCCGCCGCGACCGCGCGCATCGCCGCGCAGCTCGAGGAGGCGATCGCCGGCGGCGCGACCCTCGTGGCCGGCGGCACCGCCGAGGGCAACTTCGTCGCGCCGACGGTGCTCGCCGACGTGGCCCCGTCGAACCCCGCCCGGCACCAGGAGTTCTTCGGCCCCGTCGCGATGGTGTTCCGCGCCGCCGACGAGGCCGAGGCCGTCGAGATCGCCAACGACACCCCCTTCGGCCTCGGCTCATACGTCTACACGACCGACCCCGAGCAGGCCGACCGCGTCGCGAACGCCATCGACGCCGGCATGGTCTACGTCAACGTCGTGCTCGCCGACGGCGTGGAACTGCCGTTCGGCGGCGTGAAGCGCTCCGGCTCGGGCCGCGAGCTCGGCCGCTTCGGCGCCGACGAGTTCGTCAACAAGAAGCTCATCCGCATCGGTTGATCCGCCCCGGATGCCTCGCGCCCGCGCTCCCGCTCGGGATCGCGGGCGCGGTGCGTCCGGGGGCCGTTCCCGCGCCCGTCGGCTCGCGATCCTGCCGAGTCCCCACGGCATCCTGCCCGGTTCGCCGGATGCGCCGAGCCGCGTCCACCCGCACTCGTACGCTCGCGGGAGCACCGTACGCACCACCGGAAGGACCCCCGTGATCACGATCCACCTGCGCTACGAGATCGACGCCGACAAGCTCGCGGAGTTCACCGAGTACGGCCGACGCTGGATCCGGCTCGTGAACCGCATGGGCGGCACGCACCGCGGGTACTTCTTGCCGAGCGAGGGCGACAGCGACGTCGCGTACGCGCTCTTCGACTTCCCCTCGCTCGCCGACTACGAGCAGTACCGCATCGCCGCGAAGACCGACCCGGAGTGCCGGGAGGCCTACGCGTTCGCGGCCGAGACGCGGTGCATCCGCCGTTACGAGCGCCGCTTCCTCGAGCCGCTCGACGCCTGAGCCGCCCGGCGCGCGGCGCCGCCCGAGTTCGCCGCCCGTTCAGATCCGAGGGGTAACGTCGATCGGGTGCCCGACGCAGCAGTGAACCGATTCCAGGCCGTCCTCTTCGACTGCGACGGCGTGCTCGTCGACTCGGAGACCATCACGAACCGGGTGCTGCGCGGCATGCTGCACGAGCTCGGCTGGATGCTGGACGAGGCCGAGTCACTCTCGCGCTTCGTCGGCCGCGCCCTCAAGGACGAGCTCGGCGTCATCGAGGCGCACACCGGCTTCGCGCCCGACGACGCGTGGATCGCCGAGTTCCGCCGCCGCCGCAACGTCGCCCTGACCGACGCGCTCGAGCCCATCCCGGGCGCGCCCGACGCGGTGCGCGCGATCGCCGCCGCGTTCGAGGGCCGGATCGCGGTCGCCTCGGGGGCCGACCGCGCCAAGATCGAGCTCCAGCTCGCCAAGACGGGGATGCTCGACGCCTTCGGCGAGCACGTCTACTCGGGCATGGAGACCCCGCGCTCCAAGCCCGCGCCCGACGTGTACCTCGCTGCAGCTGCCGGACTCGGGGCGGATGCCCGCAAGTGCGCCGTCGTCGAGGACACGGTCGCCGGGGTGACGGCCGGGGTCGCGGCGGGCGCGACGGTCTTCGCCTTCGCCCCCGGGGGGCCGGCCCACACGGCGCCCGACGCGCTGCTCGCCGCGGGGGCCGCCCACGTGTTCACGTCGATGGCCGAGCTGCCGGGACTGCTGGCGCTCGCGCCGGCGCGCTCGGTGTGATGCCCAGGGGCGCTGCGTCGGAACACGACTCTGATCATCGACGAGCACTGGCCGGTCGCGGTCGCGGCGAAGTTGTTCATGGTCTCGCCCGTGACCGCCCGCAAGCGGGCGACCCGATACCGCCCCGAGGGCGTCGGCGGGATGGCCGACCGCTCGAGCCGGCGCAGATCGCCGGCGAACTCGGCTTGCCGACCTCGACCGTGCACGCCGTCCTCGTGCGCTGCCGCATCAACCGGCCGGCACGCCGTTTGACATGTGACAAATATGAGGTCTACTGTTAGTCACGTGTCTAACAGTGATCGAATGAGCCCGGCGGATCGGTCGGAGCAGATCGTCCGCGTGGCCGCTGAGCACTTCGCTCGGGACGGTATCGCGGGCGCTTCCATGCGTGCGATCGCAACCGACGCGGGGGTCACCCGGGCGCTCGTGTACCACTACTTCCCCGGCAAGGAAGCGCTCCTGAACGCCGTGCTGCGCCGCGAGTCCGACTTACTCCTGGAAGCGACCCGACCCGACCCGGCACTCAGTGCCAGGGCGAACCTGCGTCGTGCACTCGGCGCCTATCTCGAGTTCTTCGAGGCGAGCCGCGGCGGGGTGCGTGAGCTGTACAGCCCCGCTTCGACGGTTCCGGCCGTAAGCGAGCTCGCCGAAGCGAACCACGGAGTGCACGTGCGTTGGCTTCTCGGATACACCGAGGCGCAGGACTCCCCGCGGGCGCGTCTGGCGCTCGGCGGGTGGCTCGCGTTCGTCGAGTACACCGCCCGCCAGTCCGTCGACGGCGGCAACGTGGCCCGCGCGGACGTCGTCGACCTCTGCATCTCCACGCTCGAAGGCGCACTGGGCACCTCGCTCACCGACCTCCAGCCCATCAACCAGAAAGCGTCATCAGAATGAGAATCGTCGTACTCGGAGCGACCGGCAATGTCGGCTCCCGCCTCACTGCCCGGGCCGCCAGCGCAGGACACCAGGTTGTCGCGTTCGCCCGACGCCCTGAGGCTGTCGCCTCGCGGGAAGGCGTGACTGTCGTCGCCGGGTCAGCAGAGGATGCCGTCGCCCTCGAGCAGGCCGCCAGAGGCGCCGACGCCGTCGTGGTTTCGATCACCGGCAAGATGAGCGATGGCTCCTTCATGCAGAAGCGCCTACCGGGGATCATCGCGGCGACGAAGCAGGCCGGCGTGCGCCGCCTGATCCTCATTTCGGTCTTCGGCGCCGGCGACACTTCTGGCAGAGCGTCCGGAATCGGCCGTCTGATCTACAAGACGGCGCTGAGCAAGTTCCTGAGGGACAAGGCCGCCGCCGATCAGATCCTGCAGCGCTCCGGCCTGGACTGGACGATCGTCTACCCGGTCAACCTCAAGGCGGCACCCGCACTCCCGCAGGGCGCTTCCGTCAAGAACCTCGGCGAAGTAGCGAAAGTGCCCGGTCTCCCGACTCTGCCGTTGGACAACGCCGCCGCCGCAGTTCTGGACATCGTCACCGACCCGGGCACGATCGGCCAGCGACTGCTGATCACCACACCGACGGGTTTCAAGCTCGCAGATTGAGAGCCCAGCCTGATCAACTGGCCCATCCAGGTGCGACGTCTTCGCCCTTCAGCAGGTCAGCGCCGTGTTCCGAGGCAACGCCCCTGGACATCGCACCGAGGCCGATCGGGTCGCTCGAGCCGTTCGCCCTCAGGCGAGCTTCGCGTCGATCTCCGCCTTGCGCCGGGTGAACAGCTCGCGCAGCAGCTCGTCGCTCGGCGGGTCGGCAACGGTGCAGTGCAGCGCGCCCTTCGTCTGCGCGTTGCCCTCGAGCAGCCCGTCGGCGGCGAGCGCCGGCAGCACGTCGCCCGAGAACGGGTACACGGCGATGTAGCGCGTGCGGCCCATCGCCGCGGCGAACCCCTGTTCGCGGTAGCGCAGCGCGGGCATCCCGTACCCGGTGCCTTCGATGGCGTCAGGGGCGACGTCGCGGGCGATCGCGTAGATGCGCGCGATCAACTCGCCTTCCGGGCCTTCGAGCCCGTCGAGATACGCCGACACCGTTCCCATCCGGGCATCCTTGCAGCCCCTTCCGGATGCCGCGACCCTCGTCGCGACGAGCGGCGGGGGTCCGCGGGAGGGCTCAGCCGGGCTCGACCCGGGCACGCATCCGCGGCACGGCCCAGCCGACGACGGCGAGCACGAGCACGGCGAAGACGACGAGCACCGGTTGGAGCGGTGCGACGACGAGGGCGACGCCGATGAGCAGCGACGGCACGGCGAGCCCGACGTAGGCGATGAGGAAGACGCCCGCGAGCACCTCGCCGCGGTTGCCGGCGGGGGCGAGCGAACCGGCGACGCCGAGCGAGGAGCGGAAGAGCACGCCGACCCCGGCACCCGCCGTGATGCCCGCGAGCACGAAGAGCCAGAGGATGCCCGCGAGCACCGCGAGCGCCATCGCCGCGATCCCGACGGCGACGAGCACGAGCGAGAGCAGGAGCTGCCGGCCGAGCGGGCGGCGCACGGTGAGCACCTGGGCGATCGCCGCCGACATGAACACCGCGAACGGCACCGCACCGGCCGCCAGGTGCGAGTCGACGCCCATCGCGACGACGAGCACGGTCGGGGTGAGCGCCATGAACATGCCGAACACCGCGAATGCCGCGAACGCCGCCGCGCCGGCCGCCCAGAAGGTCCCTCGCGAGGCGGCGGGCACCGCGATGCGCTGCGGTCGGTAGGGCCGCGACTCGAGTCGGACGGTCTCGGGCAGCAGGGCGACCGCGACCACGGCGAGCGCGAGGAGGAGGACGAAGACGACGTAGGGCAGGAACATCGGCGCCGGGGCGTAGGTGACGAGGATGCCGGCGATGAGCGGCCCCATGGCGAGGCCGCCGATGTTGGCGAAGCTCGCCACGACCGGGGCGATCGTCGAGTCGGGCTTCGCCACGGCACGCAGTTCCGAGATGTGGGCGGTCGCCGTCGCGGTGAGCGCGCCGATGCCGACGCCCGAGACGAATCGGGCGACGATGAGGCCGGGGACTTCGGCCCAGAGCAGGAACATGCCGGCCGCGACGATCTCGATGGCGAGCGCGGCGAGGAAGACGCGCCGCCGGCCGAGCCAGTCGCTGACGTGCCCTGCGAAGTAGAGGCTCACGACGACACCGACGGCGTAGGCCGCGAAGATGACGGTGGTGACCCACGTCGGGAAGCCGTCGCGCTCCTGGTAGAAGGCGTAGATCGGCGTCGGCACCGTCGAGAAGGCCAGGGCGACGGCGAACGCACCGGCCGCGGTCCAGAAGCCGGCGGCGTGCGCGCGAACGCTGCGGGCCGCGCGGGAGTCGGTGTCGGTGGGCATGCGATCCAGGATGCTCGCTCCGATCCATCGTGTCCAACGAACATCCTTGATCCCATCCATCGAATGCATCGATCATTGGGGGATGGACACCCGCTTGCTCGAGTACTTCGTCGCCGTGGTCGAGGAAGGCGGCTTCACGCGCGCCGCCGAACGCTGCTTCGTCGTGCAGTCGACCGTCTCGGCGGGCATCCGTGCGCTCGAGTCCGAGCTCGGCGCGACCCTCTTCGAGCGCACCTCTCGCCGCGTCGCGCCCACACCGGCCGGCGCCGCCCTGATCGAGAGCGCGCGTGAGGCGCTCGACGCCGTCGAGCGGGCACGGGGCGCGGTGACCGGCGGGGTCCGAGGCCGCCTCCGGGTCGGCATCTTCTCGAACCTCGGCTACCTCGACCTTCCCGGACTGTTCGCGCTGTTCCGGCAGCGGTATCCGTCCGTGCAGCTCAACCTCACGACGTCGCCGGGCGGCACGAGCGGCCTCGTGGAGGAGCTCCGGCACGGCCGCCTCGACCTCACCTTCCTCGGCATCCGCCCGGAGGAGGTGCCGGAGTTCGACGTCGCCGTGCTGCGGCGCTCGCCGATCGTCGCCGTGCTGCCGGTCGCGCACCCCCTCGCCGACCGGGACCGCGTCGCGCTCGCCGAGCTCGCCGACGAGCCGTTCGTCGACTCGCCGCCCGGGTTCGGACAGCGCCGCGTCGTCGAGCGGCTCTTCGACGCCGCGGGGCTGACCCGCCGGGTGACGACGGAGGTCGCCTACGTCGACGACGTGCCGCCGTTCGTGTCTGCCGGGCTCGGCGTCGCACTGCTGCCGTCCGAGCTGCTCGCCCGGGACGCGGACGTGGTCGCGGTGCCCCTCGTCGAGCCGGCCGAGTGGGTCATGAGCGTCGCGACGCGGCGTCATCCGAGCCCGGCTGCGAGCGCACTGCGCGAGCTCATGGCGGAGCGGCTCGCGTCGGCGGACTGAGTCGCGCGGCCGCTCGGCCGAACCGTTCTGCGGTCCGCCGGAGTCGTGCTAGGTTCATACCGACCAGACGGTATGCATCGGCGCGACGTCGCGGAAGGGATCCCAGTGCAGCGATTCGAAGGGCGCGTCGCCCTCATCACCGGCAGCAGCCGCGGCATCGGGTACGCGATCGCCGAGCGCATCGTCGCGGAAGGCGGCGACGTCGTGCTGACCGGCCGCAAGCCCGACGCCCTCGAGGCCGCCTCCCTGGCCCTCGGCGAGCACGCCCTCGGCATCCCCGGCCGCGCCGACGACCCCGAGCACCGCGCCGACGTGTTCGCCCGCATAGCCGAGACCCACGGCCGCCTCGACCACCTCGTCAACAACGCCGGCATCAACCCCGTCTACGGGCCCCTGCTCGGGCTCGACGCGGCGGCGGCGCGCAAGATCCTCGACGTCAACGTCCTCTCCGCCCTCGACTGGACGCGCGACGCCGTCGCCGCGGGCGGCCTCCGCTCGGTCGTCAACCTCGCCTCGATCTCGGGGCTCGCCGCGGCGCCCGGCATCGGCGCGTACGGCATCTCGAAGGCCGCGCTCGTGAACCTCGGCATCCAGCTCGCCGTCGAACTCGCGCCCGCGGTGCGCGTCAACTCCGTGGCCCCCGCCGTCGTCAAGACCGCCTTCGCCCGGGCGCTGTACGAGGGGCACGAGGCCGAGACCGCCGCCGCCTACCCGCTCGGCCGGCTCGGCGAACCCGCCGACGTCGCCGGTCCCGTCGCATTCCTCCTCTCCGACGACGCGGCCTGGATCACCGGGCAGACGATCGTGATCGACGGCGGCGGCAGCGTCCGTCCGGTCGAGTGACGCGGGAAGATCGAGCCATGAAGGATGTCAACGTCGCCGACGAGGTGCTCCGCAGCGCCGTCGCACTGTTCGCCGCCCAGGGCTACGCCAACACGAGTGTGCAGCAGATCGTGGAGGCGGCCGGGGTCACCAAGGGCGCCATGTACCACTACTTCGAGTCCAAGGACGATCTGCTCTTCGCGATCTACGACCGGATGCTGACCCTGCAGCAGTCGCACCTCGACGAGATCATCGCGCGCGGCGGCGGCACGGTCGACACCGTGCAGGCCGCGTGCGAAGACGTCATCGCGACCTCGATCGACTTCCTGCCCGAGGGCACGGTGTTCTTCCGCAGCCTCCACATGCTGAGCGCGCCGCGGCAGCAGGAGGTCACCCGGCGCCGGCGCGTCTACAACGACGCGTTCTCGGCGCTCATCGAGCAGGGACAGGCCGAGGGCGCGTTCCGCACGGACATCCCCCGACCGGTGCTCATCGCCCATTTCTTCAGCGACCTGCACTACCTCTCGCACTGGTTCTCCCCCGAGGGCCCCGAGGGGCGCGACGTCGTCGCGGCGCAATTGACCGAGCTGTACCTCACGAGCCTCAGGAGTCCCGATGCCGATTGACCCGGCCCCCGCCGCCCCTGCCGAGACCTCCGCCCTGCCCGCGACGATGCGGGCCTGGCGGGTCACCCGCACGGGCGAACCCGTCGACGTGCTCGAACTGCACGAGATCGAGCGCCCCGAACCCGCCCCCGGGGAGGTGCTCGTGCGCACGAGCGCCGTCGCGATCAACTTCCCCGACGTGCTGCTCGCCCGCGGCGAGTACCAGGTGCGGCCCGACCCGCCCTTCGTCCCCGGCATCGAGCTGGCCGGCACCGTCGCCGCGCTCGGCGAGGGCGTCGACGGCGTCGCCGTCGGGGACCGGGTCGTCGGCTCCAAGATCGGCGTGCTCGCCGAGTACGCGACCGTGCCGGCCGAAGCCGTGCGGCTCGCGCCCGAGTCCCTCGACGACGCGGCGGCCGCGGCCCTCACGATCGCCTACCAGACGGCCTGGTTCGGACTCCACCGGCGGGCGGCGTTGCAGCCGGGCGAGTGGCTGCTCGTGCACGCGGCCGCGGGCGGCGTCGGCTCGGCCGCGGTGCAGCTCGGCGTCGCCGCCGGCGCCCGCGTGATCGGGGTCGTCGGCAGCGAGGCGAAGGCCGAGACGGCGCGCGCCGCCGGCGCCGAGATCGTCCTCGTCCGGGGGCGCGACGACCTCATCCCCGCGATCCAGGCGGCGACCGGCCGCCACGGCGTCGACGTCGTCTTCGACCCGGTCGGCGGCGACGCCTTCGCGGTCTCCACGAAGACGATCGCCTTCGAGGGCCGCATCGTCGTCGTCGGATTCGCCGGCGGCACCATCCAGTCGGTGCGCCCCGAGCACGCCCTCGTCAAGAACTACTCGGTGCTCGGCCTGCATTGGGCGCTCTACCAGCAACTGCGCCCCGAACTCGTCGAGGCGGCGCACGCCGAACTGGCCGCCCTCGCCGCCGCGGGCCGCATCGCGCCAGTCGTCGACGACGTCGTGCCCTTCGAGCGCGCGCCCGAGGCCGTGCAGCGCCTCGCCGGCGGCGCCACGACCGGCCGGCTCGTCGTGCGGGTAGCCGACCGATGAGCGGACGCCTCGACGGCCGCGTCGCCCTCATCACGGGCGCGGCCCGCGGACTCGGCGCCGAGTACGCGCGCGCGGTCGCGGCCGAGGGCGCGAGCATCCTGATCGCCGATGTGCTCGACGAGCCGGGCGAGGCGCTCGCCGCCGAGCTCGGCGAGCGCGCCGCCTACGCGCACCTCGACGTGACCTCCGAAGCCGACTGGGAGGCCGCGGTCGCCGCCGCCGCCGCGAGGTTCGGCCGCCTCGACGTGCTCGTCAACAACGCGGGCATCGCCAACTCCGCCCCCATCGAGCACTTCACGCTCGCCAAGTGGAACGCCGTCATCGCCGTGAACCTCACCGGCACGTTCCTCGGCTGCCGCGCCGTCGTGCCGGCCATGAAAGCCGCGGGCGGCGGCTCGATCGTGAACATCTCGTCGGTGGAGGGGCTCCGCGGCAGCCCGTCGCTGCACGGCTACACGGCCTCGAAGTTCGGCGTTCGCGGCCTCGCGAAGTCGCTCGCGGTCGAACTCGGTCCGGCGGGCATCCGCGTGAACTCCGTGCACCCCGGCTTCATCGACACCGACATGACGACCCGCATCGACCCCGCGAACCTCGTCATCCCGCTCGGCCGCGGCGGCGCGCCCCGCGACGTCGCGGGCACGATCGTGTTCCTCGCCTCCGACGACTCCGCCTGGATCACCGGTGCCGAGTTCGTCGTCGATGGCGGGATGACGGCGGCGATCGCGCACCGCTGAGCCCGCTCCCGCGATCAGGGGACGCGAGCGGCGGCTCGGCCGGCGACCTCGAGGCGGCTCAGCCGGCGTCGGTGTCCCAGGGGTCGCGGCGCAGCCCGAGCTTGCGCGCGAGGTCGGTGCGGATCGCGATGACGACGAGCACGGCCAGGATGACCGGGAGCAGCCAGAGCAGGCCGCGCCCGAAGGCGGCTCCGCCCTCGGCAACGCTGTCCGCGCCCGTGAAACTGAAGACGGCGAGCAGCACGAGCACCGCGATCGCGACGATCCAGAGTGTGGCGGCGAAGAGCGGGAAGCGGGATTCGTCGGGATCGGGTGCGTTCGCCATGCCCGCAACGCTATCGATCCGGTCGCGGTCGGCGCCACGCAGCCGAGGTGCAACATTCACATACCGCCCGGTCGGTTTATTCGGTACAGTGTGCTCGATCCGACACGAAGAGGTGCCGAACCATGGACGCAACGCCCCGCTCCGCCGCCCACGCGGCGGCCCCCGCTCCGTCTCCCGACGCGGCCGCGACACCCCCGCCGTCTGCGCCGCCCACCGCCCCCGCGCACCCGACGCCGCGCCTCGCGGTCGACGGGCTCACCGTCGCCTTCGGCGGCCTCACGGCCCTCGACGACGTCGGCTTCGCCGTCGAAGCGGGCCAGATCCTCGCCCTCATCGGCCCGAACGGCGCGGGCAAGACGACGGCGTTCAACGCGGTCTGCGGCCTCGTGCGGCCGAAGTCGGGTCGCATCCTGCTCGACGGCGCCCCGGCCCCGGCACGGCCGAGCCTGCTGCGCGATCACGGCGTCGCCCGCACCCTCCAGGGGCTCGGCCTCTTCGACGGGCTGAGCGTGCTCGACCACGTGCGGCTGCCGCAGCCGCAGCCCCGCGGCCGCGCCGCCGGCGAGCGCGCCCGCGCCGAGCTCGAGCGGCACGGCCTCGGCGACCTCGCCGATCGGCCCGTCCAGACGCTCCCCTACCCCGAACGCAAGCGCGTGGCCCTCGCCCGCGCCCTCGTCGCCGACCCACGGCTCCTGCTGCTCGACGAGCCCGCCGGCGGTCTCGGCGAGGACGACATCGACGCCCTCGGCCGGACGGTGCGCGAGGTCGCGGCCGGCGGCTGCGCCGTGCTCCTCGTCGAGCACCACGTCGATTTCGTCCTCGGGCTCGCCGACCGGGTCGTCGTGCTCGATTTCGGCCGCGTCATCGCCGCCGGGTCGCCCGAGGCGATCCGCGGCGACGCCGCCGTCGAGGCCGCCTACCTCGGATTGCAGGCGAGCGCATGAGCGCCGCGGCCCAGGTGGCCGAACCCGGGCCCGAGCCCGCGGACCGTCCCGCGCCCGGCGCTGCCGAGCCGGCCGGTGCCCGGCTCGAGCTCTCGGACCTCCACGTCGGCTACGGCGGCGCGCCCGTGCTCCACGGCGTCGACCTCGTCGTCGAGCCGGGCGGCATCCTGGCCCTGCTCGGCGCGAACGGCGCGGGCAAGACGACCCTGCTGCGCACCCTGGCGGGCTTCGTCCGGCCGTCGTCGGGCGGCATCCGGTTCGGCGGGCTGGACCTCGCCGCCCGCTCGGTCGAGGACCGCGCCCGGCTCGGCATCGCGCAGGTGCCGGAGGGGCGCAGCGTCGTGGCCGAGCTCACCGTGGAGGAGAACCTCCGGCTCGGCGCACTGCGCCTTCCGCGTCGCGAGCGCGCCGCAGCGCTCGCCGGCGCGTACGAGCGCTTCGACGCCCTCGCCCGCCGTCGGTCGAGCTTCGGCCACCAGCTCTCCGGCGGCGAACGGCAGCAGCTCGCCCTCGCGCGGGCCCTGGTGACGCGGCCGCGGCTGCTCGTGCTCGACGAGCCGTCGCTCGGGCTCGCGCCGAAGATCGTCGCGCAGCTCTTCGGCGTGCTGCGGGACGCCGCCGAGCAGGACGGCCTCACCGTGCTGCTCGCCGAGCAGAACGTCACGAGCGCCCTCTCGATCGCCGACCGCGGCGTCGTGCTGCACCTCGGCCGCGTCGTCGCCGACCGCCCCGCGGCCGAGCTCGCCGCCGACCCCGACCTCCGCCACGCCTACCTGGGATTCTGATGGACCGACTCCTCTTCCTCCTCGCCACCGGGCTCGCCCGCGGCGCGGTCTTCGCCCTGTTCGCCCTCTCGCTCGTGCTCATCTGGCGCGCGGCCCGCATCGTCAACTTCGCGCAGGGCGCCATGGCGGTCACGGCCGCCTACGTCGCCTTCGCGGTCACGGCGCTCACGGGCTCCTACTGGGTGGGGCTCGCGTCGGGACTCGCCGCAGCGGCGCTGCTCGGCCTCGCCGTCGAGCGCGGCGTCATGCGCTTCGCCTCGCACGCGTCGCCGCTGTCGGGCGTCATCATCGCGATCGGGCTCGTCATGGTGCTCCAGTCGCTGCTCGGGATGCTCGCGGGCCAGACCGTGCGACCGATGGCCGCCCCGTTCGACGAGTCGCCCATCGTCGTCGGCGGGGTGCCGATCCTCTCCCCCTACGACGCGTTCGTGCTCGTCGTCGCCCTGGCCGTCATGGCCGGACTCGCCCTGCTCTTCGGGCGCACGTCGCTCGGTCTGCAGCTGCGGGCGGCGGCCTTCGCCCCGGAGGTCTCGCGGCTGCTCGGCGTGCGGGCGGCCCGCATGACGACCATCGGGTGGATGCTCTCGGCCGCGGTCGCCGCCCTCGCCGCGCTGCTGCTCATCCCGACGGAGCTCGGCCTCAACCCCCACTCGACCGACGTGCTCTTCGTCTACGCGTTCGCCGTGGCCGTCGTCGGCGGACTCGACTCGCCGGCGGGCGCCCTCGTCGGCGGGCTCGTCGTGGGCGTCGCGATGAGCCTCGTCACGGGCTACCTCGGCGCGACGGTCGCGCCGATCGCCGTCCTCGTCCTGCTCGTCGGGGTGCTGCTCGTGCGCCCCGGCGGCATCTTCTCGGCCCGGGAGGCGCGCACCGCATGAGCACCCGACGATTCCTCCTCACCGCCGCCGGCCTCACGGTCCTCGCGATCGCCGGCACGTTCCTGCTCGACCCGTACCGCAACTACCAGCTGGCCGTCATCGCGGCGACCTTCTGCGCCGCGGCCGGGCTCACCCTCCTCATCGGCGTCAGCGGGCAGCTCTCCCTCGGGCACGCCGCGCTCATGGCCGCCGGCGGCTACGGCTACGCGCTCGCGGCGAACGCGCTCACGGACGCGGGCGTCGACGGCGTCCCGCGCTTCCTCCTCGCGTTCCTCGCCGCACTCGCCGCGTCGGGCATGCTCGGCCTGCTGCTCGGCCTCGCGGCAGCCCGCCTCAGCGGCCCGTACCTCGCGGGCGTCACCCTCGCGCTCGTCGTCGCCCTGCCCGCGTTCGCCGCGGTGTTCGGCGGCGTGCTCGGCGGCGACCAGGGGCTGCAGATCGCCTTCGACGGCGTGCCGGCTCCGCTCCGGATGCTCGTCGCGCTCGAGCAGTGGCAGGCCTGGGTCGCGATCCTCGTCACGGCCGTCGTCGTCACGGGGATCGCCGCGATCCGCCGCGGCGGAGCCGGCCTGAAGATGCGCGCCATCGCAGCCGACCGCACCGCCGCCCGGCTCTCCGGGGTGCGCGCCGGTCGCGTGCAGGTCGGCGCATTCACGGCGAGCGCGCTCGCGGCCGGTGCCGGCGGGGCCATCCTCTGCTTCGTCACGCAATCGGTGAGCCCCGGCGGGTACACCCTCGCGTTCTCGCTGCTGCTCGTCGTCGCCGTCGTCGTCGGCGGGCTCGGCTCGATCGGCGGCGCCGCCGTCGGCTCGGCGATCGTCGTGCTGCTGCCCTGGCTCATCGGCACTCTCACGGGCGCGCTCGACCTGCCCGCCGAGATCGAGCAGCGCCTCGCGGGCAATCTCGGCGTCTTCGTGTTCGGCGTGCTGCTCATCGTCGTCATGGCCGCCCGCCCCGGCGGGCTCGCCGCGGCCGTGCCCGTTTCGTGGCGGCGCCGCGGCCGGCGCGCACCGGCATCCGTCGCCCCCGAACCGGAGGTCGTCGACGTCGACGCCCTCCCGCACCACCCCACCGCAACATCAGAAACCGAGAGGTGAACGAAATGGCACAGCACCGCCCCCGCATCCTGCGGGCCGCCCTCGCCGTCGTGGGCGCCGGCGCGCTCGTCGCCGGCGCCGCCGGCTGCAGCACTCCGGCCGTCACCGGCGCCGCCGCCGTCCCGGGCGTCGGCGACGACGTCATCACGATCGGCAGCCACCAGCCGCTGACCGGCCCGGCCGCCGCCGGCTACTCGTCGATCTCGGCCGCGACGTCGGCCTACTTCGACTACGTCAACGACCACGGCGGCATCAACGGCCGCACGATCGAGTACCTCGTCGAGGACGACGGGTACAACCCCGCGAACACGCAGACCGTCGTGCGGAAGCTCGTGCAGGAGGACGAGGTCTTCGCGATCCTCAATGGCCTCGGCACCGCGACGCACACGTCGGTGCTCGACTACCTGAACCAGCAGGAGGTGCCCGACCTCTTCGTCGCCTCCGGCTCGACGAACTGGAACCAGCCCGAGGAATACCCCTGGACGTACGGGTTCAACGCCGACTACGTCGTCGAGGGCGCGGCGCTCGCCCAGCACGCGCTCGACACGCAGCCGGACGCCGTCGTCTGCCTGCTCGGTCAGGACGACGACTTCGGCGACGAGTTCATCGAGGGCGCCGAGCTCGTGCTCGGCGAAGGCGGGCTCGCCGCCGTCGAGCGCTACTCGGTCTCCAACCAGGACGTCGCCGCGCAGATCGGCGCGCTGCAGGCGGCGGGCTGCGAGATCAACCTGCTCGCGACGGTGAACGGCTTCTCGGCCCTCGCCCTCGGCACGGCGGCGAAGCTCGGCTGGTTCCCGCAGTGGTACGCCTCGTCCTCGGGCGGCGACTACCCGACGCTCATCGGCTACCTCGGCGAGGACCTCGGACCGAAGCTGCTGCAGGGCTTCACGTCGACGAACTACCTGCCGATGGAGGGCGACGCCTGGGTGGACCTCTTCCGCACGATCAACGACGAGTACAACGGCGGCGCGCCCTTCGACGGCAACACGATCTACGGCATGAGCGTCGGCTACCTCTTCGCCGAGGCGCTCGCCAAGGCAGGGGACGACCCCACCCGGCAGTCGCTCGTGGACGCCGTCTCCTCCGGCGACCTCGTCGGCAACGGCGTGCTGCCGCTCGCGTTCGGGGCCGACAGCCACGCGGCCTTCCACGGCGTCGGCATCACGACGGTCGACCAGGGCGTGCAGTCGTACACCGACTCGGCGTACGTGCTCGAGGGCGACACCGTCGAGTCCGTCGAGCTCGACCCGGTGCCGCTCGAGGGCGAGGGGATCCCCACGGCCGACTGAACCACGGCACGGCAGAACGGGCCGGCTCCCTCGGGAGCCGGCCCGTTCTTCGTGCGCCGAGGCCCGACGCGAACGAGGGGCCGGTCCGGGAAGGACCGGCCCCTCGGGCCCCCGTTCGAGCGGGCGGCGGGACCGCGCGCCGGATCAGCGCGCCTGCGCCGCCAGCGGCTCGGTGAGCGGGCCGGCGACCGTGCCCGGCGCGGCGTACTCGGCGACGAGCGCCCGCTTCAGCACCTTGCCGCTCGCCCCGATCGGCAGCGACTCGACGAGGTGCACGACGCGCGGGTACTTGTAGGCCGCGACGCGCTCCTTGACGTAGGCGACGAGTTCGTCCGCGGACGCCTCGTGGCCCTCCCGGAGCACGACGGCGGCGTGCACCTCCTGGCCGTGGCGGTCGTCGGGCAGGCCGAAGACCGCGGAGAGGGCGACGGCCTCGTGCCGGGCGAGCACGGCCTCGAGCTCGCTCGGGTAGACGTTGTAGCCGTTGCGCACGATCATGTCCTTCTTGCGATCGACGATCGTCAGCACGCCGTCCGCGTCGAGCGTGCCGAGGTCGCCCGTGCGGAACCAGCCGTCGACGACGGCCTCCTCGGTGGCATCCGGCCGGCCGAGGTAGCCCTTGAAGAGGTTGTGGCCGCGCACGACGACCTCGCCGAGGGCGTCGGCCCCGTCGAGCAGGTCGATGCGCCCTTCGACCTCCGGGTCGGCGATCGCGACGTCCACGCCCCACATCGGCCGGCCGACCGTGCCGGGGCCGATCGGCGCCTCCATCCCGTTCGTCGAGACGACCGGCGAGGTCTCGGTCAGGCCGTAGCCCTCGTGCACCTCGGCGCCGTAGACGCGGTGGAACGCCTCGAGCACGGCGACCGGCAGCGACGCGCCGCCGCTCACGGCGTAGCGCAGGGGCGGCCGCGCGGTGCTGCGCTCGGCCGCTTCGAGCATCCCGACGTACATCGTCGGCACCGCCGTGAAGACGGTCGCCCGATACGAATCCAGCAGCGCGAGCGCCTCCTCGGGGTCGAACTTCGGCAGCAGGATGATCGACGCGCCGACGCGCACGCCCATGTTCAGCACGGCCATCTGGCCGAAGGCGTGGAAGAAGGGCAGCCCGCCGAAGACGATGTCCTCGGGGCCGAGGTCGAACGAGTCGACGAGGGAGCAGTGCACCTGCTCGATGTGCGCGAGGTGCGAGCCGACGGCGCCCTTCGGCGTGCCCGTCGTGCCCGACGTGTAGAGGATCGTCGCGGCCGCGGTCGGCGCGACGGCGACGTGCCGCTCGATCGGCGTCGCCGCCGCGGCCTCAGCCTCGAGGTGGGGCAGGTCGGGGCCGCCCGGCGGCAGCAGCACGGTGACGAGGGGCACGCCGGCCGCGGTCGCGGCGGGGATCGCCTCGCCGAGCATCGGCGCCGCGACGACGACGAGGTCGGCCTCGGCGTCGCGCAGCACGAACTCGATCTCGCCGGCCTTGAACAGCAGGTGCACCGGGATGACGACGGCGCCGAGGCTCAGCACGGCGTAGTAGACGCGGGCGAAGTCGGGCACGTTCGGCACGATCATCGCGACCCGGCTGCCCGGGCCGATGCCGCGGTCGCGGAGGGCGCCGGCGTACGCGCGGGTCTGGTCCCACAGCGTGCGGTAGTCGGTCGTCGTGCCCATGAAGTGCAGGGCGGGCCGGTCGGGGTGCCGCTTCGCGGTCTCGGCGAGGATGCTCGCGACCGAGAGCGTGCCGTGCCCGGCTCCGTCGATCGCGGGGTCGTGATGGTGGGTCATCCTGGGGTTCCTTTCATCGTCGTTGATGCGTGGGGTCAGGCGGGCACGGGAGCGCCCGGGGTCGGGAGGGCCGCAGCCGGCGAGGCCGCGGCCCGGCGCAGCTCGGCCTTGCCGAGCGCGTCGAGATGCACCTCGTCGGGGCCGTCGGCGAGTCGCAGCGCGCGGGCGCCGGCGTAGAGCTCGGC
Source organism: Agromyces seonyuensis (assembly GCF_009789225.1). Classification (GTDB taxonomy): domain Bacteria; phylum Actinomycetota; class Actinomycetes; order Actinomycetales; family Microbacteriaceae; genus Agromyces; species Agromyces seonyuensis. The sequence continues at coordinate 7,564 of NZ_WSTA01000055.1, read as the reverse complement.
GAGCGGAGTGTCCGACGAGAGCCCGGCGGCGCCGAAGAGCTGGATCGCGCGGTCGACGATCTCCTGCACGGCCTGCGGCACGGCGATCTTGATGGCCTGGATCTCGGTCATCGCGCGCCGGTTGCCGACGGTGTCCATGAGCCAGGCGGTCTTCAGCACGAGCAGGCGCAGCGCCTCGATGCGGATGCGCGAGTCGGCGATCCACTGCCGCACGACGCCCTGCTCGGCGAGCGGCCGGCCGAATGCGACGCGCCCGTTCGCCCGGGCGGCGGCGAGGGAGAGGGCGCGCTCGGCCATGCCGATGGCCCGCATGCAGTGATGGATGCGACCGGGCCCGAGGCGCGCCTGCGCGATCGCGAACCCGTCGCCCTCGCCGCCGATGAGGTTCGACGCGGGCACGCGCGCGGCGTCGAAGACCACCTCGGCGTGCCCGCCGTGGTCGCGGTCGTCGTAGCCGAACACGGTGAGGGGTCGCACGATGGAGACGCCCGGCGTGCCCCGCGGCACGATGATCATCGACTGCTGCCGGTGGCGCGGAGCATCCGGCTCGGTCTTGCCCATGACGATGAGCAGGGTCGCGTCGGGGTTCATCGCCCCCGTCGACCACCACTTGCGGCCCGTCACGACGTAGTGGTCGCCGTCGCGCTCGATGCGCGTCGCGATGTTGGTCGCGTCGGAGGAGGCGACGTCGGGCTCGGTCATGCAGAAGGCGGAGCGGATGCGGGCGTCCAGCAGCGGATCGAGCCACTCGGCCTGCTGCGCGGGCGTGCCGAACTCGGCCAGGAGCTCCATGTTGCCGGTGTCGGGCGCGGCGCAGTTGAAGGCGACGGGCCCGAGCCGGGGGCTCCAGCCGGTCGCCTCGGCGAGCGGGGCGTACTGCAGGTTGGTGAGCCCGGCACCGCGTTCGCCGGGGAGGAAGAGGTTCCAGAGCCCGGCGGCACGCGCCTCGGCCTGCAGTTCCTGCACGACCGGCCGGAACGACCAGTCCCCCGGCGACGCGGCGAGCTCGTCGTCGAGCCGGGCTTCGGCCGGGATGACGCGCGCCTCGATGAAGTCGCGGACGCGGCCGAGGAGGTCGACGGTGCGCTCGTCGTGGGCGAAGTCCATCAGAGCGCCTCCGCCCGGATCGAGAGCTGCCGGAGGCCTTCGCCCGCGAGCGGCTCGACCATCGCGCCGATGCCGTCGAACCCCGTGCCGACCGTCTCGCCCGCCGAGTGGCGCACGTGGATGCCCTCGAGGATGACGGCGAGCTTGTAGGCCGCGAAGGCGCGGAACCAGCCGAGGTCGGGGATGCCCGTGCCGGCGCGCGCCGCGTAGGCGTCGACGAGCTCCTCGAACGCCGGGTAGCCGGCCGCAGGGTCGACGGCGCTCGCCCCGAGCTCGGCGCCGCCGGGCAGCTCGCCGAGGTGCCAGTAGAGGCCGAGCAGCCCGAGGTCGAAGCGCGGGTCGCCGAGGGTCGCCATCTCCCAGTCGAGGATCGCCGCGATGCGAGGCGAGGATGCCGGACCGGCGACGATCGCGTTGTCGAGGCGGTAGTCGCCGTGGACGATGCCCGCGCGCCCGGTCTCGTCGGGCGCGGCTGCGCCGAGTCGCTCCTGGAGCTCGTCGAGGGCCGGGAGCTCGCGGGACTTCGAGGCCGCGTACTGGCGCCGCCAGGTCGCGAGCTGCCGGTCGCGGAAGCCGGCCGGCCGGCCGAAGTCGGCGAGGCCGACGGCCGCGGGGTCGACGGCGTGGAGGTCGGCGAGCGTCTCCGCGAGCTCGATGCCGAGACCGCGGAGGCCGGCCGGATCGAACTCGGCGTTCTGCTCGGGCGAGTTGAGCACGAGTCCCGCGACGCGCTCCATCACGAAGAACGGGGTGCCGGTGACGGCCGCGGCCGCGGTGTCGTCGACGAGGTCGATCGTCGTCGGCACCGGCACGGCCGTCCCGGCGAGCGCGGTGATCACGCGGTGCTCGCGGGCCATGTCGTGCGCGCTCGAGAGCACGTGCCCGAGCGGCGGGCGCCGCACGACGAGCGGCACGGCGGCCCCGTCGACGCGGTAGGTCAGATTCGACTTGCCGCCCGAGATCACGGATGCCTCGAGCGGACCGGCCGCGAGGTCCGGATGGGCGCCGGCGAGCCACCGTTCGAGTCCGTCGACGTCCAGTCCTGGCACTGCGGTCATCCTCGACCCCTTCCCCGCCGCGGGCGGCGGTGCTGCCGCGCCTCCGGGCTTCGCCGCCCGGCATCGCGCTCGGCCAGCATACCGCCCGGTCGGTTTGTTCGATACCCCGACCTCCCATCTCCGCGAGTGGGTAGGTCCTGCGGGTGCCGGACCGCGCCGACCCGCGATACCTACCCACTCGGGGAATGGGGATCAGGCGGGGGCGGTCGCGTCGAGCCGGGACGCCAGCGCCGCGCGGATCGCGGGCGGGATCGGGGTCGGACGGCGCGTCGCGGCATCGACGAAGACATGCACGAACTCGCCTGTCGCGATCGGGGCATCCTCGCCGGCGCGCAGGATGCCGAGCGCCCACGTCACGCTCGTCGTGCCGAGCCGGCCGACCGAGATGCCGACCTCGAGGGGCTCCGGGAACGACGCAGAATCGAGGTAGCGGCAGTTCGAGGCCACCACGAGGGCGATGGGCGCGTCGCCGGCGGGGTCGAGGTCGCCGTGGGCGATCATCCAAGCGTTGACCGCGGTGTCCATCGCCTCGTAGTAGACGACGTTGTTCAGGTGCCCGTACTGGTCGTTGTCGCGCCAGCGGGTGCCGAACGGCACGCGAACCGGGTAGGCGGTCATCGGTCCGCCCGGAGCAGCACCCGGAACGCCGTGCGGGCTCGGGCCGCACTGGGTTCGTCGCCCGCGATGAGGTCGGCGTAGGTGAAGCTCTCCGACACCCGCACGAGCAGGTAGGCGAGCTCGTGCACGTCGATCGCACCGTCGAGGGGCGCCGAGCCGAGATCGCGGCGCACGAGCCACTCGGCCGTCGCGACGTAGCGCCGCTGGATCTCCGACTCCTTCGTCGTCAGCAGCCGCAGCGCCCGCGCCGGCTCCCGCCTGAGGAACTCGCGGAAGTACGGCGCGGTATTGAGGTCGTCGACGAAGCGGGTGAGCAGTTCGGCGATGCGCTCGGCGCCGGCGCGCTCGGTCACGGCGGCCTCCGCCTGGGCGAGCGTCGGCACCGCGAGCGACCACAGCACCTCGCTGAGCAGGGCGTCGCGGTTGCCGACCCAGCGGAAGAGCGACGTGCGGTCGATGCCGAGGGTCGCGGCGAGCGCGCCCATGTCGATACGACGACCGGCGATGAAGCTCTCGCGGGCGATGAGGAAGGCCCGGCGCGCATCGGCGTGGCCGCCCGGAGCGAGCCGCTCCGAGAGCCAGGACGGCGCGGCGGCGAGCCCGACGCCCTCCACGGCATCGGGGCTCGGCCAGTGCGCTGCGGGCGCGTCGCCGGTCGGGGCCGCTGCGACCGGGGCGCCGCTCAGGGCGGGGGCGGATGACATGCGGGCATCGTACTCCGCGGCGCGAGTCATCCTGCAACGTTCGTGAGTATGTTGCACGAATCGGGTGCAACATTCTGAGAAATGATGCATACTCGGTCCCGATCACCGACGATCGGAGGAACCCATGACCCTCGCCCTCGACCAGACCGAGGGCGCCGAGGAGGCGCCCGGCATCCCCGCCGCCCTCCTCGACGCCGACTTCTACGGCTTCCAGCAGCGGCTCACGCCCGCCGAGCAGGCATCCGTCGCCGACATCCGTGCCTACCTCGAACGCGAGGTGCGGCCCGGTGCCGACGAGCGCTGGGAGGCCGCGACGAGCCCGCGCCACCTCATCCCCGGCTTCGCCGACCTCGGCCTCTTCGGCTCCGGCATCGAGTCGGTCCGCCACTTCGAGAACTCCGCCGTGTACCGCGGCTGGATCGCCCTCGAGATCGCCCGCGTCGACCCCTCGACCGCGACGTTCATCGGCGTGCACTCGGGGCTCGCGATGAACGCGATCGCCGTCGGCGGCTCCCCCGCCCAGCAGGCGGAATGGCTGCCGCCCATGGCACGCGGCGAGCTCATCGGCGCCTTCGGCCTCACCGAGCCGCTGCACGGCTCCGACACCGCGAAGGGCCTCGAGACCACCGCGACCCGGCGCACCGCCGCCGACGGCTCCGACGAGTGGGTGCTGAACGGCGCGAAGCGCTGGATCGGCAACGCCGGCTTCGCGGACGTCGTCGTGATCTGGGCGCGCGACACCGCTGACGACCAGGTCAAGGGCTTCCTCGTGCGGCAGCCCGCGACCGGCTTCACCGCGACGAAGATCGAGCGCAAGCAGTCGCTGCGCGCCGTCGAGAACGCCGACATCACCCTGACCGACGTCGTCGTGCCCGAGTCGGACCGGCTCCAGGAGATCCACGGCTTCCGCGACGTGGCGATCGTGCTGCGGCTCACGCGCGCCGACGTCGCCTGGCAGGCGATCGGCGTCGCCGTCGGCGCCTACGAGGCGGCGCTCGCGTACGCGAACAGCCGCGTGCAGTTCGGCAAGCCCATCGCGTCGTTCCAGCTCGTGCAGCAGAAGCTCGCCGACTCGCTCGCCGACATCACGGCCTCGATCGCCCTCTGCGTGCGCGTGAGCGAGATGCTCGACGAGGATGCCCAGCGCGACCACCACTCGGCCATGGCCAAGGCCTTCGCGACCCGGCGCATGCGCGACACCGTCGCCCGCTGCCGCGAGCTCATGGGCGGCAACGGCATCCAGCTCGACCACGGCGTCGCCCGGTTCTTCGCCGACGCGGAGGCGGTCTACACCTTCGAGGGCACGTACGACATGAACACCCTCATCGTCGGCCGCGCCATCACGGGCCGCGCTGCGTTCGTCTGAGCGCGTTCCCGCTGGTCGAGGAGCGAAGCGTTCCCGCTGGTCGAGGAGCGAAGCGTTCCCGCTGGTCGAGGAGCGAAGCGTATCGAGGCCCCGTGAGGCGCCTCACCGGGTCTCGATACGGCGCTGGCGCGCCTACTCGACCGACGGGGATACGGCGCTGGCGCGCCTACTCGACCAACGGGGATACGGCGCTGGCGCGCCTCCTCGGCCGACGGGTCCGGCGCGCCTGCTCGATCCGCGAGATCCGCAACCTCCACTCTTCGAAAGGACCCACCATGCCCGAGGCCTACCTCGTCGCCGCCGCCCGCTCGCCCATCGGCCGCGCCCGCAAGGGCTCGCTCGCGGGCATCCGCCCCGACGACCTCGCCGCCCGGATGATCGCCGCCGCGCTCGAGCAGGTGCCCGCGCTCGACCCGGCGCGCATCGACGACCTCCTGCTCGGCACCGGCCAGCCGGCCGGCGAGCAGGGCAACAACCTCGCCCGCATCGTCGCCGTGCTGCTCGGCCACGACGGCCTGCCCGGCACGACCGTGAACCGCTACTGCTCGTCGAGCCTGCAGACGACGCGCATGGCCTTCCATGCGATCAAGGCCGGCGAGGGCGACGTGTTCGTCTCCGCCGGGGTCGAGTCGGTGTCGCACTACGACCGCGGCGTCGCCGATGTCACCCCCGGCGTCGACGTGCGCAACCCGCGCTTCGCCGAGGCGATCGCACGCACCGAGGAGCGCACCGCGGCCGGCACGCCGGCCTGGCGCGACCCCCGCGTCGAGGGCGCCCTGCCCGACCCGTTCATCGCGATGGGGCAGACGGCCGAGAACGTCGCGCAACTGCACGGCGTCACCCGCGACGAGCAGGACGAGTTCGCCGCCCGATCCCAGCAGCGCGCCGAGGCCGCGATCGCGTCGGGCTTCTGGGCGAGCGACATCACGCCGGTGACGCTGCCCGACGGCACCGTCGTCGCGGCCGACGACGGCCCCCGACCCGGCGTCACCGTCGACTCGCTCGCGGGCCTCGACCCCGTGTTCCGCCCCGACGGCACGGTGACGGCCGGCAACTGCTGCCCCCTCAACGACGGCGCGGCTGCCCTCGTCGTCGTGAGCGACCGCATCGTCGACGAACTCGGTCTCGAACCGCTCGCGCGCATCGTCTCGACGGGCGTCAGCGGGCTCTCCCCCGAGATCATGGGCCTCGGCCCGGTGGAAGCCTCGCGCCGCGCCCTCGCGCTCGCCGGGCTGGGCATCGACGACATCGACCTCGTCGAGCTCAACGAGGCGTTCGCAGCCCAGGTGATCCCGTCGGCGCGCGAACTCGGCATCGACCCCGAGCGGCTCAACGTCCACGGCGGCGCCATCGCGGTGGGGCATCCGTTCGGGATGACCGGCGCCCGCATCACCTCGACGCTCGTCAACGGGCTGCGCGCGACGGGCGGCCGCTACGGGCTCGAGACCATGTGCGTGGGCGGCGGACAGGGCATGGCGATGGTGCTCGAGCGCGTCTGACGCGCCGCCCCCGACGCCCGCCGGGTCGGGGACCGACGGCCGATTCGCCCGCATGCCCGAAGCGGTGCAGACTCGACCACGATGTCCCCGACCCGATCGTTCGCCCGCCGCGGCGTGCTCACGAGCATCGCGCTCGTCGTGCTGCTCCTGGCGGGGTTCGGCGCTGCCGTTTCGGACCTCGTCGGGGCGACGCCCGCGGCGGGGCTCCGCACGGGCATCGCGGAGGCGTCCGGGGCCGACGGCGCCGCGCGCTGGGAGGTCTTCCGCTCGGCCGACCCGGATGCCCAGTCGGCCGCGGCCGACCGCGTGTTCGACGCGCTGCCCGCCGGGCTCGCCGTCTCGCGCTCCGTGCAGACCTCGCCGGCTCCGGCCGGGGGCGCCGGCTTCTCGGTCGACGGCGCGGCGGTCGGCGCCGTGCTGCTGGTCGATCCGGATGCCTCGGCGCACGCCGATCTCGTGACGGGAGCGTGGCCCGAGGACGCCGGGGCTGCACCGGAGGGCGCCGTTCCCGCCGCCGTGCACGCGGGTGCCGCCGACGCCCTCGGCCTCGCCCTGGGCGACGAGGTGGCGCTCGACGGCCTGACGCTCGTGGTCGTCGGCACGTGGCTGCCGAGCGACGCGGGCGACCCCCACTGGGCCGGGGATCCGCTGCTCGCCGGCGGCCTCTCCGGCGAGCGCGCCGGGCCGTTCCTCCTCGCCGACGAGGCGGCGACGGATGCCCTCTCGGTCGGCGTCTACGCCCGGTGGACGGCTGTGCCGACCGGCGGCCTCGACCCGGGGTCGGCGGCGGAGGTCCGCTCGGAGCTGCCGCGCATCGCCGACCGCCTCGCCGACGAACCGGGCTTCCGCGACGGCGGCGTGCGCGAGAGCGGGGCGCTCGCGGGCACCCTCGACCGGCTGCTCGCCGAGGCGGGCGCCGTCGGGGCCATCGCCCCGGTGCCCCTGCTCCTGCTCGCCGTCGCCGGGGCGGCCGCCCTCGAACGCCTCGGCTCGCTGCTCGCCGCCTCCCGCCGGAGCGAGACGGTGCTGCTGCGGGCTCGCGGCGCGACGGCCGCCCGCATCGGACGGGAGACCGCCGTCGAAGTCCTCGTGATCGGGATCCCGGCCGCCGTCGTCGGCGCGCTCTGCGGCGAGGGGCTGCTCGTGCTGGCCGCGGGCGGGGCGGGCCGCTCGTGGGCGGCGGCGCTCGCCGCTGCCGCCGTCGCCGCCGTG
>NZ_WSTA01000054.1 GCF_009789225.1 Agromyces seonyuensis | reverse complement strand
CGCCAGCCGCGCCGCGCGACCACCGCGACCGCGGCCGCCCAGCACGCCAACGCCGGCGACGCGGGCGTCCAGCTCGTCCCCGTCGACGAGGCTCCGGCCGCCGAGGCGCCCGAGTCCGAGGCCGACGGCGAGGAACGTCGCGAGGCGGCCCGTGCGGCCGTGCGCGAGGAATTGCTCGCGTCCGTCGCGGGCGGCATCCTCCGCCCCGAGGGCGAGAACGGCGAGGGCGGCGACGAGGGCGAGAAGCCCCAGGGCCGCAACCGCAACCGTCGCGGCCGCGGCCGCGGCGGCGACCGCGCGCAGAACCAGGGCCAGCAGGGCGGCGCCCAGCAGACCGAGAAGGCCGAGCCCAAGGCCGAGACCGACGCCGAGGCCGGCGACAAGCAGCAGCAGGGCCGAGGTCGCGGCAACCAGCAGCAGCAGGGCGGCCAGCAGAGCGCTCAGCAGGGCGGCCAGAACCAGAACCAGCCGCAGGACGGCGACGGCGACGGTCGTCGCGGCCGCTACCGCGACCGCAAGCGTCGCGGCGGCGCCCCGGGCGACGAGCTCGAGCCCGAGATCCTCGACGACGACGTGCTCGTGCCCATCGCGGGCATCCTCGACGTACTCGACAACTACGCGTTCGTGCGCACGACCGGCTACCTGCCGGGTCCGTCGGACGTCTACGTGTCGCTCGGTCAGGTGAAGAAGTACCACCTGCGCAAGGGCGACGCCGTCGTCGGCTCGATCAAGCAGCCCCGCGACGGCGAGCAGAACAGCCGCCAGAAGTACAACGCGCTCGTCAAGGTCGACTCCGTCAACGGGCAGACCCCCGACGAGGCGGCGGCCCGCGTCGACTTCCAGAAGCTCACGCCGCTCTACCCGCAGGAGCGCCTGCGCATGGAGACCGAGCCGACGAAGTTCACGCAGCGCATCATCGACCTCGTCTCGCCGATCGGCAAGGGCCAGCGCGGTCTCATCGTCGCCCCCCCGAAGGCCGGCAAGACGATCGTGCTCCAGCAGATCGCCTCGGCGATCGCGCAGAACAACCCCGAGGTCCACCTCATGGTCGTGCTCGTCGACGAGCGCCCCGAAGAGGTCACCGACATGCAGCGCACGGTGAAGGGAGAGGTCATCGCCTCGACCTTCGACCGCCCCGCGGAGGACCACACGACGGTCGCCGAGCTCGCCATCGAGCGTGCGAAGCGCCTCGTGGAGCTCGGCCACGACGTCGTCGTGCTGCTCGACTCCATCACCCGCCTCGGCCGCGCCTACAACCTCGCGGCACCGGCCTCCGGCCGCATCCTCTCGGGCGGCGTCGACGCGTCGGCGCTCTACCCGCCGAAGCGCTTCTTCGGCGCGGCGCGCAACATCGAGAACGGCGGCTCGCTGACGATCCTCGCGACGGCGCTCGTCGAGACCGGCTCCAAGATGGACGAGGTCATCTTCGAGGAGTTCAAGGGCACCGGCAACAGCGAGCTGCGCCTCTCGCGCCAGCTCGCCGACAAGCGCATTTTCCCGGCGGTCGACGTCAACGCGTCGTCGACGCGTCGCGAGGAGATGCTCATGTCCGCCGACGAGGTCAAGATCACCTGGAAGCTGCGCCGCGCCCTCGCCGGCCTGGAGCCCCAGCAGGCGCTCGAGGCGATCCTCGGCCGCCTGAAGGAGACGCAGTCCAACACCGAGTTCCTCCTGCTCATGCAGAAGGCCGCTCCGGTGGCGGGCGGCGGCGCCCACGGCCACGAGAACGAGCGTCGCTGAGGTCGTGTTCGAGACCGTCCAAGCGCTGATCGCCGAGCACGGCGAGCTGCAGGAGCAGCTCGCCGACCCGGCGCTCCACGCCGACCCCGCGCGCGCCAAGAAGGTCAACCGGCGTTACGCCGAGCTGTCGCGCATCGTCGCGGCGCACGAGGCGTGGACGCAGTCGGTCGACGACCTCGACGCGGCCCGCGAGCTCGCGAAGGAGGATGACGCGTTCGCCGAGGAGATCCCGGCGCTCGAGGCATCCCTCGCGGAATCGCAGGAGAAGCTGCGACGGCTCCTCATCCCGCGCGACCCCGACGACGGCCGCGACGTGATCATGGAGATCAAGGGCGGCGAGGGCGGCGCGGAGTCGGCGCTGTTCGCGGCCGACCTCCTGCGGATGTACCTGCAGTACGCGTCGTCGAAGGGCTGGAAGACCGAGCTGCTCGAGTCCGACGAGTCCGACCTCGGCGGCTACAAGAACGTCCAGGTCGCGATCAAGTCCAGCTCGACCGATCCGTCGCAGGGCGTGTGGGCCCACCTCAAGTACGAGGGCGGCGTGCACCGCGTGCAGCGGGTGCCCGTCACCGAGACGCAGGGCCGAATCCACACGTCGACGACCGGCGTGCTCGTCTTCCCCGAGGTCGACGAGCCCGAGGAAGTCTCGATCGACCAGAACGACCTGAAGATCGACGTGTACCGCTCGAGCGGCCCCGGCGGCCAGTCGGTCAACACGACCGACTCGGCGGTGCGCATCACGCACCTGCCGACGGGCATCGTCGTGTCGATGCAGAACGAGAAGTCGCAGCTGCAGAACCGCGAAGCCGGCATGCGCGTCCTGCGCGCCCGCCTCCTCGCCCGCCAGCAGGAGGAGCTCGCGGCAGCCGCGTCCGACGCGCGCAAGTCGCAGATCCGCACGATGGACCGTTCGGAGCGCATCCGCACGTACAACTTCCCCGAGAACCGCATCGCGGACCACCGCACCGGCTACAAGGCCTACAACCTCGACCAGGTGATGAACGGCGCGCTCGATCCGATCATCGAGTCGGCCGTCCGCGCCGACGAGGAGGCGAAGCTCGCCGGCGAGTGAGCCGATCGGGAGACGTCACGAGCCCGGCATCCGACTTCGGTCGGTGCCGGGCTCGTGACGTCGCCGGCCTGCCCGCCGCGGGCCGTCAGATCTCGTGGATGCCGCGCGCCGTGTCGATGGTGACCTCGCGCGCCGGCTTCGCGACGGCCGGGATGCCGACGAGCACGGAGTGCGCGGGCGCATCCTTCGTGACGACGGCGTTGGCGCCGACGACCGACCACTGGCCGATCACGATGTCGCCGAGGATCTTCGCCCCGGCGCCGACCGTGACGCCCTTCTCGAGCGTCGGGTGGCGCTTGTCGCCGGGACGGGCGAGGCGCGGAGCCTTCCCGCCGAGGGTGACGCCGTGGTACAGCATGACGTCGTCGCCGAGGACGGCGGTCTCGCCGATGACGACGCCCATGCCGTGGTCGATGAAGAGCCGGCGGCCGATCGTGGCGCCCGGGTGGATCTCGATGCCCGTGAGGAAGCGGGCGAGTTGCGAGACCAGCCGCGCGGGCAGGCGGAAGCCCGCGAGCCACATCTTGTGGTGGAGGCGGTACCACCACACCGCGTGGAGCCCGGAGTAGGCGAGGAAGATCTCGACGTCGCCGCGGGCCGCGGGGTCGTGGGTGCGCGCGTTCGCGAGGTCTTCTCGCAGCGCTCGGAGGGCCGTCACGTCCCCCATCCAACCAGACGACGACGCCCCGCCCGCCCGCGGTGCGCGGGGGAGCGGGGCGTTCGCCCGTTCGCGGGACTCAGTCGAGCAGGTCCTCGTAGAGCACGGTGCTGAGGTAGCGCTCACCGAAGTCGGGCACCACGACCACGATCGTCTTGCCGGCGTTCTCGGGGCGCTTCGCGACCTCGAGGGCGGCCCAGACCGCTGCGCCGGAGGAGATGCCGCCGAGCACGCCCTCCTGGGTCGCGAGGGTGCGGGCGGTGGCGATGGCGTCGGGCGTCGCGACGTCGATGACCTCGTCGTAGATCGTCGTGTCGAGCACCTCGGGCACGAAATTCGCGCCGATGCCCTGGATCTTGTGCGGTCCCGCGGTGCCCTGCGTGAGCAGCGGCGAGTCGACGGGCTCGACCGCGACCACCTGCAGGCCCGGCTTCTGCTCCTTCAGGTACGCGCCGGCGCCCGTGATCGTGCCGCCCGTGCCGATGCCGGCGACGAGGATGTCGACGTCGCCGTCGGTGTCCGCCCAGATCTCCGGGCCGGTCGTGGCCCGGTGGATCGCCGGGTTCGCGGGATTGGCGAACTGGCTCGCGAGGATCGCGCCCGGCGTCTTCGCGACGATCTCGTTCGCCGCCTCGACCGCGCCGCGCATGCCGTCGGCGCCCGGCGTCAGGACGAGCTCGGCGCCGTAGGCGCGCAGCAGCACTCGGCGCTCCTTCGACATCGTCTCCGGCATGGTCAGGATGACCTTGTAGCCGCGTGCGGCCCCCACGAACGCGAGGGCGATGCCCGTGTTGCCGCTCGTGCCCTCGACGATCGTGCCGCCGGGCTGCAGCGCGCCCGACGCCTCGGCGGCGTCGATGATGGCGACGCCGATGCGGTCCTTGACGCTCGCGGCGGGGTTGTAGAACTCGAGCTTGGCGAGCACCGTGGCACCGGTGCCGCCGGCCAACCGGCCGAGCTTGACGAGCGGCGTGCGCCCGACGACCTCGGTGATGTTCTCGTAGACCTGGGCCATCGGGGTTCCTTTCGCGAGGGGACGGGCGGCAGCGTGGGCCGTTGCCAGCCTAGGAGCGGCCCGGCGGCGCCGTCACCCGGGTTACGCCCGAATACGACGGGAGCGGACGGGCGGCCCGGCTTCGTCGCGGCCGAGGCGGGATCGGCGTCGCCTCGGCCCGGGTTACGCTCGAACACGTGCATTCCGACGACCCCGTCCGCGGTGCGAGCCTGCGGGACGCCCTCGCGCTGACCGCCGCCCGCCTGGCCGAGGCGGGCGTACCCGATCCCGTCGTCGACGCCGAACTGCTCGTCGGGCACGTCCTCGGCCTCTCCCGGGGCGAGCTGCAGGCGCGCGTCATCCTGGGCGGCGAGCTGTCGGGCGAGGAGGCCGCGACGCTGTCGGCGCTCGTCGTGCGCCGTGCGGCGCGCGAGCCGCTGCAGCACCTCACCGGCACGGCGCCGTTCCGCGCGTTCGAGCTCGCGGTCGGCCCCGGGGTGTTCACGCCGCGGCCCGAGACCGAGCAGGTCGTGCAGCTCGCGATCGACTTCCTCCGCAACGTGCCGACGGCCGAACCGCGCGCCGTCGACCTCGGCTCCGGTTCGGGCGCGATCGCGATCGCGATGGCGCGCGAGGTGCCGCGTGCGCGCGTTTGGGCGTACGAGAACTCGCCCGAGGCCTTCGCGTGGACGAAGCGCAACGTCGAGGCGCTGACCGACGGCAATCTCGAGCTCGTCTTCGGCGACCTCGCCGACGCGCTGCCGGCGGAGACCGATTCGCTGGACGTCGTGATCTCGAACCCGCCGTACATCCCGCGTGCCGCAGTGCCGCGCGACCCCGAGGTGCGTCTGCACGACCCGGCCCATGCGCTCTACGGCGGCGAGGACGGCCTCGACGTCGTGCGCGTCGTCTCGGGCGTCGGCCTGCGGCTGCTGCGTTCGGGCGGGATGCTCGTGCTCGAGCACGGCGAGGAGCAGTCGGCGTCGATCCGCGCACTGCTCGAGGCCGACGGCTGGCACGCGGTCGCCCACCACCGCGACCTGACGGGCCGCGACCGGGCGACGACCGCCCTGCGCTGAGTTCCGCCGGCCCCTAGCGGCGCCTCGCGGCCCGCTCCGCGTCTCGGGCGGCGCGCTCGGCCTCCCGGCTCGTGCGCTCGGCGGCCTTGCGCTCGGCCTCGGCGGCGCGCTGCCGCGCGAGCTTGATCTCGTCGCGCTCGCGTTTGCGAGCCTCCTTCAGCGCTTTCTGCGCCTCGCGGACCGTGCGCTCGGCGTCGCGCCGCCCACGATTGGCCTCGCGCACGGCGGGATCTCGGGGGAGCGGCTCCGAGTCCGGGTCGAGCGGCTCGGGTTCGTCGTGCGCCGCCGTCGCGCCGCCGCCGCGTTCCTCGATGGGTCGGGCGAGGCCGTCGAGGATGCGCGCGAGGCCGAACTCGAAGTCGACGTCGGCGTCCTCGGTGCCGTCGCCGACATAGCCGCCCGCGAGGAAGAACGGCGCGAAGTCCGGGAAGCGCTCGGGCGTGATGAACGGGACGAGCCCGGCGAGGAAGTTCGCGCCGTCGACGTCGCCGGGATCGGCGGCGGCGAGGTCGCGCTCCTGCCGCGCGTACGCGCGCGAGTAGTTCGCGAGCAGCAGCAGCGCGCCCATCTTCTCGCCCGGATCGAGCGGGACCTCGCGCACTTCGCGGAGGAACCAGTCGACCATCGCGAGGTTGTTCGGGGTGATCGGCACCCCCTGGATGGGCAGGTCGGAGAGCCAGGGGTGCTCGTGGTAGCCGGCGCGGGCAGAGCGGGCCCAGCGAGCCAGTCCGCTGCGCCAGTCGGCGTCGTCGGCGGCTTCGGGGATCGGCACCTCGCTCGCCGCCTCCTGCATGAGCAGGAGCAGGTCGTCCTTGCTCGTGACGTAGCGGTAGAGCGACATCGGCGTGAAGCCGAGGGCCGCGGCCACCCGGCTCATCGAGACCGCGCCGAGCCCTTCGGCATCGGCGATCTCGATCGCGGCGTCGACGATGCGCTCGATGGAGAGCTCCCGTTTCGGGCCGCGCTGCGGGTTCGCGGCGATGCCCCACGCGAGCGCGACGGCGCGGGGCAGTTCGGGCTCGGGTTCGGATTCGGTTCCGTCGGACATTCGGCTCTCCTGCCGTCATCGGCGCGTACGGCGCTTGCGGTCGACGCTACCACCGTGTATGACATACGCAGTGGTATACGCCATAAACAGTATGTCCCATACACGGAAGGAGATCGGGATGTCACCGATCATCGACGTCCGGGCGCTCGCGAAGCGCTACGGCCGCACCGTCGTCCTCGACGGCCTCTCGTTCACGGTCGAACCCGGCGAGATCTTCGGGCTGCTCGGGCCCAACGGCGCCGGCAAGACGACCACGATCGAGATCCTCACGACCCTTGTGCGTCCCGACGGCGGCTCGGCGACGATCGACGGCGTCGACGTCGTCCGCGGCCCTGCCGACGTGCGGCGTCGCATCGCCGTCAGCGGCCAGTCCGCCGCGGTCGATGCGCGGCTCACGGGCGCCGAGAACCTCCGGCTCCTCGCCCGGCTCTCCGCGCTCGGCCGCCGCGAGACCGAACGGCGCACGACCGAACTCCTCGAGCGCTTCGACCTCGTCGAGGCGGCAGGGCGGCAGGTCGGCACCTACTCGGGCGGCATGCGCCGCCGACTCGATCTCGCGCTGAGCCTCATCGTCCCGCCGCGCGTGCTCTTCCTCGACGAGCCCACGACGGGACTCGACCCCGTCAGCCGCCGCGAGCTCTGGGAGTCGATCCGCTCGCTCGCCGACGGCGGCACCACGGTGCTGCTGACGACCCAGTACCTCGACGAGGCCGACCGGCTCGCCGACCGCATCGCCGTGCTCGACGGCGGCCGCGCGGTCGCGCTCGGCACTCCCGCCGAGCTGAAGTCCCGCGTCGGCGGCACGAGCGTCCAGCTGCGCGACCCGGACGGGGAGCTGCTCGCCGAACTGCCGACGGACGGCAGCCTGCACGGGCTGCGCGAGGCGATCGACGAGCTCGACCGTCGCGGCGCCCGCGGCTCGATCGCCCTGCGCGAGCCGACCCTCGACGACGTCTACGACGCGCTCGTCGGAGCCGGTCGTGCCGAGCGCCCCGCCGAACCCGCCCTCGCCGAAGGAGTCGCCTCATGACCGCCGTCCTCACCCCGCTCGCTCCCGCTGCGGAGTCGCGCCCGCTCCGGGGGCGACCGGGCCTCGCGCCCGCGACCGCGTCCTTCACCGGCCGGAGCCTCACGCACACGATCCGCAACGCCGACGCGCTCGTCATGGCGATCGTCCTGCCGGTGATGCTCATGCTCGTCTTCACGTACGTGTTCGGCGGCGCGATCGACTCCGGCGGCGGGTACGTCGACTACGTCGTGCCCGGCATCATCCTGCTCTGCGCCGGATTCGGCGCCTCGGGCGTGGCCGTCGACGTCGCGGAAGACCTGACGGCCGGCTTCATCGACCGCATCCGCACCATGCCCGTCGCCGCCGGCGCGGTCATCGCCGGCCACGTCATCGCGAGCGTCGTGCGCAACCTCGTCGCGACGGGCATCGTCATCGGCGTCGCGCTGCTGGTGGGCTTCCGGCCGACGGCCGGCCCGCTCGAGTGGCTCGGCGCGATCGGCGTCGTGACCCTGTGGATCCTCGCCATCACGTGGCTCTTCGCCGCCGTCGGCCTCACCGCCTCCGGCCCGGAGGCTGCAAGCGGCTACGGCTTCGTGCTGCTGTTCCTGCCGTACCTCTCGAGCGCGTTCGTGCCCGTGGACACCATGCCGGAGTGGCTCCAGCGGGTCGCCGAGCATCAGCCGGTCACGCCCATCATCGAGACCATCCGAGGACTGCTGATGGGCACGCCGATCGACGACCAGGCCTGGTGGGCCGTGGGCTGGTGCGTGCTGCTCATCGCGATCGGCGTCGTCTGGAGCACGTGGGCGTTCGGCCGGAAGTCGGGGCGCCGCTAGCCTCGCCGCGCGCTCGCGCTCCGGGCCGGTCTCCCGCCGGCCCGGAGCGCGCAGCCCGGCCACGGGTCGGGCGCCCTAGAATCATCCGGTTATGTCTCAGACCTTCGACTGCGCCGACGACGACGAACTCCTCACCGGGATGCGGCTGGCCCGCGCCGCGCTCGGCCGCGGCGAGCTCGTCGTGCTGCCCACCGACACCGTGTACGGGCTCGCCGCCGACGCGTTCAGCCCGGCCGCCGTCGAGCGGCTGCTCGAGGCCAAGGGCCGCGGCCGCACCTCGCCGCCGCCCGTCCTCATCCCGGGCATCCCGACCCTCGATGCGCTCGCGCGCGAGGTGCCGCAGCCGGTGCGCGACCTCGTCGCCGCCTTCTGGCCCGGCGGGCTCACGGTCATCCTGCACGCGCAGCCGTCGCTGCAGTGGGACCTCGGCGAGACGCGCGGCACCGTCGCGCTGCGCATGCCCGACCACCGCATCGCCCTCGAACTGCTCGCCGAGACCGGGCCGCTGGCCGTCTCGAGCGCGAACCTGTCGGGGCAGCCGAGCGCCGCGAGCGCCGGCGACGCCGAAGGGATGCTCGGCGATTCGGTCGCGGTGTACCTCGACGGCGGCGCCGCGGGCACGGGCTACGAGGCCATCGGCGAGCGACCGGGGGACACGTCCTCGACGATCGTCGACGCGACGGGTCTGGCTGCCGGCGGGTCCGGGCTCCTCCGCATCGTCCGCGCCGGCGTGATCTCGCGCGAGGCGCTCGCGGGCGTCGTCGGCGAGGAGCTGATCGCCCCGTGACCCTGTTCGTCGTGCTCGCCCTCGTGGCGGCGATCGTCTCGTACTTCGGGTCGATCGCGGTGTGGAAGATCGGTCTGAAGTACCGGCTCTATCCGAAGATCCGCGAGCGCGACGTCCACACCCGCCCGACCCCCCGCCTCGGCGGCATCGCGATGTACGTGGGGTTCGTCGCCGCGATCGGCGTCGCCTGGGTCGTCTCGGCGCGGTTCCCCCTCCTCGACGTCGTCTTCGACGATCGCTGGCAGGTGCCCGCCATCCTCCTTGCGGCGACCCTCATCGTCGTGCTCGGCGTCGCCGACGACCTCTGGGACCTCGACTGGACGGCGAAGCTCGCGGGCCAGTTCATCGCCGCCGGCATCATCGCCTGGCAGGGGGTGTCGATTCTCTCGCTGCCGATCGCCGGGTTCAAGGTCATCGGCTCGTCGCTCTTCAGCGTCATCATCACGGTGTTCGCGATCGTGCTCGTCATGAACGCGATGAACTTCATCGACGGCCTCGACGGGCTGGTCGCGGGCGTCTCCCTCATCGCCAACGGCGTCTTCTTCGTCTACACCTACCTGCTCGTGCAGCAGAGCTCGCCGACGAACTACATGAACCTCGCCTCGCTCCTCGCGGCGCTCGTCGTCGGCGTCTGCATCGGGTTCCTGCCGCTCAACTGGCATCCGGCGAAGCTGTTCATGGGCGACGCCGGCTCGCTCCTGCTGGGCCTGCTCATGGCGACCTCGGCGATCGCGGTGACCGGGCAGATCGACCCCGCGACGGTCGGGCAGAACCAGCTCGTCGCGGCGTTCATCCCCATCGTCATCCCCTTCGCGGTGCTCGTCATCCCGCTGCTCGACTTCGGCCTCGCCGTCGTGCGCCGGATGGGCGCGGGGCGCTCGCCGTTCTCCGCCGACCGCAAGCACCTGCACCACCGTCTGCTCGACATGGGCCACTCGAGCCTCGGCGCCGTGCTCATCTTCTACGCGTGGACGGCGGTCGCCTCGATCGGATGCCTCCTGACGTACGTCCTGCCCGTCTACTTCGGCGTCGACGACTGGGTCGCCTTCGTCATCCTCGGGCTCGGTTTCGTGGTGTGCGCGGTGCTGACGCTCGCGCCGCTCGGCAAACGCCGTCACTGGTTCACCGGCTGGACCTCCTTCCGCCGTGCCCGCATCGTCGAGAGCACCGCGGACGTCGAGGGCGTCGACGAGACGACGCCGGCGGTTCCTGCGGGGGAGCGGACCGGGCCGGTCCCTGCGGCGAGCGAGGCCGATCCGGATGCCTCGACGCCCATCAGCGCGCCCCCAGCGACGCGCCGCTAGACTCGCCCGGATTCACGACTGGAGCCTCATGACCGACCTCAACGGCCGGCCGGACCGCCCTGCCGGCGCGCCCGCCAACACCCCCACGTCCAACCCCGTGCTCAAGCGCGCCCTCGTCTGGGGCGGCATCCTCGCCGCGGTGATCCTCGTCGTCGGCGGTCTCGTCGGCTTCCTCGTCGCAGGCGTCCCCGGCCTCGTGAGCGCGCTCATCGGCACGGCGATCGCCGTCGTCTTCATGGCGGTCACGGCCGGCAGCATCCTCCTCGCCAACCGGTTCGCCGACTCCGACCTCTTCGTCGGCGCCTTCTTCGGCATCGTGCTCGGCGGCTGGATCGTGAAATTCGTCGTCTTCATCGTGCTCGTCGTGCTGCTGCGCGGCGTCGACTGGCTCGAGCCCGTCGTGCTCTTCCTCGCGCTCGTCGCCGGCGTCCTCGGTTCCCTCGTCGTCGACGTCGTCGTGATGCTGCGCTCGCGCGTCCCGTACGTCGACGCGAAGCTCCCGAAGGCCCCGTCGGAAGACTGAAAACCCGCCTCGGACCGATATCCCCCGGGGATTCGGCGGAGGCCGGATCTCTTGCTACAGTGTGTAGAGATCCCCCCGGTTTCCCGCCCCATCGGCGTGTGCGGAAGCCTGATCATCTGCAATTTTGCCCGTCGTCGTGAGAGCCGAGCTCTACCGCCCCGATAACAGGAGATAGCGCTGCTAGCGAACGCTGCGAACCTGCTGGTTCAGATCTCAACGTCCGACGAATTCCATGGGCCCTCGATCGAGGAGTTCTTCCCTCCGGTTGTCATCGACCTGCCGGGCGAGTGGTTCGACATCAACCGCATCATGATCGTCCGCTTCATCGCGGTCGCCGCGCTGCTGCTGCTCTTCTGGCTCGGCACGCGCAAGATGCGCCTCGTGCCCGGTCGCTATCAGAGCCTCATCGAGATGGGCCTCGACTTCGCGCGCGTCAACATCGCGGAGGACCTGCTCGGCAAGAAGGACGGCAAGCGCTTCCTGCCGATCCTCACCACCATCTTCTTCATGGTGCTGTTCATGAACCTCACGGGCATCATCCCGGGTCTGAACATCGCCGGCACGTCGGTCATCGGCGTCCCGCTGGTGCTCGCGATCGTCTCGTACGTGACGTTCATCTACGCGGGCATCAAGAAGAGCCCCAAGAACTTCTTCAAGAACGCCCTCTTCCCGACGGGCGTCCCGTGGCCGGTGTACATCATCGTCACGCCCATCGAGCTCATCTCGACGTTCATCATCCGCCCCGTCACGCTGACGCTGCGACTGCTGATGAACATGATCGTGGGCCACCTCCTGCTCGTGCTCTTCTTCTCCGCGACGCAGTTCTTCATCTTCACGCTCGGCGGGTGGTACACCCTCTTCGGCGTCGGCACGCTCGCCTTCGGCTTCGTGTTCACGCTGTTCGAGGTCCTCGTCGCCGTGCTGCAGGCCTACGTCTTCGCCCTTCTCACCGCGGTCTACATCCAGCTCGCGGTCGCCGAAGAGCACTGAGCCCGGGCGCCCGCCCGAAGCGAACCCTAGGAAAGGAAACCCCAACGTGGACGCAACCACCGTTCTCGCTGAGATCAACGGCAACATCGCCACCGTCGGCTACGGCCTCGCCGCGATCGGCCCGGCCATCGGCGTCGGCATCGTCGTCGGCAAGACGATCGAGGGCGTCGCCCGTCAGCCCGAGCTGGCCGGCCGCCTCCAGGTCCTGATGTGGATCGGCATCGCCTTCACCGAGGCGCTCGCCTTCATCGGCATCGCGACGTACTTCATCTTCGTCTGATCCCCCTCCCACGCCACTAAGGAGGCCCCGTGCTTCACGCAGTACTGAAGGCTGCAACCGAGGGCGAGACGACGAACCCGCTCCTCCCGGCCCCGTACGACATCTGGTGGTCGGCGGTCTGCTTCGTCATCATCCTCTTCTTCTTCTGGCGCTACGCGCTCCCGAAGATGCAGCAGATGCTCGACGAGCGCGGCGCCGCCATCGAGGGCAACATCGAGAAGGCCGACGAGGCGCAGCGCCAGGCCGAGGCCGCGCTCGAGCAGTACACCGCTCAGCTCGCCGAGGCCCGCGTCGAGGCCGGAAAGATCCGCGAGACCGCCCGCGAGGACGGCAAGCAGATCGTCGCCGAGGCCCGTGAGAACGCGAGCGCCGAGGCGACCCGCATCACGGTGTCCGCCCAGGCCCAGATCGAGGCCGAGCGGCAGAGCGCCATCGTGTCGCTCCGCAGCGAGGTCGGCACCCTCGCCCTCGACCTCGCGTCCGGCGTGATCGGCGAGTCGCTGAAGGACGACGCCAAGGCGTCCTCCGTCGTCGACCGCTTCCTCGCCGACCTCGAGGCCGACCAGGCCAAGGCAGCGGGAGCGAAGTAAGCATGGGCAGTGCGACGAGACAGGCGCTCAGCGCGGCACGTGCCGCGGTCGACTCGATCGACCGCGTCGACACGGGCCTCGCGGAGGACGTCTTCGCCGCCGGTCGGGTCGTCGGCGAGTCCGCACCGCTGCGCGGTGCGCTCGCCGACGCCGAGGCGGATGCCGCGCAGAAGCGCGCGCTGACCGCCGCGGTGTTCGGTTCCCAGCTTTCGGCCCCGGCCGTCGAGCTCGTGTCGACGATCGCCTCGCACCGGTGGTCGCGGCAGTCCGACCTGCTCGCCGGCATCGAGGAAGCGGGCATCCGTCTCGCGGTGCGCGCGGCCGGTTCCGGCGTCGACATCCCCGCGGAGCTCTTCGCGGTGCGTCGCTTCGTCGCGGCGGACTCGGAGGTCGAGCTCGCGCTCGCCTCCAAGCTCAGCCCCGTCGCCTCGCGCGTCGCCCTCGTCGAGCGGCTCTTCGCCGGAACGACGTCGGCCTCGACGCTGGCGATCGTGCGTGCGCTCGTGCAGCAGCCTCGAGGCCGCCGCATCGGCGAGTCGCTCGGCCGCGCCGCCGACCTGGCGGCCGACGAGCTCGGCTTCCGCGTCGCGACGGTCACGAGCGCGACGCCCCTCACCGCCGCGCAGCTCGACCGGCTCTCGGCCGGACTCGGCTCGCAGTACGAGGGCAGCATCCGCCTCAACGACATCGTCGACCCGACGATCGTCGGCGGACTGCGCGTGCAGATCGGCGACGATGTCATCGACGGCAGCATCGCCGCCCGCCTCGAGTCCCTCAGGCAGCAGCTTGCCGGCTGACGGCCGGACGAATCGAATGGCGCGAGTCGCCGCACACCACTGACAAGGAAATGGCAATGGCAGAACTCTCCATCAGCCCCGACGAGATCCGCTCGGCTCTCTCCGAGTTCGTCTCGTCCTACGAGCCGGGCACGGCCCAGAAGACCGAGGTCGGCTACGTGAAGGATGCCGCCGACGGCATCGCTCACGTCGAGGGTCTGCCCTCGGTCATGGCGAACGAACTCCTGAAGTTCGCCGACGGCACGCTGGGCCTCGCGCTCAACCTCGACGAAGACGAGATCGGCGTCGTCGTGCTCGGCGACTTCACGGGCATCGTCGAGGGCCAGGAAGTCACGCGCACGGGCGAGGTCCTCTCGGTCCCCGTCGGCGAGGGCTACCTCGGCCGCGTCGTCGACCCGCTCGGCAACCCCATCGACGGCCTCGGCGCCATCGAGACGAGCGGCGTCCGCGCCCTCGAGCTCCAGGCGCCCGGCGTCATGCAGCGCAAGTCGGTGCACGAGCCGCTCCAGACCGGCATCAAGGCCATCGACGCCATGATCCCCGTCGGCCGCGGTCAGCGTCAGCTGATCATCGGCGACCGCCAGACCGGCAAGACGGCGATCGCGATCGACACGATCATCAACCAGAAGGCCAACTGGGACTCGGGCGACGTCGACAAGCAGGTCCGCTGCATCTACGTCGCCATCGGCCAGAAGGGCTCGACGATCGCCTCCGTCAAGGGTGCGCTCGAAGAGGCCGGCGCCCTGGAGTACACGACGATCGTCGCCGCCCCGGCGTCGGAGGCCGCGGGCTTCAAGTACCTCGCGCCGTACACCGGCTCGGCCATCGGCCAGCACTGGATGTACGAGGGCAAGCACGTCCTCATCATCTTCGACGACCTGTCGAAGCAGGCCGAGGCCTACCGCGCCGTCTCCCTCCTCCTCCGCCGTCCGCCGGGACGCGAGGCCTACCCGGGCGACGTCTTCTACCTGCACTCGCGTCTGCTCGAGCGTTGCGCGAAGCTGTCCGACGAGCTCGGCGCCGGTTCGATGACGGGTCTGCCCATCATCGAGACCAAGGCGAACGACGTCTCGGCGTACATCCCGACCAACGTGATCTCGATCACCGACGGCCAGATCTTCCTCCAGTCCGACCTGTTCAACGCCAACCAGCGTCCCGCGGTCGACGTCGGCATCTCGGTCTCCCGAGTCGGCGGCGACGCACAGGTCAAGTCGATCAAGAAGGTCTCCGGCACGCTGAAGCTCGAGCTCGCGCAGTACCGCTCGCTCGAGGCGTTCGCGATGTTCGCCTCCGACCTGGACGCGGCCTCGCGCCGTCAGCTCGAGCGCGGTGCTCGTCTGACCGAGCTGCTCAAGCAGCCGCAGTACTCGCCGTTCCCCGTCGAGCAGCAGGTCGTCTCGATCTGGGCCGGCACCAACGGCAAGCTCGACGACGTGCCCGTGGAGGACATCCTCCGGTTCGAGGCCGAGTACCTCGACTACCTGGGCCGCAACAGCGACGTCCTCACGGTGCTGCGCGACACGAACGTGCTCGGCGACGACACGGTCGAGAAGCTCGAGTCGACCATCGCCGAGTTCAAGCTCGGCTTCCAGACCGGTGACGGCAAGCCCCTCGTGGCCGTCGGCACCGAGTCGTTCCAGGCGCTCGACAAGGACGAAGTCTCGCAGGAGCAGATCGTCAAGGGCCGCCGCTAGTCATTCCGCTCCGGCCGGGGCGGGCATTCCGTCCCGGCCGTTCGGAAGACACGACACAGGAGAAACATGGGAGCGCAACTTCGGGTCTACCGGCAGAAGATCAAGTCTGCCCAGACGACCAAGAAGATCACGCGGGCGATGGAGCTCATCTCGGCGTCCCGGATCGGCAAGGCGCAGGCGCGAGCCGCCGCGTCCTCGCCGTACTCGGACGCGCTGACCCGCGCCGTCGGCGCGGTCGCGAGCCACTCGTCCGTCGATCACGTGCTGACGACGGAGCCCGAGACGATCTCGCGCGCCGCGATCGTGATCTTCACGTCCGACCGCGGCCTCGCGGGCGCGTTCAACTCGCAGGTCCTCCGCCAGGCGGAGGAGCTCGCCGAGCTGCTGCGCGACGAGGGCAAGGACGTCACGTGGTACCTCGTCGGCCGCAAGGCCGTGGGCTACTTCTCGTTCCGCCAGCGCGCGTTCGAGCGCAGCTGGGTGGGCGGGACCGACAACCCCGAGTTCGCGACCGCCCAGGAGATCGCGGAGGAACTGCTCGCGGACTTCGGCGACGAGGCTGCCGGCGGCGTCGGCGAGATCCACTTGATCTTCAACCACTTCGTCAGCCGCATCACGCAAGAGCCGCTCGTGCGCCGCCTGCTGCCGCTGTCGATCGTCGAGGCATCGGCCGACGATTCCGCAGAGGTCTACCCGCTCTACGAGTTCGAGCCCGATGCCGAGACCGTGCTCGACGCCCTGCTGCCGGCCTACATCGAGTCCCGCATCTTCAACGCGATGCTCGACTCCTCGGCTTCGAAGCACGCGGCCACGCAGAAGGCGATGAAGTCGGCCACCGACAACGCCGACAAGCTCATCCGCGACTACACGCGACTGGCCAACAACGCGCGCCAGGCCGAGATCACCCAGCAGATTTCCGAGATCGTGGGCGGTGCCGACGCACTGTCGTCGTCCGCGCAGGACTAGCCACCAGAAGAGGAAGAAACATGACTGACACCGCTACCGTCCCGGCTGCGGCCGAGCCCGTGGCCGGCGCCGTCGGCCGAATCGCGCGAGTCACCGGCCCCGTCGTCGACATCGAGTTCCCGCACGACGGCATCCCCGACATC
Organism: Agromyces seonyuensis; assembly: GCF_009789225.1. Lineage (GTDB taxonomy): Bacteria > Actinomycetota > Actinomycetes > Actinomycetales > Microbacteriaceae > Agromyces > Agromyces seonyuensis. The sequence continues at coordinate 11,357 of NZ_WSTA01000054.1, read as the reverse complement.
TACAACGCTCTCAAGACCGACATCACGCTCGGCGGCGAGACGACCACCATCACGCTCGAGGTCGCCCAGCACCTCGGCGACGACGTCGTGCGCGCCATCGCCCTGAAGCCCACGGACGGCCTCGTCCGCGGCCAGGAGGTGCGCGACAGCGGCGCCCCGATCTCGGTGCCCGTCGGCGACGTCACCAAGGGCAAGGTCTTCAACGTCATCGGCGAGATCCTCAACGGCGAGCCCGGCGAGCAGATCGAGATCACCGAGCGCTGGCCGATCCACCGCAAGGCCCCCGCGTTCGACCAGCTCGAGTCGAAGACCACGATGTTCGAGACCGGCATCAAGGTCATCGACCTCCTCACCCCGTACGTGCAGGGCGGCAAGATCGGCCTGTTCGGCGGTGCGGGCGTCGGCAAGACCGTCCTCATCCAGGAGATGATCCAGCGCGTCGCGCAGGACCACGGCGGCGTGTCCGTGTTCGCCGGCGTCGGCGAGCGCACCCGTGAGGGCAACGACCTCATCCACGAGATGGAGGAAGCGGGCGTCTTCGACAAGACCGCGCTCGTCTTCGGCCAGATGGACGAGCCGCCGGGGACGCGTCTCCGCGTCGCCCTTTCGGCCCTCACGATGGCGGAGTACTTCCGCGACGTCCAGAAGCAGGACGTGCTGCTCTTCATCGACAACATCTTCCGCTTCACGCAGGCCGGTTCCGAGGTCTCGACGCTGCTCGGCCGCATGCCCTCCGCCGTGGGCTACCAGCCGAACCTCGCCGACGAGATGGGCCTCCTCCAGGAGCGCATCACCTCGACCCGCGGTCACTCGATCACCTCGCTGCAGGCGATCTACGTCCCCGCGGACGACTACACCGACCCGGCGCCGGCGACCACCTTCGCGCACCTCGACGCGACGACCGAGCTCTCGCGCGAGATCGCGTCGAAGGGCCTCTACCCGGCCGTCGACCCGCTGAGCTCGACGAGCCGCATCCTCGACCCGCGCTACATCGGCGAGGACCACTACCGCGTGGCCACGGTCGTCAAGCAGATCCTGCAGAAGAACAAGGAACTCCAGGAGATCATCGCCATCCTCGGTGTCGACGAGCTCTCGGAAGAGGACAAGATCACGGTGTCGCGTGCGCGCCGCATTCAGCAGTTCCTCTCGCAGAACACCTACATGGCCAAGAAGTTCACGGGCGTCGAGGGTTCGACCGTGCCGCTCAAGGACACGATCGAGTCGTTCGACGCGATCGCCAAGGGCGAGTTCGACCACGTGGCCGAGCAGGCGTTCTTCAACGTCGGCGCGATCACCGACGTCGAGGCCAAGTGGGCGCAGATCCAGAAGGAGAACGGCTGAGCATGGCGACGCTGAACGTGAGCGTCGTCGCGGCCGACCACGAGGTCTGGAGCGGTGACGCCGAGATGGTGGTCGCCCGCACGGTCGAGGGTCAGATCGGCATCCTCGCCGGTCACGAGCCCATGCTCGCGATCCTCGCCGGCGGCGAGGTCCGGATCACGCTGCCCGGCGGCGAGAAGCTGACGGCGGACGCCGACGGCGGCTTCCTCTCCGTCGACGGCGACATGGTCCAGATCGTCGCCTCCCAGGCTCAGCTGGTCTGACCCGGAACACGATGTCGGCTACCGAATCGTTCGACCGTCAGTTCGGCGACCTGGCCATCACGCAGTTGATCGTGATGGCCGGGTTGCCGGGCACGGGCAAATCGACGATCGCCGGCATCATCGGCGCTCGTCTGGGCGCCCAGGTCGTCTCGGTCGATCCGATCGAGTCGGCCATCCTCGGAGCGGGGATCGAAGCCGACCAGCCCACCGGGCTCGCGGCGTATCTCGTCGCGGAGCGCATCGCCGAGGACGTGCTCGACACGGGCCGGAGCGTGATCGTCGACGCCGTCAACGCCGTCGAGGCGGCGCGGCTGCAGTGGCGCGACCTCGCGGCCCGCGCGGGCGTCCGGCTCCGGGTCATCGAGGTGATCTGCTCCGACGAGAAGCTCCACCGCGAACGCCTGGAGGCGCGCGAGCGCAACCTCCCGCACCTCGAGGTGATCACCTGGCGTGCGGTCGAGCAGCGCATCGACGGCTACGGGGCCTGGACCGGCCCGAGCGCCGCGCTGCCCCGTACGACCATCGACAGCGTCGAGTCGCTCGGTCGCAACGTCGACGCCGCCGTCGCCTGGCTCGACTCGTAGTGCTCGTCCTCCTGCCGCCGTCCGAGACCAAGCGCGACGGCGGCGACGGCCCGCCCGTCGGCGATGTCGCGCTGCGCCACCCGGAGCTCGCCGGGGCTCGTGAGACCGTCGCCGCAGCGCTCGTCGCGCTCGCACGGGACGGCGACGGCAGCGCGATGATGACGGCGCTCAAGCTCGGCCCCCGTCTGGCGCCCGAGATCGCGCGCAACCGGATGCTCGCCGAGTCGGCGACGATGCCCGCGCTCGACCGCTATACGGGCGTGCTCTACGACGCGCTCGATGCGCCATCCCTGCCCGTAGAGGCACGTGAGTTCGCCGCTGAGCACGTCCGCGTGCATTCGGCGCTGTTCGGCCTGGTCGGCGGGCTCGACCCGATTCCGGCGTACCGGCTCTCGCACGACTCGCGGCTGCCCGCGCTGAAGCTCAAGTCCCACTGGCGCTCGCGCATCGCCGCCGAACTCGCCGCCCACGACGGCCTCGTGCTCGACCTGAGGTCGGAGGGGTACTCGGAGCTCGGACCGGCACCGGTGCGCGACGGATCGGTCTTCGTCCGCGTCGTCACGCGCGGCGCCGACGGCCGCAAGCGCGCGCTCAACCACTTCAACAAGCAGGGCAAGGGACGCTTCGCGCGAGCGCTGCTCGAGTCGCGCGTCGCGCATGCCGACCTCGATGCGCTGATCGCGTGGGCCGCCGAGGCCGGCTTCGAGCTGGCCCGGTCGGACGAGCGCGGACCCGGCGGCGTCGCCGTCGTCGAACTCGTCGTCTGAGGCATTCTCGCGCTCACGCGGGGGCGGCCGCCCGATAACAGCCGGCCACGTGGTCGTCGACCAAGCCGCACGCCTGCATGAGGGCGTACATCGTCGTCGGCCCGACGAAGCGGAAGCCGCGGGCCCGGAGGGCTTTCGAGAGCGCCGTCGACTCGGCGGTGACCGCGGGGATCTCGGCGAGGGCCCTCGGGGGCGCCGGACGCGGAGCCGGGGCGAACGACCAGAGGAACTCGTCGAGGGGCTCGTCCATCGCGAGCATCGCGCGGGCGTTGCCGATCGCCGCCTCGATCTTGCCGCGGTGGCGGATGATGCCGGCATCGCCGAGAAGCCGCTCGACATCGGCGTCGCCCATCGCGGCGACCGCCTCGGGGTCGAAGTCGTGGAAGGCCGCGCGGAACGCGGGACGGCGGCGCAGGATCGTGATCCAGGACAGGCCGGCCTGGAAGCCCTCGAGGCAGACCTTCTCGAACAGCGCCCGCGGGTCGTGCTGCGGCACGCCCCACTCCTCGTCGTGGTAGCGGCGGTACTCGTCGTCGTCGCCGACCCAGCGGCAGCGGGACAGGCCATCGGGGCCGACGAGGACGGATTCGGGGACGTCTCGATTCATGCCGCCACGCTATCGGCGGTCGGGGACGATCCGACTGGCGGGGCCGCCGTCGCGAATGGGATCGCCTGCGCCGTGCCAAGGGAGGAGCGCCGGACCCTGCTCCTCCCCAGCGCGGAGTCCGTCGTCGTCGATGCCGAGCGCACGGGCCGGCCGGCACCGCCGCCGTCCGATCGGCTTCGCTGCCCTGCATGACCGAACTCATCACCGCCACCTCGCCGGCGCAGCTGCTCGCCGTCGTGCCCGCACTCGTCGGCCTCGAGCCGACCGACAGCCTCGTCGTCGTGGGGTTCCGCGGACGACGCACGTTCGCCGCCTACCGGTATCCGCTGCCGCGCCCGAGCCGGACCGGCGAACGCGACGCGCTCGTGGCCGCCGCAGTCGGAACGGCCTGTCGCATCCCGGACCTCGATGCCGTCGCGCTGGTCTGCTATTCGCCGCGGCGTTTCGGGGGTCGCGCGATGCCCGACCGCGCGACGGCCCAGGCCGCGGCGGTCGCGTTCGAGCGGGCAGGGTTCCGGGTGCTCGACTCGTTCGTCGTCGTCGCCGACGGTTGGGGGGCGATCGACGATCCGGACCTGCCGGCAGGGGGTCGTCCGCGAGCCGAGTTGGAGTCCGGAGCGCGCACTCCGAACTCGGATGCGGACATGCGAGTTCCCGCGCGGGACCCGCAGGCTGCGGCCAGGCTCGCTGGACGATTGCGCACGATCGAGCGAGATCCCGAGCGCGTGCGCGACGTCGATCCGGTCGGGGTGCTGGAGGAGCTGCTGCGGGGGGCCGACCCGAGAGCATCGGCGGCGGACGCTGCCGCGCTCGTCGCACTCCTCGGCATCCCGTCGATCCGGGATGCGCTGCTGCTGCAGTGCGCGTTCGGCGGGGCGGCTGCGGAGGAGAGCCTCGCGGCAGACGAGCGGTTCCGGCGGGAGGCCGCCGCACGAGGACTGTCGTTCGACGAACTCACCGCCGAGCACCTCGACGCCGGGGTGCCGTCGGCGCAGACCGCGCTGCTGCTCGGCAGGTCCACGGCACCGCCGGAGTCCGAGCGGGTCCGCCTCGCGATGCGCGTCGTCGGGACACTCGTCGCCGATGCCCCGAGGAGATACCGACCCCCATTGCTCACGATGCTCGGCTGGCTGGCGTGGGCGCTCGGACGCGGCAGCGCGGCCGGCGCCCATCTCGACCGCGCGCTCTCGATCGATCCGCACGCCGGCCTCGCCCGACTGCTGCAGACCTGGATCGGGAGCGGCGCGATGCCGGAGTGGGTGTTCGGGACGCTGCCGCGGGCGGAGTGAGCCGGTCGATGCGCGAGCGGCACCGCGCGGGATCGCGACGCCTAGGATCGCGGCATGGCGGAGTGGACCGAGATCGCCGACGGGGTGCTGCACGCTCGGTATCAGCCGATCGACGTCTCGATCGTCGCGGTCGTCGGCGAGGCGGGGGTGCTGCTCGTGGACTCGCGGTGCAACCCGCGCGAGGGCGCGGAACTGGCGGCCGACGTCGACGCGCTCGGGCTCGGACCGACCCGTTGGCTCGTGAACACCCACGCCCACTACGACCACGCCTTCGGCAACCAGGCGTTCCCCGGCGCGCTCGTCTTCGGCCATGCGCGCATCCCGGCGCATTTCGCCGAGTTCGAGGAGCCGCGTCTCGCCGCCTGGCGGTCGGCGCCCGAGGCCCAGCCGCAGTACGACTGGGCCGACGTCGTGCCGACCCCGCCGGATCGCCTCCTCACGGAGGAGACAGAGGTCGACCTCGGCGGACGGCTCGTGCGGTTGCTCCCGCTGCGGCCCGGGCACACCGACACCGATCTCGTCGTGCACGTGCCCGACGTCGGCGTCTGGATCGTCGGCGACGTCGTCGAGGAGTCGGGACCGCCGATGTACGGTTCGGGTTCGTTCCCGCTCGAGTGGCCCGGGGTGGTCGAGCGCCTGTCCGAGGGGATCGGCATGCAGGAGGTTGTGATCCCCGGGCACGGGAAACCGGTCGATCGCGCGTTCCTCGTGCAGCAGGCCGGGATGCTCGATGCCGTCGCGGCGGCGATCCGCACGGGGCACGCCGCCGGAGCGACGCCCGAGCGCATCGCGGCGGCGGCGAGCGAGGCCACCGGCTGGACGCCCGACTGGGTCGAACCGGCCGTGCGCCGGGGTCTCGCGAGCCTCGGAGGACGACCCCGCTCGCCGCGGCCGCTCCCTAGTGCCCCGTGACCGCCCGAACCACCTCGCGGGCGGCCGAACGGCGGCCCGTGACCCGTTCCTCGGCGTCAGCGATGCGCAGGCCGGCGACGGCGGCGTTCGCGCCGAGCCAGCGCAGCGGTTCGGGCTCCCAGAGCGGGGAGCGGTGGTTCACCCATGGCAGTGAGGTGAGCGGCGAGGCGACGCCTCGGAGCAGGTCGGCGAGGGTGCGTCCGGCGAGGTTCGTCGTCGAGAGGCCGTCGCCGACGTAGCCGCCCGCGAACGCCACTCCCGTTGCGGGGTTGAACGACACTGAGGCGTGCCAGTCGCGGGCGACGCCGAGCGGCCCGCCCCAGCGGTGCGTCACGCGGGCGCCACGGGCAGCGGGGAACAGGTCGCCGAGCGCGCCGTGCAGGTGCTCGAACACCGCCGGGTCGCGGTCGAACGAGGGATGCACGCGGCTGCCCCAGCGGTAGCCGGCACCGCGGCCGCCGAACGCGAACCGGTCGTCGGCCGTGCGCTGGCCGTAGACCAGCAGGTGGCGCTCGTCGGAGAACGTCTCGCCGTGGGCGAGGCCGATCTCGTCCCACACCGATTCAGACAACGGCTCGGTCGCGATCATGAGCGAGTACAGCGGCAGGATGCGCCGGCGCACTCGGGGAGTGGTCGGCCCGTAGCCCTCGAGGGCGATGACGATGCGCTCGGCGCGGACCATCCCGGTGTCGCCGTCGGCGGTGCGGAAGCGCACGCGCCCCGGCGCCCAGTCGACGGCGCGCGTGCGTTCGTACAGGGCGACCCCGGCATCCTCGACGACCCGTGCGAGGCCGCGGACGAGTTTCGCCGGCTGCACGCTCGCGCAGTTCGGATCGACGAGCGCGCTCGGGCGGTGCCCGGCGACCCCGGTGACGCCCCACCTCGCGGCGACGTCGTCGGCCGAGACCCGGCTCAGGGGATCGACGCCGTAGTGCGCGGCCTCGGCCGCCTCCGCGTCCGCGCGCCGTTCCTCGACGGGGGTCCGGGCGAACACCACGGTGCCTCCCCGCGCGAAGTCGCAGTCGATGCCCTCCGCGGCGGCGACCCGCCCGACCTCGGCGACGGTGTCGATCATGGCCCGCCGCTGGGCGAGCGCGGCCTCCAGACCGGAATCGGCGGCGAGCGTCGCGGTCGGGACGGGGAAGAGGGCCGAGCACCAGCCGCCGTTGCGGCCCGAGGCCCCGTAGCCGGCGACCTCGGCCTCGAGCACTGCGACCCGCATCGTCGGCTCCGCACGGATGAGCGAGTGCGCCGTCCACAGGCCGGTGAGACCGCCGCCGACGATGCAGACGTCGACGTCGAGCCCGTCCGGCGCCGACCCGCGCGGGGTCAGCGCATCCCCGGCCGTGGCCGCGGCATCCAGCCAGAAGGAGGTGTCGCGGTAACGCCGCCCCGAGGCATCCACGGCGCCCGCCGCGTCGCTCACAGGTGCGACCACGCCTCCGTCAGCACCCCGCGGAGGATGCCCGAGATCTCGCGGAACTCGCTCGGCCCGATGGTGAGCGCCGGCGCGAGCTGGATGACGGGGTCGCCGCGGTCGTCGGCACGGCAGTAGAGCCCGGCCTCGAAGAGCGCCTTCGAGAGGAAACCGCGCAGCAGCCGCTCCGACTCGTCGTCGTCGAACGTCTCTCGGGTCGCCTTGTCCTTCACGAGCTCGATGCCGAAGAAGTACCCGTCGCCGCGCACGTCGCCGACGATGGGCAGGTCGAGCAGCGTCTCGAGCTCGGCGCGGAAGAGCGGCGAGTTCTCGCGGACGTGGGCGTTCAGCCCCTCCTCGTCGAAGATCCGCAGGTTCTCGAGGGCGACGGCCGCCGAGACCGGATGCCCGCCGAAGGTGTACCCGTGGTAGAAGGTCGTGTCGCCCTTCGAGAAGGGCTCGAAGATGCGGTCGCTGATGATCGTCGCGCCGATGGGGGAGTAGCCGCTCGTCATGCCCTTCGCGCACGTGATCATGTCGGGCACGTAGCCGTAGGCGTCGCACGCGAACGTGTGCCCGAGGCGCCCGAACGCGCAGATGACCTCGTCGCTGACGAGCAGCACGTCATACCGGTCGCAGATCTCGCGCACGCGCTGGAAGTAGCCGGGGGGCGGCGGGAAGCAGCCGCCGGAGTTCTGCACGGGCTCCAGGAAGACGGCCGCGACCGTCTCGGGACCCTCGAAGAGGATCTGCTCCTCGATGCGGTTCGCGGCCCAGACGCCGAACGCCTCGAGGTCGTCGGCGGGCGCACCCATCTCGGCGGCGCGGTAGAAGTTCGTGTTCGGCACGCGGAAGCCGCCCGGGGTGATCGGCTCGAACATCGCCTTCATCGCCGGGATGCCCGTGATCGCGAGCGCCCCCTGCGGGGTGCCGTGGTAGGCGATCGCCCGCGAGATGACCTTGTGCTTGGTCGGCTTGCCCTGCAGCTTCCAGTAGTACTTGGCGAGCTTGAAGGCGGTCTCGACGGCTTCGCCGCCGCCCGTGGAGAAGAAGACGCGGTTGAGGTCGCCCGGCGCCTCGGCGGCGAGCCGGTCGGCGAGCTCGATGGCGGCCGGATGGGCGTAGGACCAGATCGGGAAGTACGCGAGCTCGGACGCCTGCTTCGCCGCGGTCTCGGCGAGGCGGGTGCGGCCGTGGCCGGCGTTGACCACGAACAGGCCGGCGAGCCCGTCGAAGTACTCCTTGCCGCCGACGTCCCAGATGCGGTGGCCGTCGCCCTTGACGATCACCGGCACGTCCGAGTCGGCGAACGTGGAGTGGCGGGTGAAGTGCATCCAGAGGTGGTCCTTGGCCTGCTGCTGGAGCACGGCGTTGTCGGTCATGACCGGTCCTTTCCGAGAACGGTTCGAGTCGGGGCGTCCCGCCGGGTCAGCGGGTGCCCCAGTCGTAGTGCTGCTTGTGGAGGCGGAGGTAGACGAACGTCTCGGTCGAGGCGACGCCCTCGATCGAGCGGATGCGGTCGTTGAGCAGTGCGATGAGCTGCTCGTCGTCCTCGCAGACGACCTCGGCGAGGAGGTCGAAGCTGCCGGCCGTGAGCACGACGTAGTCGATCTCCCCGAGTTCGGCGAGCCGGTCTGCGACGGCGCGGGTATCGCCCGACACCCGGACGCCGATCATCGCCTGCCGCGCGAACCCGAGCTGGGTCGGGTCCGTGACGGCGACGATCTGCATGACGCCCGTCTCCTGCAAGCGCTGGACGCGCTGGCGGACGGCCGCCTCGGAGAGCCCGACGGCGCGACCGATGTCGGAGTAGGAGCGCCGGCCGTCGCGCTGGAGCTGCTCGATGATCGCCTTCGAGACGTCGTCGAGGTGCGCCGGACGGCCGCCGTTGGCTCGGGCGTTGATCGTCATGCCCCGATTATGACACCAGGATGCTGTCGCAACAATGGATTTCGTATTGAAACAGTCTGGAAACAACCGATTCCGTAGCCCGTGGCGGTTCCGCCCGCGGGAATCGGACAGTACCATCGGGGAACGCGCGCCGGACCCGACGGCGCCACGGAAGGAGCACTCCGGTGAGCGAGCCGACCCTCCAGCACTTCATCGGCGGACGACGCGTGGACTCGCGCGGCGAGAGGAGCCTCGCGCTCGTCGATCCCGTCACCGAGGCCGTCTACGGGCGCGCGCCCGTCGGCACCGCCGCCGACCTCGACGCCGCCTTCGACGCCGCGGAGTCCGGGTTCGAGGCCTGGCGCGAGGCGACGCCGTCGGAGCGACAGCTCGCCCTCTTCCGCATCGCCGACGCGCTCGCCGAGCACGCCGAGGAGTTCGCCGACCTCGAATCGCAGGACACGGGCAAGCCGCGGCCGAACCTCGTCGCCGACGAGATCGACCTCTCGGTCGACCAGATCCGCTTCTTCGCGGGAGCCGCGCGCAACCTCGAAGGCCGCGCCGGCGCGGAGTATCTCGCCGACCACACGTCGTTCATCCGCCGGGAGCCCATCGGCGTCATCGGCCAGGTCACCCCGTGGAACTACCCGCTCAACATGGCCGTCTGGAAGATCGCTCCCGCGATCGCCGCGGGCAACGCGGTCGTGCTGAAGCCGAGCGAGACGACGCCGCTCTCGACCCTGCGCCTCGCCGAGCTCGCGAGCGAGTTCCTGCCCGCCGGCGTCTTCAACGTCGTCACGGGCGACCGCTCGACCGGTGCCGCGATGGTCGCGCACCCGACCCCGGCGATGGTTTCGGTCACCGGGTCGGTGCGGGCCGGCATGGCCGTCGCCGCCGCGGCGGCGTCCGACCTCAAACGCGTCCACCTCGAACTCGGCGGCAAGGCCCCCGTGATCGTCTTCGACGACGCCGACCTCGTCCGCACGGCCGCCGGCATCGCCGACGCGGGCTACTTCAACGCCGGACAGGACTGCACCGCCGCCACGCGCGTGCTCGTCCACGAGTCCGTCGCCGCCGACTTCACGGCCGCGCTCGCCGCGTACGCGCGCGACTCGGTGCGCACGGGCGCGCCGATGGAACCCGGCGTGACGTACGGCCCCGTCAACAACCCCGACCAGCTCGCCCAGGTCGCCGGCTTCATCGACCGCCTGCCCGACCACGCCCGCCTCGAAGCAGGCGGCCGGCGGCACGGGGAACGAGGCTGGTTCTGGGAGCCGACCGTCGTCGCCGGACTCCGCCAGGACGACGAGGCCGTGCAGCGCGAGATCTTCGGCCCCGTGATCACCGTGCAGACCTTCCGCGACGAGGCCGAGGCGCTCGCCCTCGCCAACGGCGTGCAGTACGGCCTGGCCTCCTCGATCTGGACCCGCGACCACGCCCGGGCGATGCGGTTCGCGAAGCGGCTCGACTTCGGGTGCGTGTGGATCAACACCCACATCCCCGTCGTCGCCGAGATGCCGCACGGGGGCTTCAAGCACTCCGGCTACGGCAAGGACCTCTCGCAGTACGGCTTCGAGGACTACACGCGCCTCAAGCACGTCATGAGCTACCTCGGCTGAGGTCGTGCGGTGACAGACTGATGCACATGCTGAGCGGAACCCTGCACCGGGTGGCCTCCGGCGCCCGCGACTGGGACGCGGCGGCGGGGCCCGACGCGCTCGTCGCGGTCGCCGCTCCCGCCCCCGCGGGCGTCGTCGAGGCGATGGCGAAGCGGATGCGCGCGGGCGCCGCCGCCCTCGAGGACCTCGTCGGCCTCCTCCCGATCGGCGACGGGGCGGAACGCGTCGCCTCGTTCGCGATCGTCCTCGCGGAGACCGCGAGCCCGGGTCGCTGCACCGCGGTCGTTCGCGGCGACGCGGTCGTCGACCTCCACTCGCCGGGGGGCTGGCGCCGGCTCGAGTCGCACGGCATCGTGCCCTGGCACCTCGCGGAGTTCGCCGACGTGGACGCGGTGCGCATCGGCTCGGAGGCCGACCCGCTCCCGGAGGACCTCGCGCTCGGCGACGATCGGCCGCCCCTCGGCGAGGCGTTCCGGGCCGGGGGCGTCGCCTGGGCGGCCGCAGGCCCGGCGGAACCGGACCCCGCAGCGCCCGTCGTCGGCATCGGCACTCCGGGGCCGGGAGCCCGGAGCCGGATGCGGCCGGTGGACCTCCGCCAGCCCGGTTCCCGACGCCCCTCGGGCGGATCGAGCGCAGCCGCGCGCGCCCGCGCCGCCGAGGAGCACCGC